>NZ_JAKTIM010000018.1:0-381480 GCF_027855455.1 Acinetobacter sp. AOR01_HL | reverse complement strand
TCACTTAAAGCAACCAATCTAATCACAAGTAACTGTTTTTCAACAAGTTTCTATCTGCATCACCGCCGATGGATGTGCATTATAGACCATCTCATCCCCTTTGCAACCCCTTTTTATAGCAATTCATATCAAGCGTACATTTTTTAGGCTTTTTGGCTATATTTCTATATAATTTGATCAATTTTACATTGATAATAGCTTATCGCTTCTGTATTAAAATATATCTCTACCCAACT
The DNA here is from genome assembly GCF_027855455.1 of Acinetobacter sp. AOR01_HL. Classification (NCBI taxonomy): domain Bacteria; kingdom Pseudomonadati; phylum Pseudomonadota; class Gammaproteobacteria; order Moraxellales; family Moraxellaceae; genus Acinetobacter; species Acinetobacter sp. AOR01_HL. Next base: position 381,244 of record NZ_JAKTIM010000018.1, on the reverse strand, counting down.
GCATATTGAATATAGCCTGGCTAGCGGTTAAGGAATTATATGAATTATTCTAATTTACTTTTGTCGAGCTTATTAACTGTAGGTCTTTACACCTCAGCCCATGCTCAAGAAAATCTTACTGAAGAATCTGCCGCTAGTTCGGAAGATGTTACTTCAACCCAGACTCAGCATAGCCGACCTCACTTACAAATTATTAAAGATTTGAAAGGCATAAAAGTTAAAGATTTAAAGATCAACGCAAATGCTGCTCAACCGGATACAGTAAAAGATCCATTACAGTCACTGAACCGTCCAATTTATTCTTTTAACGATATGTTAGACCGCCATGTTTTGCGTCCCGTTGCTGTTGAATATAGAGAAAAGACGCCAGAAGATGTACGTGGTTCTTACCGACAATTTCGTAAAAACCTTGGCGAACCATGGAATGCTGTTAACCAACTAATTCAAGGACGTCCTGGCCGCGCCGCAAAAACTTTAGGTCGTTTTACTATTAATACGTTAACAACTTTAGGTTTAGCCGATCCAGCGAGCCGCTTAGGCTTACCTCCTGAAGAAGAAAGTTTTGGTGTAACTCTCGGTTACTATGGTGTTCCTTCTGGACCATTTCTTATGCTGCCTTTCTTTGGGCCAAGCACTTTACGTGATGGCGTTGGCTTGGCTGTAGATGCTCAGGCCCGTCCACAAAAATATATTATGGATGACCAAGATGGCCTGTATTGGTCGACTAATCTATTACAAGCCGTTGATACACGCGCTCAATATCTAGATTTAGACCAAACGATACAAGGCGATCAATATGCGATGATTCGTGATTTATATCTCCAACGTAAAGCATTCCAGATTGCCGAGAAAAAAGGTGATTCGGCAGATGTGTCTTTTATTGATGATGACGAATCTGAAGATGTACCAGAAGATAACACTGATAAAACCGAAAAATAATTAAAGGACATATCAAGGTATTGCATTTTTCTTATAGAAAGGCAATACCTTGATTTTGGTCATACATCCTCTATGATGGATAAAGTGATCTTGAAAAAGGACTACCATATCTTCTATGTATTTTATTAAACCGACACGCTCTATCCCTTTCGTAGAGCAAGCTCTGGAAGCATTACCAGACTTACAAGTCATTCACATAGATGATCTCGATTTATACGACCCAACAATTATCGCAATTGCTGATGTACAAGATTTCCTAACTTATAAATGGCGTTTACCTACAATCGTGATTGCTTTTGAGCATGAAGGTAGTGCTTTAGCTCAAGCATGGGAAGCTGGTGCTCTTGCAGGATGGGTATGGAACCAATTACCTAAAGATCTAAATAAAGCTTTAACAAGAATTGATGCACAATATAAACGTAATCAGGATAGCCGTGATTTACCTTCGGCAGCAGAATTACAAAAACGTTTATTGCCAAATCCTATTGATTTATTAAATTATGAGGTTGAAACTTTTTTCCAACCTTCTGCCTATTTATCAGGCGACTGGTACGACTACTGGAAGCTCAATGATAAAGAGGTTTTATTTTATCTCGCCGATGTATCGGGGCATGGTGTAACAAGTAGCTTATTAACTTCTTGGATGGCAGCCTTTCATGGTCGCTCCAAAACACCACGACAGTTAATCAAAAAGTTAAATGGGATGCTAGTTCAAGAGAATATTGAAAAACATATTACAATTGTGGTCGGTATTCTAAATCTTGAAACTCATAGTCTTCGCTGGTCTAGTGCAGGTCATTACCCTCCTCCAATTATTTTTGAACCTAATCAACCTCCAAAAATTTTAACCACCAGCAGCTTTCCCTTAGGGTTAACTGATGAGTTAGAAGTTGAAGAACATGTATGCACATTAAATCGTCATGCACGTTTCATTATTTGCTCAGATGGAGCACTAGAACCATTTGATGGCGGCTTGAATGATCAGTTTCAACAATTAGTTCAACATTTGCAAAATCAATCATTCCAAGCCCCTGATCACGTTGCTGATGACATTGCCATCTTTAGTCTTTGTCGAATGAATTAATTTAAGAATCAATTAATTACATAATATACGACTTAAGGACTCTTGAGTCTGAGATGGCACTATGTGATAATTTTTCTATCCTTCTCTGAAAATGGCATTTATATGTCAACAGGTCATGTTGAATATGCAAGTTTAAATGGAACGCATATTTTCAAGCTTATTGGTGAAGTGCGAGCCCATTCTTGTATAAGTCTAGACAAACTTTTAAACAGAATTGAACAGCAAGAAAATGTTGTTGGTGCAATCGTTGATTTAACCCAAACAACATTTATTGATAGTACTGTATTAGGTATCCTAGCTAAGCTAGGTTTAAAACTGAAACAGACTCATCATATTCAAGCTGTGATGCTATCTACCAATCCAGATATCACAACCTTAGCCAACAGCATGGGGCTAGGGCAGGTTTTTGTCATCCTGAATTATTGTGGCGATCCTAACGTTTGTACTTTAACGTTAACTGACGAGCACATTACTCATAATGCGATGCTAAGAACCGTTCTGGACGCACACAAGACATTGATGAAACTCAATGCAAATAATCAGAACATGTTTGAGCCGCTTGTTAAGCAATTGCAAAAAGAACAAGACACGCTTGAACAAGTATCTGATAAGCAAAATGCCTAAACTTTATTGCTAATCTGGATGTGTATATGACTCTTGTTTCAGTTGTTCAAATGAATTCTCAAGATGACATTGAAAGCAACTTTCAAGTGATTGAGTCATTGATTCAGCAAAGCAAGGCTCAAAATGCCAGCTTAATTGTTTTTCCCGAAAACTTTGTTTGTTTTGCGGCTGGCAAACAGCGTGAAACAGCAGAGCAATTTGAGTCGATTCAACAAAGACTTGAGAAACTTGCACATCAGTATCAAATCTGGATTGTTGCAGGCACTCTACCGTGTCCATTTCGTCCGGATGGTTCCATCATACAAGATGGTCGAGTGCGTACAGTGAGTTTATGCATCAGTCCTGAACGTACCGAAGCACGTTATGACAAAATACATTTATTTGATGTACAAGTTGGCGATGCTGTGGGTGGATATCAGGAATCTCGTTTCTTTGAACCAGGAACAGACGTTGTAGTCACATCTACCCCTTTTGGCAATATTGGCCTAATGGTATGTTATGACTTGCGTTTTCCTGAGTTAACTTTAACCCTTAGACAACAAGGTGCTCATCTATTAACTGCTCCTGCTGCATTTACCTATACAACAGGTCAGATGCATTGGCAGCTTTTGCTGCAAGCACGTGCAATGGATAGCCAATGCTATGTTTTAGGGGCTGCGCAACAAGGTTGGCATGGGGAAAAACGCCAAACTTGGGGGCATGCAGGAGCAACTGATAGTCGTGGTCAAGTTTTAAGTATGATTGGTTATGAAGGGAACGGTTTAATTACGGTACCTTTTGATTTAGCTGCTCAAGAACTTGTTCGTAAATCAATGCCTTTAATGATGCATCGTAAATTAATTCACTATTAAAAGCTTAATTATTCATGTGGAAATACTTATTTAGCATTTTTTGCTTAGGGGCAAATATTCATTGTTATGCGACTGATTTTGGGGCAACAAATAATTTTGTCTCTCCAAATTTGCAGCTTAAACAAAATGTACTTCCTCCTACTCCAAAAAATATTCCTCTGCCTGCTTTTGGTCAGCGGATTATTGGTTGGGGGACAGGTGCAGAAGGTGCCAGACAGCGTTTAGAGAATATTCAGCCTGCCGATGTTTCTATGATTAAAAAACAAGGAACAACTTTAGAAATGATCACGGCCTGGCAAGATTTTTATGAACAAGAGCAACAACGTAATGAAAATAACCCAACTGCAAAATATCGTGCTCGTTTAATGAAAAAAATTGCCGACCTTTGGTAACCATTTTAAATTAGTATTTTTAAGTGATGGAGTAATGTTTAGATTACTCCATTTTTTTACGTTATCTTATTTTTATCAATAGCTCTAAATTATGAGCATTTAAGAAATTAAACATAAAGCGATATACTAGAAAAGCACCAATTAGTTTTCTGAGGAATATATGGACCAAGACTGTCAAAATCTAAAGCTTGAGAATCAATTATGTTTCCTCATTTACTCAACAAATTTAGCCCTTAATCAACTTTACCGCAAACTTTTAACTCCATTAGGGATTACTTATCCTCAATATTTGGTGATGTTAGTGTTGTGGGAAAAAGATGAGATTACTGTTTCAGAAATTGGCAGCAAGTTATTTTTAGAGTCTTCAACTTTAACCCCAATTTTAAAAAAGTTAGAAGCATTGCAGCTTCTTAATCGTACTCGTTCAAAAGAAGATGAAAGACAAGTCATTATCACGCTTAGCGAAAAGGGGAAAAAACTTAAAGAACAGGCCGTAAATATTCCAACGCATATCTTAGAGGCCAGTTCTTGTGATACGGCTACCCTTCTCGGTCTCAAAGATCAATTAACACAACTCCGTACAAATATAGCTAAATAATCACCAATTTTTTTACAAAATTGACTTGTTAAAATAATTAAGTTGTGTACGATATATTTGCATTCAATTTAATTTAGGAATAAAAAGATGTCATTAGAAAAAGTTGTGTATCGCGCAAAAGCTAAAGCAACTGGTGGCCGTGACGGTCGTGCAACGTCATCAGACGGTGTATTAGACGTACAACTTGGTGTGCCTAAAGAAATGGGCGGCGCTGGTGGTGCTGTAACTAACCCAGAACAATTATTTGCAGCAGGTTATTCAGCGTGCTTTTTGGGTGCTTTAAAATTCGTTGCAAACCGCGATAAATTTAATATTAGCAAAGATGCTTATGTTGAAGGTGAAGTTGGTATTGGTCCAATTCCTACAGGTTTTAGTATTGAAGTTACTTTAAATGTTTATTTAATCGGTATGGACCGTGAAGAAGCTGAAAAGTTAGTTGCAGCAGCTCATATCGTTTGTCCATATTCAAATGCAACTCGTAACAATATTGATGTGACGTTTAATATTGTGACTGAATAAGTTTTAATATAAAAAATGCCCGAATCATATCGGGCATTTTTTATATCTTACAAATTATGCTTCACTTGCTTCATTGGTTACACGAAGCACTTCTTCAAGTGTAGTTTTACCTGAGAGCACCTTACGTAAACCATCATCGCGAATAGAACCAGAATACTGACGAGCATGATTTTCTAATTCAAATTCAGCTGCATTACCATGAATGAGACGGCGCATAGGTTCATCAATAGGTACAATTTCATAAATCGCTGTACGGCCATTAAACCCTAAATGAGAACACTGATCACACCCTTGAGCCTCTGGTAACTTTAAACTTGGTTCATGGAAAATATGCTGAAAAACTTGCTTCTCAAAAGTATCGGCTTCACGCCATGTCATACAATGTGGACATAAAGTACGAACCAAACGCTGCGCAACCACCCCAATTAAAGAGCTTGAAAGCAGGAAAGGTTCAATCCCCATATCTTTAAGACGAGTCACTGCACCAATAGCAGTATTGGTATGTAGCGTCGATAAAACCAAATGACCTGTTAAGGATGCCTGCACCGCAATTTCAGCAGTTTCTAGATCACGAATCTCCCCCACCATGACCACATCTGGATCTTGACGTAACATTGCCTTTAAAGCACGAGCAAATGTCATATCCACTTTGGTATTCACTTGAGTTTGGCCAATTCCTTCAAGCTGATACTCAATTGGATCTTCGGCAGTTAAGATGTTACGGGTGTTGTCATTTAGATCAGATAAGGCAGCATATAAAGTCGTCGTTTTCCCCGAACCAGTAGGCCCTGTGACCAAAATAATACCGTGCGGACGATGTACTAGCTGAGTTAAACGTTCATAGTCATTTGCCATTAAACCTAGGTGAGTCATATTAAGGCGACCCGCTTGTTTATCGAGTAAACGCATGACCACCCTTTCACCATGTGACGATGGCAAAGTTGAAACACGGACATCGACTTCACGACCAGCAAGACGTAAAGAAATACGTCCATCTTGCGGTACACGCTTTTCAGCAATATCGAGTTTCGCCATAACTTTAATACGCGAAACAAGTAACGGGGCTAGTTCACGGCGTGGCTGCACAATTTCACGTAATTGACCATCTACCCGTAAACGAACTGATAGCTTTTTTTCAAAAGCTTCAATATGGATATCTGAAGCTCCTACTCGAATTGCCTCAGAGAGAAGAGCATTGATTAGACGAACAATAGGCGCGTCATCCTCTTGATCCATTAAGTCTTCTGTTTCAGGCACCTGATCTGCAAGGCTTAATAAATCCGGATGGTCTTCTAAGCCCGCAGCTACTTGTTGAGATTCACCTGTATCCCCTGCATAACTGGTACTTAATAGGCTATTGAATTCTTGTTCAGTGCATAATTGATAGTATGCAGGTTTCCCCAAAATTCGTCTTGCTTCCTGCAATGCAATTTTTTCTGTATTTTGACGTCTAACAATAAAAACTTGATCACCGTCATAACGAAATAAAACACCATGACGCTTGGCAAAACTATATGGAACTTGTATTTGTTTCAATATTTGCATCACAATTTATAATGATGAGTAAGATGATTTTGAGTGTACTCTAAGCAGATTACAGCGTGAAGTCTGTTTAACAACTCGGTAGAGGAATTTTACGTCTTGTTTGAAAATAATGAATATCAGCCTCACCCCCAGAATTCTTTAAAATGGTGGGGTGAACAGCACTTTGAAATTAACCAGTCCAAAGCATGGCAATTCGGTTCAATGCTCTTTCGTTTAACACGTGGCATAAAAGAATGGCGTATCGAATATTATCGCCCGACTCTCCAAGATGATAATGAGCAAGATTGGCACATCATAACGGATGCAAATTTTGGTTTTCCACATTCTGTGCAAGTCGAACGTTATATGTTTCGGAAAACAAATCCGAAGTTTCTACTCATGCCACGTTTGGCGGACCGATCAGTGGTAATTAAACCGGTTGATCCAATCTACATTCCAGCGGGTCAACGTGGGACACTTTATATTAGTACCCCCCTATGGATTGCCGGTTTAGTTGAAAGTCAGCATGAACCTTTATTTGAGATTCCTGTGATTCAGCCTAAAGATACATGGTTTGGTCCCAATGCCCAGCAAGGTGAAATTTGTTATGCAACCTCTGTTGATGGTCGTACCGATTTAAATCTATTAACCCCACGTGCTTTTCGTGCAGTTACGCCAATTGATTTCCATAATACCAGTAATCATCAATTACGCTTTGATCGTATGAATGTACCGGTTACTGCCCTACCGCTATTTTATAGTGAAAGTACAGGACGCTTATGGACATCACAAATCAAAGTCTACTATGAAGGCTCTGACCGCCCAGCCCGTATTCGTATTGAAAACCGTACTCCCCCTCTGGCAGGTGAAGTGACTTATGTTCACCCACCACGTTCACCGGGTGGTGCGCTATTTAATATGTTTGATTCATTCTTTTAAGGGGGTTTTATGGCCGATTCAAGTATTCCAAAAGATATCGCTGATAGCCTCAAAAGCATATTTACCAATATCAATACCGAACGAATTAGTGAAATTTTAGTCGGTGTTGTGCTTTGTTTTATTGGTTTTGTCCTTGCCCGTATTATTTCAAATACATTTATTAGAACCGTTGGCTCACGTTTTAATGCTCACCAGCGTCTGGTATGGCGCCGCGGTATTTTCTATTTTATTTTCTTACTCTTCATTATGACGAGTTTAAAAGAAGCAGGGTTCAAACTTAGTGTATTTCTGGGGGCAGCGGGGATCTTAACAGTAGCACTCGGTTTCGCATCACAAACATCTGCCAGTAACTTGATTAGTGGTTTATTTTTGATTGGTGAAGGTTCATTTGAAGTCGGTGATACGATTCAAATTACACTTATTCGCGGGAATACAATCGAAGGCGAAGTTATCTCAATTGATTTGCTTTCGGTAAAGTTACTTACACTCGACAACGTCTATATTCGTTTACCAAACGAACAACTCATTCGTGCTCCTGTACACAACTTATCAAAATATCCAATACGGCGTATTCCAATTACTTTGGCAATTAACTTTCATGAAGACATTATTAAAGTTCGTGAGGTTCTACTTAACGTCGCAGCGAATTATCCACTCGTGTTAGATGATCCAAAACCTGCTGTTACAGTTACTGCTTTTAGGGAGTCATCGATTGAGCTTTTATTTGCAATGTGGTGTCGTCAAGAAAACTCTTTAAAAGTTCGAGATGAAATGCAAGAACGTATCCGAAATGGTTTTTTAGATAACCAAATTGAAATTCCTGTTCCGAAAATGGGCTTAATTGATCGACCAACTACTGCTTTTGCAGAAGATGATATCGATCAATACAGTAATCAAAAAGAGTTAAAACGAGAGCCTAAAGCTTAGGCTCTTGATTCTTCTGTACAGAGGATGACGGTGGTAATGGCGCAAGATAAGCAATAATCAACATTACCCCACCTGCTCCAATAAAAGAAATGACCCGAGTTAATGTCGCGCTTTGTGATAGATCAAGCAAAATTAGTTTTAATACAACAATCCCTAAAAGTGCAGCACCGACGAACCAGAGTTGACGAATCATTTTTCGACTAGAGTATGTAGTCAAAATAAATGCCAATATAACCCAAAGTAACGTCAAACTTAGCTGTACTACACCATTTGTCCAAATTGAAGCACTCCATAGCGGTGTTGCCCAGTAATAGTGCAAACCTCTGACGACTACACTACTAAATACCAGCAAGCCCACTAAAATTGTTGTAATTTTAAAAGTCCATTCCAGCGATTTATCTTGATCAAAAGCATGCTGATAAATAATAAAGAGTAAGCCAGCAAATACAAAAATTGAAAAGAAGTCAGTTAAGTTAATTAAAGGAACAAAGTAAAGATATTCAGCAGAATGAACATCAACACTCACTACAAGCAACCAAATGAGGCTTAAACACCACACCGGAATTTGATGCAATAGTGTCGTTTTATGAGTTTTATAAGCCCAAAGCGAATAAACTACAGGAACAAAAGCCAAAGCGACTATTGGCATTTTTGGGAAAATAGCCATGCCAACTATCGCTAACGCTAACCAGCTTAAACCCGCCCATACCTTGACGTAACCCAAATGACTTGACTGCGGTTGAGCCATAATAAATAAGCCACTAAGAATAATGGTAGAGACTAGGAAAGTAGTTTGTTGTAATGAGTCTACCCATTTAAACAAAGTGAAGACCTGACTCATAAAAGCCTCACCCAAAACTAATAACAGTAACAGGCTAATTAAAATTAACTGCAAACTTTGCCATTGCACACGAAGTTTATAGTGAACAATCGCACTAAATATTGCGATTAGGGCTACGGCGAAGATCAAATACGGACTTAAAGCGTGATGATGCCATGCCATTATTTCTACACCTGCTACGGCGCCCGCATACATGCCTAAACATAAGAAAATACCGCTAAACATGCTTGCGCTAAAATAGCGTTGTTCTTTGCTGTTGTATTGCAATAAATAAAAGGCCGAAATGAATTGGGCAATTGCATAAATGCTAGTGCTTAGCGTTGGAAACTCTTCATTTGCCCAAACCTGATAAAACAGTGCAAGTGAGCTGAGTAAAACTAAAATCACACCAATATATCGGCTTAAACGGTAGCGTTCAGTTACTCCCCAAACGATTAAAGCCGTTCCTTGTGCAACCCAGCCAATAGCAGTCCAGTGCGCCCCTTTTGCGAGTGGAAAAATTAAGGCAAAAAAAGCAACCGCGAGAATGAAAAAACTTTTTGCAAGGACTGAAAGCTGGGGATGAGTTTTTTTAATCCAGAACGTTAACACCGCATAAGTGCCTGCTAAAACAACAGCACCAATTGTTAAAGCTTGGGTCGACTCATGAACTAAATAAGCATGAAGCGTAAAGCCTAATACAGGAACACTAAAAATAAGACCAACATCTAAGAGCGGCGGTAAACGGATCCCCTCTTGTTTTTCATGTTCTGAAACCCGTGAGATATTTTGGCTATAACGAACACTTAACCAAATAAATAGCGCTATATGGAGCCATAAAATCCAGTCTAATGTGTCAAATTTTGCTGGCTCTGCATAAAATGCGATTGCACTACCGCCAATAAACATTGTGGCAAAGAAAGCGATCTGATTTAGGATTTTCCAAGGCTGAATAAAATTAACCGCAGCGACTGCAAGATTAATAACAAGATAGTAACTAAATAAAAAAACCACATCAGGACGATATTGCGGAATAACTAAAGGAGCCGCATACGCCATACCCAGTGCGAGTATTGCCAAATAAATAGCTTGTTGTTTTAAACTCAAGAATACTGTAATTGCTAATAAAATCGTAAATAGAATACTGGCTGTAGTTAGGCTGGTGATTACACCAAAATGATGTGAGAACACAAGCGTTAGAAAGACAACAGCTAACCCTACACCTTGCAATGCTACAGCAAATAGCTGGTTTTTCTTTTGCAAGGTATATCCAAATGTTGTTAATACACCTCCTGCAATCGCAATAAAACCAAGTTTTACACCTAAGCTCAACTGCCAGTGCTCACTTGCAAAACGCAGTAAGAGCACTACCCCAACCATAAGCACAGCAACAGCAACCCTTAAAATTGGATTACCATGAATCATCCAATCGACTGCTGGTTGCCACCATGCGGTGGTCTGTGTACGAACTATTTGTTCTTCTTGATTTAACGCTGTTGTTTCAGGTAAAGCTGGCTCGGTAATATTGTTTGGATCAACTTGCTCTAAAACAGGCGTTATCACTTCTGTATGTATAGATTCATTTACATTTACTGTTTGCTTGGCTGTCTCGAGGAACAATAAACGAGTATGAAATGCACTGATGGTTTGAATCAAACATAACAGTAAAACCAGTAATGCCCCACCAGCAATCCACATCCAATGATTGATATAAGCAACTAATGCAACCAAAGCGGCGGTATAAATTACCGTTCTTTGCATATGAATAGAATAAAGTGGCGTTGTCTTGTGAGAAAACTGTTGTTCTAAATGAGTTAAACGTTGATGCAGACTTGATAATGACTGAACCAGTATGACAGTGAGCGCAATAGATAAAGCAACAACGGCACTCTGAAATTTAAAACCAATTGAAATGGCTAAAAACAAAGTCAAAGCGATCAAAACAATGATCATTCCCTGTTTGTCTTTTTTATACATGGGCTTAGCAATATGACACCTTCATTACAGGCCATCTTACTTCAAGCCAATACATGCGTATATTTATACATACAAAATACTGCAAAAATCATAAACCTGCATTCATAGCCGTTTTCACGTAAAATACCCATAATTCAGTTTAAGGAATTGTTCAATGCCACCATTTGTCTTGGTTGATGGGTCCTATTTTTTATTTCGTGCATATCATGCATTACCACCATTGACGACCTCTACAGGGTTACATACCAATGCAATACGTGGAGCAATTTCTGCCATTCAAAAATTGATGCGTCGTATGCAACCGACACATATGGCTGTCATTTTTGATACGCCTGAGCCAACTTTCCGTCATAAGCTTTCACCTATTTATAAAGGTGACCGCCCGACTATGCCGGAAGAATTGTCTCAACAGATTCCATATTTACATGCATTGATTAAGGCTCAAGGGATTCCTTTATATAGTCTTCCGGGTGCAGAAGCCGATGACATTATCGGGACTCTCGCTAAACGCGCCGTAAAAGAAGGTCATCATGTCCTTATCTCAACCGGAGATAAAGACATGGCCCAGCTGGTTAATGACTATGTAAAACTTGAAGATAGCTTTAAAGATCGAGTATTAGACACTGACGGTGTATTTGAAAAATTTGGGGTTTGGCCAAATCAAATTATCGATTACTTAACCCTTATGGGTGATGCATCTGACGGCATTATGGGTGTACCTGGCGTAGGCGCAAAGACGGCTGCCAAATTACTGACCGAATATGGGACATTGGATAATATCATTGCCAATGTAGACCAACTTAAAGGCAAACTGAGCCAAAATATTAAAGATAATTTAGACAATATTAAGCTTGATCACCAGTTGGCAAGCATTGTCTGTGATCTTCCTTTAGAACTCGACTGGCATGAATTAAAACTTACTGATCCAAATGTAGATGCCTTACGCACTCTCTATACGGAGCTTGAGTTTAGAAATCAGTTACAGTCTCTCGATCATCCAAACAATCCAAATAGCTCAAGCTATAAGCAGCAAGCTTCACAAACTATTGTCCAAAATGAAGTTAAACCTGTTCAAACGATTGAAACAGAAGATCAAGCAAGCTTGACTAGTCAAGATGACCAGCTTGGAACTGCAAACTATCATACTGTTTTAACACAAGAAGCATGGGATCAGCTCTGGCAACGCATGCAGAATGCCGATCATTTTGCTATTGATACAGAGACCACAAGTCTTGATTACCGTATTGCCGAGATGGTTGGTTTTTCAATCGCATTTGATGCGAAAGATGCCTACTATGTTCCTTTAGCACATAATTACGAAAATGCACCACAACAACTGGACCGTGAACAAGTTTTAGCGCAAATCAAGCCTGTACTTGAAAATGAAGCAATTAAAAAAATCGGTCATCATCTTAAATATGATGCGCACATTTTTGCTAATCACGGCATTGAACTTAAAGGTTGGTATTTCGATAGCATGCTGGCATCTTATGTACTGAATGCAGCAGCTACTCGTCATGGCATGGATGATGTTGCTCGTGTTTACCTAAGCCATTTGACCACTACTTTTGAGCAAATTGCTGGCAAAGGTGCAAAACAGAAGACTTTTAATCAAATTGAGATTGAAGTTGCAGCTCATTATGCAGCAGAAGATGCACATGTGACCTATCGTTTATATGAAGTACTTTCAAATAAACTTAAAGCACATCCTGAATTAGAAAATATTTTATATAACATCGAAATGCCAGTTGCCCGTATTTTATCGGGTATGGAAGAAGATGGTATTCGTCTAGATCATGCTTTCTTAGATAAATTAAGCGTTGAATTTGCAAAAACAATGGAAGGGCTTGAAAATCAGGCGATGGAAATTGCAGATGAAACTTTTAATATTGCATCTCCTAAACAAGTAGGTGAAATCCTATTTGATAAATTAGGAATTAAAGGCGGTAAAAAAACTGCAACTGGACAATACAGCACCAGTGAAAGTGTTTTAGAAAAAATTGAACATCCTTTAGCGGAAATTATTTTAGAGCATCGCGGTTTAGCAAAGCTAAAAAGTACCTATACTGATCGTCTAGTTGAGCAATCTCATAACGACACGCATCGCGTACATACGAGCTATCACCAAGCACTGACAGCGACAGGCCGTCTCTCCTCTTCTGATCCTAACTTACAAAATATTCCAATTCGTAGACAAATTGGGCGTCAAATTCGTAAGGCATTCATTGCACCAGAAGGACGAGTTTTACTAGCAGCCGATTACTCACAAATTGAACTTCGTTTAATGGCTCATTTCTCTCAAGATGAAGCATTAGTACACGCATTCCAGCATGGACAAGACGTTCACCGTCGTACTGCTGCAGAAGTATTAGGCATTGATATCGAAGATGTGACCAATGATCAACGCCGTCAAGCGAAAGCAGTTAACTTTGGACTACTGTATGGTATGTCTGAGTTTGGTTTAATTCGTCAATTAGGCTTTACACGTCAAGAGTCACAGAACTATATCAAACAATACTTCCAGCGCTATCCTGGCATTTACGAATACATGCAACGTACCCGCCAAGTAGCATCAGAGCAAGGTTTTGTTGAAACTATTTTAGGTCGTCGTCTTTATACACCAGATATTGATGCACGAAATGTAATGGTACGTAAGGCTGCCGAACGTGCTGCAATTAATGCACCGTTACAAGGTAGTGCCGCTGATATCATTAAACTTGCAATGATTGAAGTCGATAAAATCTTGCCAAAAGATCAAGCCAAGTTACTACTTCAAGTACACGATGAATTAGTGTTTGAAGCAGATCAAAACATTGCCGAAGAACTCTCTAAGCAAATCGCGACTGTCATGGAATCTGTAGTAAAAATTTCTGTGCCTTTAGTCGTTGAAGTTGGGCAAGGCCAAAACTGGGATGATGCCCATTAATTAGTAGAAATAAAAAAAGGGCTGTATTAACAGCCCTTTTTTATTGCGTTAACTTAAAGTCCTGTTAAAAGAACTTTTGCAACTTCATTCATTAAGATCTCGGCAATATAAAGCGCTAAAAAGGCCAAAATTGGAGATAAATCAATCATTCCCATATTAGGCAATAAACGACGGAATGGTGCGAGTAATGGTTCAGCTAAATCTTGAATCACTTCAATATAAGGTGAACGCGATTGAGTGAACATAACCACCCAACTCAAAATAATTGTCGCGAAAATTAAATAACGGCAGAAACGAATTAGGTCCTGAATCATAGTCACAAATGTCAGAATCACTAAGTGAACCGGACTATTTGGCATAGAACCAGAAAGATACATCACGCCAAAAATTTTCAGCAAATATAAAATAATTAAAAGAACCAACGCAGCCAAATTAAATCGGCCTTTTGCGACCGTCGGAAAAATTCGGCCAAAAATATCAACAATTTTAGTCGCCTTTACGGTCGATAAAACCACAGGATTATAGGGACTTACTGCCGCCAATTGCATTAAAAAACGGAAAAAGACCAATAAAATCGCGACATTAATTAAAATTCCAAAAATTAGCGCAGAATTTGCACCCATAGTTGTCTTATCCTATTTAAGCTATTTCGCACTGTCACTCAATTCTTGAGCCAATTCTTGACTACGCTTCTGTGCAGCAGCCAATGCAGATTGAATATTTTGGGAGATTTGTGCACGGTCAAAAACTTCAAGTGCAGCTTGAGTTGTGCCATTTGGCGATGTCACATTCTTACGAAGTTCAGAAGGAGTATTTGAACTCGTAATTGCCATTTGAGCTGCACCTAATGCCGTTTGAAGAGTCAACGCAGTTGCAACTTTTTCATCAAGTCCTAAATTTTTACCCGCACGGATCATACTTTCCATGAGATAGAAGAAATATGCAGGACCTGAGCCAGAAACCGCTGTTACCGCATCAATTTGAGCTTCGGAGTTTACCCAAATTGTTAAGCCTGTGGCTGCTAAAATCTGACTTGTTAATTCACGATCCGAAGTACCTACTACATCATTTGCATAGATACCATGTGCACCCGTCTGAACTAGAGCTGGCGTATTTGGCATAACTCGAACAATTCGATTGCTATCAATTAAGTTTGATATCGTTTGGATTTCAGCACCAGCAATAATTGAAATAACCAATTTATCTGATAACAGTCCTTTTAAAGGACGTAAAACAGTCGCCAAAACTTGTGGTTTTACTGCCAGTACAACGACATCAGCATTTTTAATTGCAGCTACATTATCTTGTGTCACATGGACTTCTTTTTCTTGCAATAATTGACGTATTTGCTCAACAGGATCTGAAACGGTAATACGTGTTGGCGGTAAACCTCTTGAAATGAGCCCACCAATCAAAGCTTGGGCCATATTACCACCACCAATAAAACAGATATTACTATTTACTGCACTTGTCATAACCATCTTCGCCATTTACCAGATTACAAGAATAAGAAATTAAATCTGGTTGCCATCCTCCTTGCTCACAATACGGAGACTGAGCCAACCAAAATCCTTTCGGTGTAAAAACCCCAAGCATAACATTATCTATGACTAATATTTGAATTGTATGACGAAGCCAAGGCAAAATATGTGCTTCTTGAATTGCTTTTTTTAATGGCCATTGCCCAACACGACCATATAAATGGACCTTTTCACCACCTTGGCGTCGAATAATTTTTAATTTTTTATTTAATAAAGATGCAGACAAACCCATATTTTTTTGAGTAATTTGAAATTGTCCTGAAGCGCATTCCACTATTTCCCCTAGTTGAAAATAATGCTCCATCTCGGTTTCAACTGGATTTAATTTTTCAACAAGAAAAACTTGCTTACTCAACCTATAAAGATGATGTTGATAACGAACATAATAAAACTGGTTCCAGTGTAATGCCGCTTGTGCATCAGATTTTGAATCAATTACTTCATTTTTTAAACGCTCAACCATTTCAAATGCAGGTCGATATTGCCCATCACCTTTCATCCAAACCGAAAGCAATTGACGCTGACGGGCAGAAGATAGTTTTAATAGCTGATTTAAGTCCAAACATTCGTCCGTACCACAATTTTGCAAATCAACTTTTAAAACTTCCTCTAAAATTTCAGAAGCATCTTGCATCAAATAGCTAGTACGACTAAGTGCTTGCTGCATTTTTGGAAAACGGTTTTGTAAGAAGGGCCAAAGTTCTTCACGCGACCACGCCCGATCATAATGGATATCGTAATTTGTAGGATCATCTATATACTCAATTTCAACTTGAGTAGTCCACTCGGCAATCTGCTCACGGGTTAAATCCAAAAAAGGGCGCCAAATTGTCATATCAACACGATGATCAATACACTGCATAGCAGCAAGCCCATCAACACCCGCCCCCGACAATAAACGTAATATTACTGTTTCAGCTTGATCTTGCTGGTGATGAGCAAGCACTAAAATTTCGTTGGCTTGTAAATGTTGTAGATAAGCTTGATAACGTGCCTGACGTGCTTGAGCTTCCAAATTACCGTCAGTAACTTGAACTTTTTGAATGGTATAAGGAATATTTAAATGAGTCGCTTGTTTAGCAACGAGTTCGCCCCACTCTGCACTTTTTGATTGCAGTTGATGATCTATGTAAATTATTCGGATCTTATGAGGGAAAATTTGAGACATCAAATGTAGTAGCAGCATTGAATCCATGCCGCCACTACATCCAATAAGAAAAGTACTATTTTCTGAAAACTCTTGAGCCTGTTTTAAGACGCGATGCCTAAATTTTCGCTGCCAAACTTCATTAAACGTTGATAACGTGCTTCGCATCGTTCATTTGCATCCATTGGTAGCAACTCATCCAAAGCTTGCTTCAAAACTACTTTTAGGTTTTGCATGACTTGCTTAGGGTCTAAATGAGCCCCTTCGCCTTCATCTACTACATATTCAACAATACCTAGAGATTGTAATTTATCTGCTGTCAAACCTAAAGCTTCGCTTGCTTGAGCCGCTTTTTCAGCAGTTTTCCACAAAATAGATGCACAGCCTTCTGGTGAAATCACAGAATAGATACTATGCGACAACATAATTACTCGGTCAGCAACACCAATACCTAAAGCACCACCAGAACCGCCTTCACCAAGTACTGTTGCGACAACAGGAACTTTCAAACTTGAAAGTTGAGCAAGGCTAGTTGCAATTGCTTCAGCTTGTCCACGCTCTTCAGCACCAACACCTGGGTAAGCACCCATAGTATCAATAAATGTGAAGACCGGAAGGTTAAAGCGCTCTGCCATATCTAATAGGCGTTGAGATTTACGGTAACCTTCTGGGTTAGCCATACCGAAGTTGTGCTTTAATTTTTCACGGGTACTACGACCACGGTGTTGGCCAATAACCATCACAGGCTGACCATCAAAACGAGCAAGACCACCTACCATCGCACCATCGTCACCAAACAAACGATCACCATGCAAGGCATCAAACTCTGTAAAGATTTCACCGACATAATCTAGAAACTGCGGACGATCAGGATGACGTGCAATTTGAACCGTTGTCCACGCTTTGGACTGAGTAGCTTTTTTCATAGGTCGAATATTATCCCTTTAATCGATAAATTTTTCCGACTGAATATTCAATTCAATGTCCCAATGCTTAAACTGCTCTTGCTCATCATGCAAGTCGGCAACTAACAATGGCCATTGTTTGGCATCACCAGAAACACTAAGTTGCCATTGTTGATCATTTATGATGGTCAGTTCAATGGCAGGAAGCATCTGATCACTTCGACTATGGTTGAGTAAAACTGCTAGGCGAAGTAATAAACATACATAAAGTAATTTATTACCACCAGCCTTCAAAATTTCATTTTTTACATCATTTCGCAATTTACGACGGTGGTGAGCGACCAAATGTGAAAGGTGATTTTGATCAATTTGTGAGAAGCCCGGAATATCAGAATGCTGCAATAAATAAGCACCATGACGGTGATACCCACCATGACTAATCGCCAAACCAATTTCGTGCAAATAGGCAGCTCGACGCAGTAAGTCACTGTCTTCACTGGTTAAATTAAGAGATTCCGCAACACCATCAAATAATTGCTGTGCTGTATTTACAACCCGTTCTGCTTGTTTTGGATCTGCGTTATAACGCCCCATCAAAGCCTGTACACTACGATCACGAATATCTTCATGTTTAAAACGACCTAATAGGTCATACATGACTCCTTCACGTAATGCACCATCAGAATATGCCAAACGATCAATTTCTAAAACTTCGAAAACTGCGTACAAAATTGCCAATCCGGCTGGCAAAACTGCTCGTCGGTCTTCTCTTAACCCTTCAAAATCAATTTCAGAAATATTTTTAAACTTAAGTAATTTATCTTTGAGTTTATATAAGCCTTCTCGAGTGACGTTTTCTTGTTCATCACTCAAGCCCATATTTACCATAATTTGGCGGCAAGCTTTAATCGTTCCACTAGAACCAACTACAGTATCCCAACCTTCCATTTTATACGTTGTTGCAATAGCTGAAAGTTCTTTACGGGCAGCAACAACTGCTTTATCAAAGGCTTTTTGTGTGATTTCGCCATCGGCAAAGTAAGCTTTTGTATAAGCCACGCATCCCATTTGCAATGACTCAGTGTAAATAGGTTCAAACTCTTCACCAATAATGAACTCAGTAGAACCACCACCAATATCTACAACTAAACGTCGACCACCATTTGCCATGGTATGCGATACGCCAAGATAAATCAGACGTGCTTCTTCTCGCCCAGCAATAATTTCAATAGGTTTAGGCAAAATTTCTGCTGCTTTTTGAATAAACTCATGGCCATTTTTGGCCTGACGTAAAGCATTGGTTGCCACAATTCTTAAACGATTGGGTTGAACAGAACTTAAACGTCCCACAAAACGAGCTAAACATGCTAATCCACGTTGTTGTGCTGCTTCTGTTAAATTTTTATTTTCATCAAGACCAGCCGCAAGCTGTACTTTTTCTGACATTGAAGCCACTTTTTTAACTTCACCGTGATCTACCCGTGCAATGGCAAGGTGAAAACTGTTCGACCCCATATCTATGGCAGCAAGTAATTCTTCATCAATCAGAAAGTCAGACATTATTGAACTAAACCCATAACAATTCACGCCTAGAGTAATTCACAAGAATGCAATTGAAAAGCCATTTTCATCAACAATTAATAGCCTTTGATATTTTTCTATTTGTTAAACGATTGTACAAGCCGATGATGAATATCGTGAGCATCCATTAGACAAATTTACTTAAGCCTTGAATAATAGCATCAAACCCTTACATTGAACTAAGTAGCTATGTAATACTGATAGAGATTATCTCCTCCTATAGTGATAGCACTTTTTTCTAAAAATTGGAGCCGTACCATGTCTGCGACTATTGTAAATACAACTGATGATAACTTCCAAGCAGATGTTCTAGATGCTGAAACACCTGTACTTGTTGACTTTTGGGCAGGTTGGTGTGCACCTTGTAAAGCAATTGCACCTGTTCTTGAAGATTTATCAAGTGAATATGCGGGTAAAGTAAAAATCGTTAAAGTTGACGTGACTTCTTGTGAAGAGACGGCAGTGAAATACAATATCCGTAATATTCCTGCTCTATTACTTTTCAAAAATGGTGAAGTAGTAGCTCAGCAAATCGGCGCTGTGCCTCGTTCTAAACTCGTTAGCTTCATTGACGAAAACGTTTAAGACGTAACGTTACGGATGAAAATACGCTATACCTTTATAGCGTATTTTTTTCGGCTATAAATTGACAAATTAGCTGATCTCACTTATATTGCATGCTCAAGAGGCACTGAAGGGAATCGTCTTCTGTCCGGCTTCTTACAAGACACAAACATAAAGATCGCCGCTCGGCAACAGAAATTGTTTTTTCACATTTCTCTTCGAAACAGTTAATCAGACTTCTGAATTGTTATTGTGTAAATACAATTGCGATACTCTTTTTTGTATGCGAGCGATTTTTCTTCTTTTTAAACCACACTCTACTCTTTCCTAATTCTGACCCTTATGAACTTAACTGAACTCAAGAAAAAACCAATCGGCGAACTAATTAAAATTGCTGAATTTATGGGCCTTGAAGGTATGGCTCGTAACCGAAAGCAAGATATTATCTTTGCCATCTTGAAACGCCATGCGATGAATGGCGAAGAAATTTTTGGTGACGGCGTTCTTGAAATTCTCTCTGATGGTTTTGGTTTTTTGCGCTCTGCCGCAGGTTCGTATTTAGCTGGTCCGGATGATATTTATGTGAGCCCTTCACAAATCCGACGCTTTAACTTGCGTACAGGTGACACCATCACAGGTACCATTCGTCCACCAAAAGAAGGTGAGCGTTATTTTGCTTTGCTCAAAGTTAATCAAATTAACTATGACACACCAGAAAATTCACGTAACAAAATTTTATTTGAAAACTTAACTCCACTTTTCCCGACCGAACAACTGGTTATGGAACTTGGTAATGGTACAACAGAAGACTTGACCGCGCGTGTAGTCGATTTAGTTGCACCAATCGGTAAAGGTCAACGTTCTATTATTGTCGCTCCGCCAAAAGCGGGTAAAACAATGTTACTTCAAAACATTGCTCAATCTATTGTGAGAAACAATCCGGAAGTTTTCCTTATTGTTTTATTAATTGATGAGCGCCCAGAAGAAGTAACTGAGATGGAGCGTACCGTACGCGGTGAAGTCGTTGCTTCAACATTTGATGAAGCACCAGCACGTCACGTACAAGTTGCAGAAATGGTCATTGAAAAAGCAAAACGTCTTGTTGAGCATAAAAAAGACGTTGTGATTTTACTTGACTCCATTACACGTTTAGCCCGTGCATACAACACAGTAATTCCTTCATCAGGTAAAGTATTAACTGGTGGTGTGGATGCACATGCTTTAGAACGTCCAAAACGTTTCTTCGGTGCTGCTCGTAATATCGAAGAAGGCGGTTCTTTAACAATCATCTCTACTGCTCTTATTGAGACTGGCAGTAAAATGGATGATGTCATTTACGAAGAGTTTAAAGGTACAGGTAACCAAGAAATTACACTTGATCGCCGTATAGCTGAAAAACGCGTCTTCCCTGCCATGAATATTAAGAAATCTGGCACACGTCGTGAAGAACGTTTAATGGATGAAGATAAATTACGTAAAGTTTGGATTCTCCGCAAACTTCTTCACCCTATGGATGAGTTGGCAGCTATGGAGTTCTTACTTGATCGTATGAAAGAAACCAAAACAAATGATGATTTCTTTGATCAGATGAAACGTAAAGCTTCAACATAATCATATTATTTATTCTAAAAAGGCCGCTCTATTGAGTGGCTTTTTTATTTGGTTGACAAGCTTTACACAAAAATACATTTTGCTGATTTCTATGTAAAATTATTTATAAGCTTTTGAAAACAAATATTTTTAGTATAAAAAAGCCATGTTTTTTAGTAGCTTACTTATACCTTTTCCAATATATCTCAGCTGATTAATTGTTTTTTTCTGTTAAAAAACAGACTTTTTTCACTCTTTTCCCGATCTTTTTTGACAGCCAACAGTAGTATTTCAACATTTGCAGTGATAGCATAGCGGCAGACCAGTTAGACTGCTCCATGCGTTGTTACCTAGCTACGTTTTAGGAATAATAAAAGCAAAACAGTCCAACTTAGGTTTTTTTAATCTCAAATCTTTTTTGTGAGAGTGATGCCATGTTATTCAAAAAATTCGCTGTTGCTGCTGCTGTTGCTGCTACTTTAGCTTTCGTTGGTTGTACTAAGAAAGAAGAAGCTCCTGCTGCTTCTGCTGCTTCTGAAGCTGTAGCTGCTGCTTCTGAAGCTACTGCTGCTGCTTCTGAAGCTGCTGTAGCTGTTGACGCTGCTGCTTCTGAAACTGCTGCTGCTGCTTCTGAAGCTACTGCTGCTGCTTCTGAAGCTACTGCTGCTGCTGACGCTTCTGCTGCACACTAATCTATATTCTAGATTAGCGAAAAAAGAGGACATTTTGTCCTCTTTTTTTATGGCTAAATTTTATGTTTACACATCAAATAGATCAGATGTATTAATGGCTAAGTATACTTTTCTAATATTAAGAAAAATTTATTCTAGATTTATTTAAAGTCATAAATAAAAAAGCAGATCAATCGATCTGCTCATTTCCAACGCGTTGTCTAAATTTCTGACCCGCTCTGAAGGTAACTACACGGCGTGCAGAAATCGGAATTTCTTCGCCAGTTTTCGGATTACGTCCTGGACGCTCGCGTTTATCTCTAAGCTCGAAATTACCGAAACCAGAAAGCTTAACCTGCTCACCCGCAATAAGCGCTTGGCTAATTTCGTCAAAGAACAACTCGACCATTTGTTTTGCTTCACGGCGATTTAAGCTGGTTAACTCACTTAAATGATCAGCCATGTCTGCTTTAGTTAATGCTGTCATGAGGCCCTCAATGTCGCTTGATAAGTGTTTTCCAACACTTGGATTATATTGTCCATACCAGATTTAATTTCAGCATCTTCAAGCGTACGTGAAGGATGTTGCCATAATAACGCAAACGCTAATGAGCGTTTACCTTCTTCGACACCCTGCCCCGTATACACATCGAATAACCAAGTAGAGTCTAAAAGCTCTCCACCAGTTTTTTCGATTAACTGCTGAATATCTCTAACATTTATATTATCAGAGATTAAAAGCGCAATATCACGTCTAACCGAAGGAAAACGTGATAATTCTGTAAAATTAGATACATAAGATTGCAAAACAGCAGCCTGATCAAGCTCGGCAACCCAAGTTGTGCTCAAATCTAGTTCGTTTTCTAAAGATGGATGCAAGCGGCCTAGATAACCAATTGATTGGCCATCAACTAAGATTTCAGCAGATTGCCCTGGATGCAACCATGGACGCTCTGAACGGACATACTCAACTTTGACACGTCCAGCAGCTAAAATCTCTTCTACTTCACCTTTAAAATCGAAGAAATCCATTGGCTGTGGCTTAGCATGCCATGATTCAGGTTCACGAGAACCTACGGCAACTAAAGCCAATGTAGGAATTTGCTTCAGATCCTGAATAGAATTAGCATTTTGATAATCAAAACGCAAACCTAGTTCAAAGAAACGTACACGGCTTTGCTGACGGTTTAAATTATATTGTACACAAGGGATTAAACTCGAAAGCAATGTGCTGCGCATTGCGGCCAAATCACTAGAGATTGGATTTGCCAACATTAACGGACTTACTTGCGGGTTCAATTGCTTTTCAAGTTTTGCATCAGCAAAGCTAAAGCTAATCGCTTCTTGATACCCTAAAGTGACTACCGTTTGACGTAACTGCGCGATTTCAAAACGATCTTGGTACTTAGCAAGTTGAACATCCATACTTGGTAAGCTGATCTGAATATTGTCATAACCATCAATACGTGCAACTTCTTCAATCAAATCTTGATAAATTGCCATATCGTAGCGATGTGATGGTGGAACTACGCTCCATTCACCATTCGCTTGAACAGTGACTTCACAACCTAATCGAGTTAATGCATCTGTAATGAACTCTGCCGCTACTTTGTAACCCAACAACTGGTCTACTTGAGCTTGCTTAAGTTCAATCGCTTCACGTTTCGGAAGTAAATCAGATTTTTCAGCTACAGTAATTGGACCGAACTCACCACCCGCCAACTCTTGAATAAGCTGAGAAGCACGGTTCATCGCAATTAACGGCAATTCAAAATCTACACCGCGTTCATAACGTTGTGAAGAATCTGTATGTAAACCAAAGCGACGAGCACGTCCAGCAATCGCAAGCGGAGCAAAAAATGCGCTTTCCAAGAAGATATCAGTCGTATCATCAGTTACGCTTGATGCTAGACCACCCATGATGCCAGCGATTGCTAGTGCTTTCTGGTCATCAGCAATAACCATCACATCTTCTTGCAACTCAACTTCTTGATCATTCAAAAGCTGTAACTTTTCTTGTGGCTTAGCTTGGCGAACGTGTACATTTCCTTCGATTTTAGCTAAATCGAAAGCATGCATTGGCTGACCCAATTCCATGAGGACATAGTTCGTTACATCAACTAAAATACTATGAGTACGAATTCCTGAACGTGCTAAAGCTTGTTCCATCCACTCTGGGGTCGAAGCTTTAATATTTACATTTTTAATGACACGTCCTAAGTAGCGTGGAGCACCATTCGTGTTGATGACTACTTTTTTCTCATCAGTAATTGTCGCATCAACTGATTTGATTTCAGGCTCATTCATTTGCAGTTGGTTAATCACTGCAACTTCACGTGCGATACCACGAATACTAAAGCAGTCACCACGGTTTGGTGTAATACTAATATCGATGACATTATCATCAAGTTTTAAGTATTCACGAATGTTTACCCCTACTGGAGCATCATCAGGTAACTCAAGTAAACCATCGATTTTATCTTCAAGGTCAATTTCAGAGGCACCGCACAGCATGCCTTGTGACTCAACACCACGAAGCTTACCTTTTTTGATTTTAAAATCACCCGGTAATATTGCACCAATAGTTGCCACAGGTGCTTTCATTCCAGCACGAACGTTAGGAGCACCACATACAATTTGTAAAGGCTCACCTGAATCAATATTCACTGTTGTTACACGCAGACGGTCTGCATCAGGGTGCTGTTCAACTGTTAGAACTTCACCAACTACAACGCCAGTAAATGGCTTAGCAACAGGTGCCAGCTCATCTACTTCAAGACCAAGCATAGTCAACTGATCAGATAATGTATCGCTATCAATTGCTGGGTTAACCCATGTGCGTAACCAATTTTCGCTAATCTTCATCTTTATAAAACCTTATTTAATCCTGAAAAAATGTTAGGCAAATTGGCGTAAGAAACGCACATCATTTTGATAGAACATACGCAAGTCATTAATGCCATAACGCAACATTGCAAAACGTTCTACCCCTAAACCAAAAGCAAAGCCTTTGTATTTATCAGGATCAATCCCCGCAGCACGCAATACATTTGGATGTACCATGCCACAGCCTAATACTTCTAACCAACGTCCACGCTCATCCATGATATCCACTTCCGCACTAGGCTCTGTGAATGGGAAATATGATGGACGGAAACGTACTTTTAAATCTTTCTCAAAAAATTCATTCAGTAGGTTAATCAATAAACCTTTTAATTCAGCAAAGCTGGTGTTCTCAGCAACGTACAAACCTTCAATTTGATGGAACATTGGCGAATGCGTTTGATCTGAGTCGCAGCGGTATACACGGCCCGGACATACAATACGAATTGGCGGCTGGCTTGTTTCCATAGTACGAATTTGCACACCAGAAGTATGCGTACGCAACAAATGGTTTGCATCGAAATAGAATGTATCATGCATAGCACGTGCAGGATGGTGCCCAGGAATATTTAATGCTTCGAAGTTATGATAGTCATCTTCAACTTCTGGTCCTGTAGCAACCGTAAAGCCAGCTTTAGTAAAGAACTGGCAAATTCGTTCTTGCACTTGAGTAACAGGATGAACTGTACCAACGCGCTGTCCACGGCCTGGCAAAGTAATATCAATGGTTTCACTTGCTAATTTTTGCGCCAGTGCAGCTTGTTGTAATGCTGTTTGACGTTCAGTTAAAGCGTTATTAATTGTTTCTCGAACAGCATGAATCGCAGCACCTTGTACTTTACGTTCTTCAGGGTCCATTTTCCCTAATGCTTTCGATTGTTCTGCAAGCTGGCTTTTTTTCCCTGTAAATTGCACACGCACCTGATCAAGTGCAACAAGGTCTTGAGCTGCTGCAATGGCAGCAAGCGCTTCTGTGGTCAGGGCTTCCAGTGACATAGTAACTCTCAAAGCAACAAATTTAAAAATATAATAAAACACTGCATTCTAACAGTTTTTCACCGTATTGATGAAGTTTATCCATCATGAAAAATGTATTAGGCAACAAAAAGATAAAACGTATAAAATAATAGCATCGTCAATGAGATCAATTATTATGGCGCTTAATCAGATTTGGAAACAACAACTTACACTTGTGACCTATGGTAACGAATACCTACGTCAAAATTTAAGTTTTAGCCAATGGCGACAACATCATATTTTTGACCAGCATAGTTTTCAATTTCGTGACTTAATTTCACAACATTTACTTGCTCAACATTTCCAAGTTTGGTTAGAAGCACTCAAAAAACAAGGGACGACTCAAATCTCTCTTCACCTATCTACTATTTTAAATGAAGAGCAAAACCCGAATAGTAATGTCGAACTTTTACCTTATGCTCATTTTATTGTAAGTCATCAAAACAATAAGAAAATCGCATGGATCTTTGGACATGAGCTTGCCGAATGGTACAGCAGCGATAACGAGTTTGAGCCGCCTCTGACTCAACGCAGCGATTTACGCTTAGAGACTTTCTGGCGTTTTGAATTGAATGAAAAATTATCTAAGAAAGTTGAAGCTGACTTAAAAGCACCTCAATGGGATGAAATCGCAAACTTTATGGAAACTGAGTTATTTCGAAGTAAGTATGCAGCAGGTTTTGAAGAACCAGAATTTCAGAAAAAATATTTTGATGGGTCAACACATCAAATTTCGGTAGAGCATCAACCAACTCTTGCTCTTATTCCTGAAAGCTACCCAGCAGATTGTGCACATCAACTCCTCTACCGCACTCAGGCCTTATCAGATTATTTAGAGCAGAAAAAACGCACCGCAAATGATCCTTTAGGGGAAGACTTAGACCAAGAACAAATTATTAACTTAAGAAACTTTACCCACAAAACTGACGACCTATTTGCAAAACTTATTGTGAAAGCAGCAAATCACTATCAAACAGCTCAATTAAAACCTATTGAGAAACCTTCTCCTTTTGATGCAACGAATGAGTCCGCAGCTCATTTAAAAGTACCTCATCACAAAGCTGGAGGAACAGGGGTAATCAAGCTTATTGTTCTGACAATAATTATTTGTGCTTTAGCCTATTATTTTGGTCTTTAATCAAGATTAAAGTTGCCATTCATAAAATAGTTCTATTATTCCAAGGCCGAACTCTGGTAGTTCGGCTTCACCAGTTAATTTGGCTCCCATTTTTTCATAGAAGAAGCGACTTGGATTTTTATTAAAAACTCCTAAACGAATAAAAGCATAACCTTGATTTAAAGCGCATTGATAGAACTTTTGGAATAACGCACGCCCTACTCCTTTTCTTTGAATTTCTCCTAATAAATAAAAAGCACGAATTTCAGCAATATTATTTTCTGGATTTAAATAACCATCGAGAAAGCCTTTCACTACTCCATTTTCAGTATAGATAAATAACTTATGATCAGGACTTCTGCTTATCTCTTTCCATAGCTGTTGTTTATCTAGTACGTTAAGCTCATCCAGTATTTCTCGCTTAATCATACCTGTATAGGTTTCTTTCCAACTCTGTACATGTACTTCTGCAATAGACAATGCATCCTTAAATGATGCTATACGAATATCTGTGTCATTTAATGGTTTCAATTCACTTCCCTCATGTCACTACTTTTTAGAGTGAAGCATTAATTCGTCTCGTACTAACCTACTCAGTTAAAAGTAACTCTCGAACATGTATTAAAGCAAAACCCAACAAATTTAGTCCTTGCCATAGAGATGGATCTTGAATGTGTGGATGGTCTTGCGCCATACCAACACCCCAAATTTTATCGACTGGAGATGCTTCAACCAAAATACGGTCTTTTGTTGCTAATAAGAATTTTTTTAACTCCGGATGCTGTGAGAATTTAGCAAAATTCGCCTGCACCACTATGTCAAAACGTTTTTCTTGCCATATCTGTTCATTATAATTACGTACTTTACGGCCTAATTGCTTCGCTTCATTCGGATGTTTAACCTGCAAAATCTGTGCAAAAATTTCTTTATCATTAAATAATTTTGCTTTTTGTGCCATCATATAGTGCTCAGCAGTAAAGTATTCAATACCTTCTACATTAAATTGCGCAGGAAACCACTGGCTAAAACAGCTTTTATCAATAAGATTAGCTTTCTTAGGAGTATGTCCCCAGAAATATAAATATTTGAACTGGTGACCTTGCTGTATTTTTTGAATTAAGTCATTCAGAAATTTTTCGTCTTTCATCATTTATCTCTGATTATTTTCTTTTTTAAAATAGAACCACTAAAAATAAAAAAGACCGCTAAAAAGCGGTCTTTTTTTGAATCTCTAAGCTTATGCAGCTAATGCGCCTTTAGCTTTTTCAGCTAAAGCAGCAAATGCTACTGCATCATGCATAGCGATGTCAGCTAATACGCGACGGTCGATGATCACTTGAGCTTTTTTCAAGCCATCGATCATACGGCTGTAAGACAAACCGTTTTGACGAGCACCAGCGTTGATACGCGCAATCCATAGAGCACGGAATTGACGTTTCTTCTGACGACGGTCACGGTAAGCGTATTGACCAGCTTTGATTACCGCTTGGAACGCTACGCGGTAAACGCGTGAACGAGCACCGTAGTAACCTTTAGCGCGAGCAAGAATTTTTTTGTGACGGCGATGAGCCACTACACCACGTTTTACACGAGCCATTTATAATCTCCTTAGATGTATGGGCACATACGACGAACTGAAGCAACGTCACTTACGTGAACCATTACACAGCCGCGCAATTGACGGATACGCTTAGCAGATTTTTTGGTCAAAATGTGGCGCTTGAATGCTTGTTTGCGCTTAAAACCGTTTGCAGTCGCTTTAAAGCGTTTAGCTGCACCACGGCGAGTTTTTAACTTAGCCATAGTAACCTCTTTTGGGCACCTGTTCGGCACGATTGCACCATTGCAAAATCGACCTGCAGGTAAGGAAGCGCGTATTTTATAGTATGCTGACTAAAATTAAAACTATTCCTAGAATTTTTTTAAATTAACCTCTTTAGAAATGAGAAAAACCTATCTCTTTTTTAGATGAATATAATCGGCAATAATTTCAGCATCGCTGCTTATTTACCCCTATAATATGGGCAAATTATCAACATACGATATTTCAAATGCAGAAACATGATGCATTCGCTGCCCTGCGCTATAGAGATTTCTCAATTGTCACCATTAATCAATTTTGCTTAACATTAGCAATTTTGATTCAAGAAATTATTGTTGCCTATTTACTTTATCAAATTACCAAAGACCCTCTAACTTTAGGTTTAATTGGACTAGCAGAAGCCATTCCATTTATTGCCCTATCGCTTTGGGGTGGTTATTTTGCTGATAAATTTAATAAACAGGTCATCATGAAAATCTGTTTATTTTTCTCAGTACCTCTTCCTTTAGTTTTATGGTTACTGTTCCATCTGCATGGGTTGGGTCATATCAGTGTAAATTTCCTTTCTTGGGGCATTTATGCGGTTATTTTTGGTTTGGGCACCATACGTGGTTTTTACAACCCTTCTGCTACATCCCTAAAACCATTTTTAATTCCACGTGAGCTTTATGCAAATGGTGCAACATGGACAACCATTGGTTGGCAGAGTGGTGTAATTATTGGGCCTATGCTCGGTGGGTTCATGCTCGCTTATTTAGGCAGAGAAACCAGTCTTTTTAGTGTTGCCGGTCTACTTAGTATCTGCTTTATTCTCATTAATTTATTACATAAACGTAGCTTTCCTAAAATTGAAACTGCCAATGTTATAGAAAGCTTAGGCGATGGCTTTCGCTTTATTTGGAAAACCAAAATAGTTCTTTGGGCGATTTCTTTAGACCTTGCCTCTGTTTTATTTGGTGGTGTAATCGCTCTACTCCCTATTTTTGCCGAAGATATTTTAAAAGTCGGTCCTGAAGGCTTGGGTTACTTGCGTGCGGCTCCTTCTATTGGTGCGCTCATTACTATGATTGCTTTAACTCGTTTTCCGCCAACTCAGCACGCATGGCGTAATATGCTACTTGCAGTTGCAGGGTTTGGTGTATTTACAATCCTTTTCGCGTTCTCGAACAACATGTGGTTATCCCTATTTGCGTTGGCGATGACGGGTGCTTGCGACAGTATTTCGGTGGTAGTTAGACAAACCATTTTGCAAATATTTCCGCCAGAAAATATGCGTGGTCGCGTAGCGGCTGTAAATGGAATGTTTGTCTCATCAAGTAATGAGCTGGGTGCATTTGAATCAGGCTTGGCTGCCAAATATTTGGGAACTATTGCAGCGACTATTTTTGGTGGTTGTATGACTCTTGCAGTGGTGACATTCTGTTGGCTAAAAACCAATGATCTTTTTAAAGTCGATATTACTAAAAGCTCAGAAGATTAGTTAAATCATTTTAATAAAAGCATCTTCGGATGCTTTTATTTTAAATAAAACCTGTAATTACCCAATAAATGAAGATATAACGCCCAGCCTTAGCGATAAGGACCATAAATAAAAAGCGCCAAAAATTTTCTTTGAATAAGCCAGCAACCAAAGTAATAGGGTCACCAATCACAGGTGTCCAACTTAAAAGCAGCGAATAAAAGCCATATTTATGATAAAAGCGTTGGGCTTGTTCTAAACGTTTTTCAGAAACTGGGAACCATTTTTTATGTTTAAACTGTTCTATTTTTAAACCTAACCACCAGTTTATACATGAGCCCAATACATTTCCGAAAGTAGCAATCAGAATGAGAAGAAAAGCTGAATGTTGATTTTTTAATAATAAAGCAGCAAGTACAGCTTCTGATTGTAGCGGTAATAAGGTAGCCGCCCCAAAAGCACTCAGAAAAAGTAAAAAGTAACTTAGCATATTAAATTAGACCAAATCACCTTTCACCTTATTCATTACCCTACCAATAAACTTAGATGACTTTAATTGATAATGCTTTTTGTACTGCAGGGCGTGCTGTTAAGCGAACAATGTATTCTTGTACATACGGGTAATCCTCTAATTGAATCCCCTGCCATTCATAACGCAAAATCCA
Source organism: Acinetobacter sp. AOR01_HL (assembly GCF_027855455.1). Classification (NCBI taxonomy): domain Bacteria; kingdom Pseudomonadati; phylum Pseudomonadota; class Gammaproteobacteria; order Moraxellales; family Moraxellaceae; genus Acinetobacter; species Acinetobacter sp. AOR01_HL. The sequence continues at coordinate 350,162 of NZ_JAKTIM010000018.1, read as the reverse complement.
AGGTAGAATTGCCATATCAGCAATGGAGTATTCCCCTGCAACAAACTTCTGACCAATGAGCTGTTTATTCAACACACCATATAAACGCTTAGTCTCATTTACATATCGGTCTATAGCATAGGGAATTTTCTCTGGCGCAAAGCGGTTAAAATGATGATTTTGTCCCAACATAGGACCTAAGCCACCCATTTGCCACATAAGCCATTGTTCCACTTCAACTCGCTCTTGCTCGTCTGTTGGGTAGAACAATCCAGTTTTTCGCCCTAAATACTGTAAGATCGCGCCTGATTCAAATACTGAAATTGACTCACCACGTGGACCATCTTGGTCAACAATGGCAGGAATTTTATTATTCGGAGAAATTTTCAGAAAGTCTGGTTGAAATTGATCATTTTCTAAAATATTAATTGGGTAAAGGGTGTAATCCAGTCCCATTTCTTCTAAGGCAATTGTGATTTTATGTCCATTGGGTGTGCCCCAATAATATAGATCAATCATTCTATTTTCCTATTCATCGTTATCATGACTGCGTCTTGCGTTATATCATGTTTTGGGTAATACAATGATATTTCCAACACCAAAAAACACATAAAATTTGAGAATAACTTTGGATTAAAACGATATTAAACGTCAGTTTAAGAAAATAGAGCTAAAAGATGAGAGGTATAAAAAAGCACTGCTTTTGCAGTGCTTTTTTTGAGTGTTACTTTTTCTTTTTCGGTCCAAGTAACATACCCATTTGTCGACCTTCCATTTTCGGTGCTTGCTCTACAACCCCTAACTCAGCTACGTCTGCTTCAATTTTTTGCAATTGAGCTAAACCAAGTTGTTGGTGAGCCATTTCACGACCACGGAAACGTAAGGTGATCTTAACTTTGTTGCCTTCTTCAAGGAACTTCAGAATAGCACGAAGCTTAACTTGATAATCACCTACATCAGTTGCTGGGCGTAGCTTGATTTCCTTCACTTGCACTTGATGCTGTTTTTTCTTGGCATCTTTTTGCTTCTGTTTCAGGTCAAACAAGTGCTTGTTGTAATCCATGATTTTACAAACAGGCGGCTCAGCGTTTGCGACAATCTCAACAAGGTCAAGATCTGCATCCTCAGCAGCACGCAGTGCTTCATTTAATGAAACAATTCCTTTTTGCTCACCATCAGCACCGACAAGGCGTACTTCTTTTGCACGGATCTCATCGTTAATTGCTGGACGGTTACTCTTTGCACCTTGTTGTTGGTTACGGTCAGGCTGTTTAATCTTTCTTACTCCACAATATACCGGCCACGTTCGGCGACGGCAGATTTCACTAAGTCAATGAAAGCATCCACTGACATAGTACCTAAATTTTTTCCTGAGCGAGTACGTACATTCACTGTACCTTCTTCAACTTCTCGATCACCAAGAACTAACAGGTAAGGAATGCGCTCTAGAGTACGCTCACGAATCTTAAATCCGATTTTTTCATTTCTCAAGTCAGAAATAGCACGAAGACCATTTTCCTTGAGTTTTGCCACAACTTGCTCACTTGCTTCAGCTTGAGAATCAGTGATATTCATGACACATGCTTGTACAGGTGATAGCCAAGGCGGCATAAAACCAGCGTAGTGTTCAATTAGTATACCAATAAAACGCTCAAAACTACCAAGAATTGCACGGTGCAACATGACAGGTTGATCACGCTCGTTTTCTTCAGTTACATAAGAAGCATCTAAACGAACTGGCAAGTTGAAGTCACACTGAATGGTACCACATTGCCATACACGACCAAGACAGTCTTTTAAAGAGAACTCAATCTTTGGACCATAGAATGCGCCTTCACCCGGCTGCAATTCCCATTCAAGACCAGCTGCATCTAAAGCATCTGCCAAAGATTTTTCAGCTAAATCCCAAAGTGCATCATCCCCTACACGCTTTTCTGGGCGAGTAGATAATTTCATTTGAACTTCTTCAAAGCCAAAGTCTTTATAAACATCTAAAGTGAGTTTAATAAAGTCTGCAACTTCTTTACCGATCTGTTCTTTAGTACAGAAGATATGCGCATCATCTTGAGTAAAACCACGAACACGCATAATACCGTGTAAAGAACCAGACGGCTCATTACGGTGACAAGAACCAAACTCAGCTAAACGAATTGGTAAATCACGGTAAGACTTTAATCCTTGGTTAAACACTTGAACGTGACAAGGACAGTTCATTGGTTTTACAGCATAGTTACGACTTTCAGAATGAGTCGTAAACATGTTTTCTGCATAGTTTGCCGCATGACCAGATTTCTCCCAAAGCGTAAAATCTACGATTTGCGGAGTTTTGATTTCTTGGTAACCATTGTCTTGCTGAACTTTACGCATGTACTGTTCTAGTACTTGATAAATAGTCCAGCCATTTGCATGCCAGAACACCATACCCGGTGCTTCTTCTTGCATATGGAACAAGTCTAATGCTTTACCAATTTTACGGTGATCACGCTTTTCAGCTTCTTCAATACGCTTGATGTAAGCTGCTAACTGTTTTTTATCAGCCCAGGCAGTACCATAGATACGTTGAAGTTGTTCATTCTTCGCATCACCACGCCAGTAAGCACCAGAGATTTTAGTAAGCTTGAATGATTTTAAGAATTTTGTGTTCGGTACGTGCGGACCACGACACATATCTACATATTCTTGGTGGTAGTACAAGCCCATTGCTTTTTCTTCAGGCATGTCTTCCACAAGACGTAATTTATATTCTTCGCCGCGGTCAGTGAATACTTTGATGACTTCATCACGCGGTGTCATTTTTTTGATAACGTCATAATCTTGATCGATGAGCTTTTTCATACGCTCTTCAATCGCTGCCATATCATCTAGTGTAAAAGGACGTGGCATCCAGATATCGTAATAGAAACCTTCTTCGATGACCGGACCAATCACCATTTTTGCTTCAGGGAAAAGCTGTTTTACTGCGTGCCCTACAAGGTGTGCACAAGAGTGGCGAATGATCTCAAGACCTTCTTCATCTTTTGGAGTGATAATTTGTAAGGTCGAGTCTTCGGTAATTAAGTCACATGCATCAACTAAGCGATCATTTACTCGTCCAGCAACGGTATTTTTTGCTAAACCAGGCCCAATACTTTGAGCGACTTCCATAACAGATACAGGGTGATCAAAACTCTTTTGATCGCCATTTGGCAATGTGATAATTGGCATAAAAAAATCCTTAAGGAGTGATGCCCTATACGAAGGAGCATTTCACCGCGAGATTATGATCGAGGCAAGCCTCAAAATATAAAAACGGTGTAAATCAAAATTAAAAACCTGAAAGATTTTACACTTGTTCAAGCCAAGTGAAAACCTTTGTACTCATAAAATCATAAATACATTTTGCTTATACGGTAAACAGCAATAAATGACTTTAATAAAGACCTAGCTAAATTTTCAGAAATACATAAATAGGATAATTATTCATCAGAACTGATTTAAGATGTTGAAAATAGCATTTCTGCTCATTTTCTGACTGGGAGGTATTTCTCTTTAAGACTAAAGCATTAATGCTTTGATTACTATTAAGCCATATTTTCAAAGAATGAATTAAAAAATAGAACATGGAGTTGTTTCACATGGTTAGTGCCTATAACGAATTACCACGCACACCCGCAAACTTTGTTGCGTTATCCCCTCTGCGCTATTTAGAGCGCGCAGCTTATATCTACCCAGACCAAGCTTCTATTATTCATGGCAACCGTCAGATTTCATGGAAACAAACTTATCAGCGCTGCCGTCAATTTGCATCTCAGCTTCAACAATTAGGCATAGTTAAAAATGATACGGTTTCAGTTTTACTGCCAAATGTACCAGCAATGATTGAAGCACATTTTGCTGTACCAATGGCGGGTGCTGTTCTTAATACCCTAAATACCCGTTTAGACGCTAAAACCATCGCTTTTATGCTAGAGCATGCTGAAACTAAAGTGCTTTTAGTTGACCCCGAGTTTGTTAATTTAGCAAGAGAAGCTTTATCACTCATTCCTAACCAACATATTATTGTGATTGATGTTGCTGATGAAGAGTATGAAGGCGAAAACCAATTCCTTGGTTCTTTCGAATATGAGGAATGGTTAGCTCAAGGCGATGCCAATTTTGAATGGCAATTACCTGAAGATGAGTGGGATGCAATTAGTTTAAATTATACCTCTGGAACCACTGGAAATCCTAAAGGAGTGGTTTATCACCACCGAGGTGCTTATTTAAATGCGGCTAGTAATATTTTAGCTTGTGGCATGAAACCTCGAGCCGTTTATTTATGGACACTTCCTCTGTTTCATTGTAATGGTTGGTGCTTTGCATGGAGTATTGCAGCAAGTGGCGGAACCAATATTTGTCTACGTAAAGTTGACCCAGAACTGGTGATGCAGCTTATTGCAAAACATAAGGTGGATTACTTCTGTGGTGCTCCTATTGTCCTATCCATGATTATTAATCTGCCTAAGGAAAAGCAGCCAAGCATAGAACATCATGTTGAAGTTATGGTGGCAGGTGCTGCTCCACCTGTCGCTGTCATTGAAGGTATGCGAAATATTGGGATTAATGTCAACCATGTGTATGGTTTAACCGAAACCTATGGACCATCTGCGCTTTGTGCTTCTCAAGCGGGATGGAGCGACCTCTCCATTACCGAGCAAGCGCAACTACACTCTCGTCAGGGTGTGCCTTATCCTTTACAAGATAGTATGCGGGTGTTAGATCCTGAAACGATGCAGCCAGTTCCAAATGACGGTGAAACCATGGGAGAAATTATGTTCCGTGGCAATATTGTCATGAAAGGATATTTAAAAAATCCAAAGGCAACTGAAGAAGCCTTTGCAGGTGGCTGGTTCCACACGGGTGACCTAGCTGTTTGTCACCCAGATGGTTATGCAAAAATTACTGATCGCTCTAAAGATATTATTATTTCAGGTGGAGAAAATATTTCATCTTTAGAAGTCGAAGACGTTTTATATAAACATCCAGCAGTTTTAACAGCCGCTGTTGTGGCAAAACCTGACGAACGTTGGCAAGAAGTACCATGTGCATTTATTGAATTAAAAACTGGGGCTAGTGTCACGCCTGAAGAAATTATTGAGCACTGTCAAAAAGAACTGGCGCGCTTTAAAGTTCCTAAAGATGTGGTGATTACTGAAATTCCAAAAACTTCAACAGGTAAATTGCAAAAATTCATCTTGCGTGAATGGGCAAAAGAACGTGCTTAACCCGAACCCTATAAAAATAAAAAGCGGCGTATCTAACGCCGCTTTTTATTTAAAACTGTATTAACCTTGATCTGACAATAGAGCAACCTGTTGTACATAGTTAATAAATTTCATTTTAGTTGCTTCTAGATCTGCTTCTGCAACTTGCTGGGTTTTATCACGATTAATTCTTAACACATGCTGACGTAAAGTATGTCGTTCTGATGCATTATAGATTTTGCTAAATTCATTGATTGCAGGGTCACCCTGCTCGATCATACGATCCACCCAACGCATGAGTTGAGCTTGTTTCTTCGCGCCTTGCTGAGGGGTCAAATAAGATAAAATGACTGTCTCATCTTCATTGCGCAAGAGTTTACCAACACGCTGAAACTGACGACGGCGTGCTTCGAACGAACTAATATTCTGAACTTCCAAAAGAGCATCAATTAAACGCTCATCAACAGGAAGTTTTTGAATTTGTTTGATAGAAAGTTGTGCTAACTGCTCACCTAAAGCAGCCATACGTTGAACTGCTTTTTTCTGTTCGGTTTTACTTGCACGTCCTTCTAAAGAATCAAAATCTTCTTCAGTATAACGCTTGGGACGACGTGCCACGATTAATCTGCCTCATAAAATTTTGCGGCGAATAACGCCTGTACTTCATTTAATGCCTGTTCTTCGTCAGTGCCATCAATGACTAAACGTAAAGTAGTCCCTTTACCTGCACCTAACATCAGTAACGACATAATATTCTTTGCATCTACTAAATGATCGCCCTTACCAATTTGAATTGACGAACGAAACTTTGTAGTGACCTCTATCAGTTTTCCTGATGCACGTGCATGTAAACCGAGTTTATTAATTACATCAACAGTTGTGTCTATCATGACCAGTGCTTCATTTCTCTGTGTAAGACCTGAACAGACCATTCTGCCTCAAGTGCTTGTTTTAGTCTATCTACCATATAAACTGAACGATGCTGGCCGCCTGTGCAACCTATTGAAATCGTCATATAGTGACGATGCCCTTCAGCAAATGCCGGCAGCCATTTTTTTAAGAAGTGGAGAATGTCCTCAAACATTTCATTTGCTTGTGGACTTGCTTCTAAAAATTGTTTAACTGGCTCGTCTAAACCAGAAAAGCGGCGTAATTCTAAATCCCAATGCGGATTTGGTAAATGCCGTACGTCAAAAACATAGTCGGCATCTAAAGGAATGCCATGTTTATAACCAAATGACTGCAATATAACAATCAGATTATCTGACTGCCCTAGTTTTGATAGCAAGATATGTTTTAAATCGTGAACACTTTTATCTGTGGTATCAATGTGAACAGTGGCACGAAACTGAATTGGAATCAGCAACTGCTTTTCTTCATGAATACACTGTAAAAGGCTTTTGAAACGATTTGCTAACGGATGTGGACGACGTGAAGCACTAAATCGTGCAATCAAATCTTGATCTTGTGTCGTCAGATAAATCACATCAACCGTACCATGTTTTTGTAATTGCTCAAAAACATGGTCGAACTCTTGCATATCTGCCCGAGTACTTCGTACATCCACCCCTAAAGCAAGCTGCTCAAGATTATTTTCATGATCTAGCTTTGCCACGATCTCAGGCAGCAATGCCAAAGGTAAATTATCAATACAGTAGTAGCCCAAATCTTCTAATACTTGAAGAGCTGAAGATTTTCCTGAACCAGACTGTCCTGTCACGATAAGTATACGCTTCATGGCATGGCTGTCCTTTTATATATTATTGAGGTGTAAAGGCAACTTGTAGATTATCAATTAAGCGCGTTCCACCTAATTTCGCCGCGACAAACAACACAATATCACGATCAAATTGAGAAGCAGCTAACAAATTAGGTTGGCGAGCCTCCACATAATCCACAACAAAACCATTGTCTGTCAACAGTGTTTTCAAATCTGCCAAGACTTGTTGTAAATCTTTACCTTGGTGTAATTGCTCTTCGGCTTGTTTTAAACCCTGATAAATGACTGGTGCAACCTGACGCTGTTCAGGAGTCAAGTAACCATTTCTTGAACTCAGTGCCAAACCGTCTTCTGCACGAACAATTGGTACGCCAATAACTTCTAACGGAATATTCAAATCCTGTACAAACTGGCGAATCACTGCTAATTGCTGGTAGTCTTTTTGACCAAAGAAAGCATAATTCGGTTGCACAATATTAAAGAGTTTGGTGACAACCAGTGCCACACCATCAAAATGCCCCGGACGTGAGCTTCCACATAAATCATCAGTAATTTGACTGACGCTAATGTTAGTTAAGCGAGGTTGTGTACCGTACATTTGTTCAACTGATGGTGCAAAAATAATGTCACAGCCAACATCTGCAAGTAGACGACTATCCTGCTCTAACGTACGCGGATAATTATCAAAATCTTCACCCGGACCAAACTGTGTTGGGTTCACGAAGATACTCACAACCACAACATCACATAACTTTTTCGCTTCACGAACAAGAGTGAGGTGGCCTTCATGTAGATTTCCCATCGTTGGGACAAAACCAATGATTTTACGTGCAGCTCTAGCAGGATTTAAAGAAGCAGCTAAGCCTTGTATAGTGGTTTCTGTTTTCATGAATTACAGCTCAACTTGGAAAGTGTGTTCTTTAGCTGGGAACGACTGATCTTGTACAGCAGCATGAAAAGCTTTAAAAGCATCTAAAATCGCTGTTTCACCAGATTGTTCTTTCATAAAGTTACGTACAAAACGCGCAACTCGACCAAACGTTAGACCTAACATGTCTTGTACAACCAATACCTGACCATCAGTCGCATTACCTGCCCCAATACCGATCACAGGAGTATTTGGGAACAATTCAGCAATTTCTTGACCTAATTGTGCCGGAACGCATTCGAGTAATAAAACTGCCGCGCCCGCTTCAACCACCGCCGTACAATCGGCAATAAGCTGATCGGCTGCTTCACGCGTTCTAGCTTGTAACTTGTAGCCACCAAATACATGTACAGACTGAGGAGTTAAACCTAAATGTACACATACAGGCACACCATTACGTGTTAACACTTGGACAGTTTCACTTAGCCATGCACCACCTTCGATTTTGATCATTTGGGCACCAGCTTGCATAACTGTTTTCGCATTCTGCAAAGCATCGTTTAAAGTGGCATAACTCATAAATGGTAAGTCAGTCATAATTAAAGCATGCTGATTACCGCGACGGACTGCCGCTGTATGATAGGCCATGTCTTCAACAGTTACAGGTAAAGTTGAGTCACGCCCCTGAATTGCCATTCCAAGAGAATCACCAATTAAGATCGTATCAATTTCAGCAAGTTCCATTGCTTTTGCCATACTTGCATCGTAACAAGTTAGGCAAGAGAACTTACGTCCTTCGGCTTTAAATTTTCTTAAGTCACTTAGACTAATCATGATGGTATCCTCTACAGGAGTTTGCAGAACGTAATAAGTCCGGCTTTAAGTCCAAGACTCATCAGCAAGTACAGTCAGCGTTGGCTGCTGTATGAGTTCTAAATTTTTAAGTGGCTGATCATTAATATGTAGATCAGCATCTAAATCTAATAAAGGAATCACAACAAAATCTCGTTGTAATATTCCTACATGCGGCACCGTTAAGCGCTCATTTTGTATTTTTTCATTGCCATAAATCAGTAGATCAAGATCTAAAGTTCGCTCCCCCCAATGACGGAGTCTCACCCGCCCAGCTTCCTGCTCAAAACGCTGTAATTGGTCAAGTAATTCAAGCGGAAGTAACTCGGTTTTTAGCTGAGCGACTGCATTTAGATAATTCGGCTGATCTTGGGGACCCATAGGGGGACTTTGGTAAAGTTTAGATACTTTCACTTCACCAAGAGATTTAAGTTTGGTTATCGCTTCAGATAGAATCTGGCGTGAATCACCTAGGTTACTTCCTAAGCCAATATATGTGGTTACTGTCATTGTGTCGGCCCAAAAATAACTTGGCTCAAATCACGTTGTACCCGCTTGCGCTTTAAAATTGGATGATCACTCATCACATTCGTTTGTGCTGCGGAAGATTTTTCAATAAAACGGTCAATAGACTGCTCTTGTCGTGCACGCTCTTTTTTACCACGACGGCTTCGAGGCTCTGGAACATCAACCAAAGGCTCAATTTCCGTATCAACTTTATTGCTTTCAACAGGCTCAGCAGCAATCTTACGACGACTTTTCGCCTTCTGACGATTATATTGGCTAATCGCAGCTTCTTTTTCGTCGTTTGACATTTCTTGGTAAGCTTCCCACCAGCTTCCCATTCCCTGTGTTGTGTCATCACCTGACTTTTCACGAAGTAATAAGAAGTCAAACCCAGCGCGGAAACGAGCATGGCTTGCCAATGCTTCAATTTGCTGTGGTTTTGGATTAAGCAAACGGGTTTGCATTTCCCAAACTTCACGAATAAAAGTTTCGGCAAAACGAGGAATAACTGTGCGTGTTGCTTGACGTTTTAAAACATCCAAACCTGCTTGAGCACGTGCTTCGGCCGGAACAACGCCTTTTGATAAATAAAAATCACAACGCTCTAAAAATGGCTGCCACAATAAAACTGCATAGAAAAATGCCGGATTAATCGTTTTACCCACCTGAATACGTTGGTCAGTATTTTTTGCTGCACGTTGAATAAATGGAGTGAGATCCGGACGAATATCTGCAAAAAGCTGTTTCCACACGCCAAAGTCAATCAACATTGGTAATACGCGTGCCAAATGCCCCATTGTGAAAAGCTTTTGAGACTCATCGTATAAACGGTGTGGTGAAACATCACGAAGTAATTGCGTCATCTCAACATCAAAAATGTCGAGAATTGCCGGATCAATTTTAAAGTTGAGCTTAGCTGCAAAACGTAATGTCCGGAGCATACGCACCGGATCTTCTTCAAAACGTTGCACAGGATCGCCCAATAAACGTAAAGTCTTACTTTTGACATCATCAATTGCTTTACAGAAATCGAGCACAATACCCTTACGCGGCTGGTAGTACAGAGTATTGATAGAAAAATCGCGTCGAGCAAAGTCCTGTTCGATGGTTCCCCAGTTGTTGTCACGTAAAATCATGCCCGAAGCACTGGTCACCGCTTTTTTAGGAGGAGCACGGAAAGTGGCAACTTCGATTAGCTCACGTCCTGAATAGACATGTGCCAATTCAAATCGACGGCCAATAATTCGGCATCGACGGCCAAAAACTTCTTTAATTTGAGAAGGTGTTGCATTGGTGACTGCATCGAAATCTTTAGGATTGAGTCCTAGCATTAAATCACGGACACCACCCCCAACAATATAAGCTTCATAGCCTGCTTTAGTCAGACTATCGATCACATCTAAAATCGAAGAAGGAAGTTGGGCTGTGGACAAACCACATTTTGACGCTCGCAAGGTTTGCAAAAGACGCTGTCTCCTACGTCAGGACGTAAATAACAAGTTGTCGCTAATCATAGCTCTAACACACACAAAGGGCAATTTGATTCTCTTAGATTGCGCAGGAAATGATAATTGACGAATAGAACTTTTATAAGGCTAAACGTGATTTATTTTTTTCAAAAATAGCTGGTCCGATTCCTTTGACGTTTTTAATTTCGTCAATATTTTTAAAGCTACCGTTCTTTTGTCTGTATTCTACAATCGCTTGAGCCTTTTTCTCACCTATACCTTTTAACTGCTGAAACTCATTTACATTCGCCTGATTCAAATGAATTTGCCCTGTAGAGTCATTAAAATTTTTAGTTTGAGAAATTTTAGAACCATTAGAATGAGAAGACTTAGTGATGTTTAACTTTTGGTCATACATCTGCTGTTTAGCCTTCCATTCTTGAAAGTTTTGATCAAAAGATTGTGCGTAAACCGAAGGTGAAATTACTCCCAAGCACAAAATTATTAAAACAAAATACTTATTTTTCCAAAATCTCATGCTGTATTGCATGTGGTTTTTCCCCTGATTTTAATTGTCGTTTTGCCTGATTCCACAATTCATCCATTTCGGACAAGGTCATGTCTTCCAATGTTCTTTGCTGTTTTATGGCTTGCTCTTCAATAAAAGCAAAACGACTTCTAAATTTATGTATGGTTGATAAAAGTGAACTTTCACTTGAAATGCCAAGTTTACGTCCTACATTGACTAATGAAAACAGGCAGTCTCCAAATTCATCTTGAATTTCTTCACTATTTTGATTTTCAAGTGCTTGTTTAAACTCATCTAATTCTTCTTCTAATTTTGTATAAGCATCTTCTACCGTTTCAAAATCAAACCCAACTTTTGCAACATTTTTTTGAATTTCCTGCGCCTGAGATAGTGCTGGTCCATGTTTAATTTCATCTAATCTTGATTGTGGTTTTCCTTGCTTTTCTTGTTGTTTAATTTGTTTCCATAACTCACTTACTTGTTCTGGTGTTAAGTTGTTAAATTGGTCTGCTTGAAAAACGTGCGGATGGCGTCGTACTAATTTTTCGCTAATTGCCTCAACCACATCTTGAAAATTGAACGCCCCCTGCTCGCTAAACATTTGCGATTGAAATACCACTTGTAATAACAGATCACCCAATTCATTCCGAATTTCATTAATGTCACCTTGACGAATGGCAGCCTCGACTTCATATGCCTCTTCAATCGCATATTTAGTCAGTGACATTGGAGTTTGCTCTTGGTCCCACGGACATTTTTCACGTAGCTCTTGCATAATTTTAAGCAATTTATCCATATAACCCTCAAGTTCAAAAAATTGGTCAGTAACTTTAAAATCTTAATTTGCTATGATCAAAATTAAAGCGGCAAATCATTCGTCATATTGTAACGATAAAGAGAAAAAAAGATGAAACATAGCATTCTGATTAGTGGCGCAGCTCAAGGTATTGGAGCAGAAATTGCACGGGTATTTTATCAGCGGGGTTATAAAGTCGGCATTTATGACATTAATGAGTCGCTTGCTCAAAATTTAGCGCAGGAATTAGGACCAAATGCATGCGCAGGCTATCTAGATGTCAGTGACTACAGTCAGTGGCAACATATATTAAAAGAATTTACCGACTGGGCTGGCGAGCTTAATATTTTGGTGAATAACGCAGGGATTTTATATTCCGGAGCCTTTGAAAATATCGATATCAAGTCACACCAAAGAACAATCAATATTAATGTAAACGGCGTAATCAATGGCTGCCATGCTGCACTCCCTTATTTAAAGCAAGCTTCTTTTGCACGAGTCATTAATCTCTCTTCAGCTTCTGCAATTTACGGGCAAGCTGACCTCATTTCTTATTCGGCCAGTAAATTTGCAGTGAGAGGAATTACCGAAGGTTTAGATGTGGAATGGAAAAAATACGGTATTCGTGTTTTAGATGTGATGCCTTTATTTGTACAAACCGCAATGGTCAACAATATGGATGCAGGTTCTATTCAAAACATGGGAGTCGATTTAACGCCTAATGATATTGCTCAACAGGTGCTTTCACTTGTCGAGAAAAAAGCTCATTTCTGGACACCTACTCACACTCCAGTTGGCATAAAAACCAAATTGCTTTATCAACTCTCAACAATAAGCCCCCAGTTTTTAAATCGTTTAACTAATATTTATTTATCGAGAAAGTAGCTCATAAAAAAGGCCGTCAATTGACGGCCTTTTTCTCAATTTAGTTAAACACCTTGAATCATGCGTCGTGCGCTAATAATCCCTGGTTGTTGCTCTAAACGAGCTAACAAACGTGAAAGCTGAGCCAAGCCTTTCACCTCAATGAGCAACTTCATATTAGCAATACCATCTGCCTCAGAAATTGTGTTCACCTGACGAATATTAATCTGGTCAGAAAAAATCACTTGAGTTAAGTCTTTGAGTAAGCCACGACGATCATAAGCCTCAACTACAATTTGAACACTTTGACCACGAGTTGGCTGCATCTCCCAATCCGCTTCAACAGCACGTTCTGGCTCTTGCTTGATCATGCGTTGATAATCAGAACACAAGACTTTATGAATACTTACCCCACGGTTCAATGTGATATAACCGGCAATTGATTCACCATGAACTGGTTGGCAACACTGCGCAATATGTAGCTCAACATTGTCTAAACCATCAATTAAGATGCCATGCGCAGACAGAGTATGGCTGGCACGTGGGTTTAATGTTGGTTTAAGTACCAGTTCAGGCTCATCCTGATCCAGATGCATTTGACGATTAATCTGATTAATCAGGGCATGCAAACTAATATCGCCGCTGACCAGACTAACCAAAATATCATCCCCTGTTTTCACATTAAAATGTGACGAGTAATCGTTGAGATCGATACTCTTAGGGTGAATCGCCAATCGAGACAATTCTTTGTTGAGTAATTCACGACCAACTTCAAGGTTCTTACTACGGTCTTGCTGTCTGAACCAATGACGTAATTTGTCACGAGCACGAGCTGTCTTGATATAACCTAAAGAGTTCACCAACCAGTCACGGTTAGGCTCACGATCCTTCTTAGTTAAAATCTCAACCTGCTCACCTGTTTTTAACGTATAGGTTAATGGTACATAGCGCTGGTTAACACGCGCTGCATAACACTTGTTTCCAACCTCTGTATGCACATGGTAAGCAAAGTCTAAAACTGTTGAGCCACGTGGTAGTTCTTTAATATCACCATCACGACTAAAGACATAAATCTTTTCAAAACCTTCAAAGTCTTGAAGCTGATCAAAACCTTCCGTCTCATCTTCATTTTGATGTACTGTTGTTTCATTACGTTCTTGGTAATGTTCCAAAACAGCACGAAGCGAATGCAAACGGTGGTTAAAAGAGTGGTCGGTATTCTTTGAACCTTCTTTATAGTTAAAGTGCGAACATACCCCTAACTCTGCTTCGTCATGCATCTCATGAGTACGGATTTGTACCTCTAAAGATTTATTCTCAGCAATAACAGCAGTATGTAATGAGCGATAACCATTGGCTTTCGGGTTAGTAATATAGTCATCGAACTGATGTGGGATATGACGCCAAATCTGATGAACAATACCTAATGAGTGATAACACTCAGGTACGCTATTCACCAATACACGTAAAGCACGAATATCATAAAGCTGATCGAAACTTAGGTTTTTGCTTTTCATTTTTCGATAAATCGAATAAATGTGTTTTGCTCGACCTGTAATTTCAGCTTCAATACCATGCGCCGCCAATTCACTTTTTAAACGGTCTATCACGAACTGGATATAATGTTCACGCTCAAGACGTTTTTCATTGAGTAATGAAGCAATCTCTTTATAACGGTCTGGCGCCAAATAACGAAACGCTAAGTCTTCGAGTTCCCACTTCAGCTGTGCAATACCAAGGCGATGCGCTAATGGCGAATAAATAGTTAAAATTTCACGCGCCACACGCTCTTGACGTTCACGTGATGAGTTTGCCAACTCACGTAAAGAGTAAGTACGTTCAGCTAACTTAATTAAAACGACACGAACATCTTCGGTCACTGAAATCAGCATTTTATAAATGCCGCTTAAATGTTCCCGTTGGTTGTTATTAAAATGGTCTTCTAGTCGTTTATTTTTTTCAATAAGCTCTGAAAGCTTACCCATTGCCAAAGTACCTTTGACAAGGTTATAAACTTGCTCACCAAACTTTCGCTTTACTTCTTCTATATCAGTAATGTCCTCACGAACACTACGATAAAGCATTGCAGCAGATAAAGTATCTTCATCTACATGTAAATGCGCCAGAATATCAGCCATTCCAACACCAGTAGCAAATGTATTGGAACGATGATTAACCGTTGAATCTAACTCTTTTTGTAGGGTTAAATGCGCAACCTCTTCGAGTTGTTTAAGCTCTGCCCCATCTAATATTTCACGAACCCGATCCAACCATGAGGCTAAACCGACTTGTGTTTCGGCGGCATGCTCTACAGTCGTTTCCTCTGACAACTCAGTTAGTTGTTCAGGTAACTGTTCACGTACTGTGACCATACCATTCTCCTGGATATGTAACTCATGTTTTTAATCGTTTATCTCTTGAATTTTCTCAAATAAAGCAATCGATTCAACATGTTCTGTGTGCGTAAACATGTCCATAACCGCTGCTTTTTTTAACTGGTAACCATGTTGAACCAAAACACCTGCATCCCTTGCTAATGTTGCTGGATTACATGATACATAAACGATTCTTTTTGCTCCAAAGTTCGGTACATACTGCATAATTTCATATGCACCAGCACGAGGAGGATCAATCAATAATGCATCAAATCCTTGATTTGCCCAAGAATGATGCGAAAAATCTTTTGTTAAATCTTGTGAAAAGAAGCTTGCTTGCACCAGATTATTACGCTTTGCATTATCTGTTGCCCGCTGCACCATTTCTTCACTTGCTTCCACACCTACAACCTGACCCTTTGCACCAACACATCGTGCAAGTGGAAGCGAAAAATTACCTAACCCACAAAACAGATCTAGTACTCTTTCACCCTGTTGCAATTGAAGCAATTCACATGCCAATTGCACCATTTGTTCATTTACTGTGGCATTGACCTGCGTAAAATCCAATGGCGAAAAAGCAAAATTTACATCAAATGCATTTAAAGCATAATGTAATCGCATAGCTCCTTGTTCTTCATCAATACGACGAAGACTTTCGGGTCCTTTAGGTTGCAAATACAACTGCCAGCCTTTGTGTAACGCAAATTGTCTTAATTGGTTGACATCAGCATTGTTTAGTTTTTCGATATGACGAACTAATAAAGATGTTTCATGATCACCTTTTGCTAATTCTACATGACCAATATGCGCTTTGCCTTTTAGACTTTGGAGTAAATTACGCAATTCCGGCAGACTATCTGATAACTTTTTATCCAAAACGCTACAAGTATGGATAGATGTTAAACGATTACTATGATGCTCACGGAAACCTAGAATCAAACGGTCCTGTTTTGGCAAATAGCGCACACCTATTCGAGCACGACGGCGATAATCACTTTGCAAAGAACGAATTGGCTCTAACCATTGTTCAGGCTGAATACCAGCAAAGTGTTGCAAGTGTGACTGAAGGACATTTTGCTTTAAATGGATCTGTTCATCAGGGTGGATGTGCTGCATGCTACACCCCCCGCAAATACCATAATGAGGACAAACTGCCTCTACACGATTTGCTGAAGGTTCCGCTAAAAGCGCTACCATTTCAGCTTCTTCAAGCCGCTTAGCCTCATGCGTAATTTGGGCTTTTACTGTTTCTCCAGGCAACGCATAACGGATAAACACTTTTTTACCATGCTTATCTGCCGGATGGTCTGGATGAGAACCATAATGCGCAATTCCCCGCCCCTCATGAGAAAGAGTTTCAACCTGAAAAATATATTCGGGTTGTTGAGGTTTACGAGATTTGGCTTGCTGTTTCAAAGAATGAACCTAAAAATTTAAAGGATTAAAATAGTGGGACGTAAATTCGGTATGTTTCGATGTACGTTGCCACACCTCAAGAAAATCGGCTTGCTGAGGCATAGTCTGTAAATACTCAATACTCGAACTGATCCAGTGGTTATGCTCATCTACATTCATTTGGCCTTTGAGCAATAGCCAACGCAAATAAATAAACCATGTATTGAGCACATCACCTTCACAATAACTGGTTAACTTTAACCATTGTTCTGTACGTACATATTCAGGCACATGATAACCCGACTCACCACGTTTACCTGGCAAACCTAAAATACAGGCTACATCATCGAGTTTCTGGAAATTACGGCCATTAAACATTGCCATAACATCCATTAAATCAATATGACGGTGGTGATAACGGTTTTGATAATTATTAAAACGCTTCTGGCTATCAAGCTCGCCTTGATCAAATAACCCGGGTGCAGAAAGACCATGATACATGGCACGGAACAAAATGACGGGCAAATCAAATTGTGAACCATTCCAGCTCACTAAAGTTGGATGACGCTTATCAAAAATGGATAGAAATTTCTGTAAAATTTCAGCTTCCGAATAGTGTTCCCGACTAAAAGAAAATAATCTGAAACCTGATTCATCAATCCACAAACCAGAAATACAAACGATTTCATGTAAAGGCAAACGCTGAAAATCCATGCCGGATTCTTGGCGACGGATTTTTGTGAGTGCCTGTTCAACATCTGTCTCTGGCAAATCAAGATGATATAAATGCGCTCCCGCTTTTAAATCAGTTAAAGTTTCAATATCAAAAACTAAAGTAGGAAAACGCATTTTTTCTCTCAATTATGAGTCATCAGTCCTGTACTGAGAACAGACCTGTAGACAAGTAGCGATCACCACGGTCACAGATAATGCAAACAATCACAGCATCCGGATTTTCTTCTGCAATTTTTACTGAAGCCCATACCGCCCCGCCAGAAGATGTACCTGCACTAATTCCTTCCTCACGTGCTAAACGGCGAGCTGTTTTTTCCGCTTCAATTTGCGGAATATCCATAATTTGATCAACACGCTTTGGTTCGAAAATCGTAGGTAAATATTCTTGTGGCCAACGGCGAATACCGGCAATATTTGAACCTTCAGAAGGTTGTAAACCAATAATTTGAATATCTGGATTTTGTTCTTTTAAATACTTAGAAACACCCATAATGGTACCGGTTGTACCCATTGAACTTACAAAATGGGTAATCTTTCCACCTGTTTGTTTCCAAATTTCAGGGCCAGTCGTAAGGTAATGAGCTTCGACATTATCTGGATTGCCAAACTGATTGAGGACTAAACCTAGACCTTCAGCTTGCATTTGCAAAGCCATATCTCGTGCAGCTTCCATATTCGGCGCTTCAATCAATTCTGCGCCATAAGCACGCATGGCGTCCTTACGCTCCTGACTTGAATTCCCTGGCATAATAAGTTTCATTTTATAGCCGCGCATCGCCGCAACCATAGCTAAAGCAATACCGGTATTACCACTGGTAGCTTCAACCAATGTATCACCTGGTTTAATTTGACCACGCTTTTCAGCCTGCATAATCATGTTATATGCAGGACGATCTTTTACAGAACCTGCTGGATTATTACCTTCCAATTTTGCTAAAACCGTTGCCTGCGTATGACAAGCCAAGCGCTGCAAACGGACCAGAGGTGTTTTACCTACATAGTGATCTAACAAAAATTCGTCGGCTAAAAAATCAGGTTGTGTATTACTCATGATCAACACCTAAATCGGGGTGGCACTATTGTATGAAAAAATGATCGGTACTGCATCCATTTCACTATGCTTTTTAATGAAAGTGATTAAAGCCCAGTCAGTTATAAAATGCCGTCTGTTTTAAAATAAAGCGTGATAATATGCCCTACAGAGAGATCAATCTGATGTAGCTATGTCTAATTTCAATAAAACCTTATCGAAACGCTTACGTCTGAATCATGCATATGGGCAATTAATTGCTCTTATTTTTGTGCCCATTATGATTTTAACGTGTGTTGGGGCTTTTCTGGTTTTAACTGAAACATCACGTTCTGCAAAGCAACAACAATTGCATCATGCCTCAGCGATTTTGGCACGCTACAATCAAATTGCTAAAGATCTATACACATTAGTAGAACTACAACCAGACGAATATGATCATGCTCAACATATTATGCAAAGTATGTTTAGCGAGAAAAATCTAAAGCGTGCTGCTTTAATTGATAGTAATGGCCAGACTTATTTAAGTATCGGTTATCGAGATAATCGTTACTGGCCTAACTTCACACAAAACAATAACTTTTTTGGTCCGATCTCTTATAACCATAATAATATTTATGGAGTCCGTATCATTGATACCGCAGGGAAGCCCCCTGTCTGGCTCTTGATTGAAATGGATAATCAACCACTTGAATTAGCGCGTTATCGCATTTTGATTGCTTTAGTCATTACCGGTCTGATGACTTTATTATTACTTTTGCTCTGTCTTAACTTTTATTCTCGCCGCTGGATTGCACCCATGTATGAAATACGTATGCAATTACAGCGTCTCAATGCAGACACTTTAGACCAACACATCGTGATTAACAGTTCCGGTGAGTTAAGATTACTCCAGCGCGATATCGCAAACGTGGTGAAACGCTTACACTTTAGTTTTTTAGAGTTAAAAGAACATACCGAGCAAACAGAAGAAGACTTACGCAGAACTTTAGATACTTTAGAAGTTCAAAACATTACTTACCGTCAAGCACGCGACCAAGCTATTTCATCTAATCAGGCAAAATCGGTTTTTCTTGCCAATATCAGTCATGAACTTCGTACACCGCTTAATAGTATTGATGGCTTTATTCATTTATTACTTCGCCAACAAAATTTAAGTAACGAACAGAACCTTTATTTACAAACTATTCGCAAGTCCTCCGCCCATTTATTAGCATTAATTAATGATGTATTAGATTTCTCAAAAATTGATGCAGGTAAACTGGAACTTGAAACAGCACCTTTTGACTTAGAAGAAGCTGTATTTGATGTTATGGATATGTTGTCACCTTTGGCTGCACAAAAGCACATTGCTATGGCTTTTTATTATGCAGATAACATTCCTCAACAGGTGATTGGTGATGCTTTACGCTTTAAGCAAATTTTGACTAATTTGATTTCCAATGCCATCAAGTTCACGCCAGACGGTGAAATTATTGTTCGTGTGCGTATGGAACATGATGACATCGGTCAGTGCTTGCTTCATTTTAGCGTTCAGGACAGTGGTATTGGTTTAAGCGGTACAGACCGTAAAAAATTATTTGAGTCGTTTTCGCAAGGCGATGCATCTGTTACCCGTCAATTTGGTGGTACAGGCTTAGGTCTGGCAATTTCTAAACAATTGGTTCATCTCATGCATGGCCAAATTGGCTTTGAAGATAACCAAGAACGTGCTCCAACAGAAAAAGGTTCAACATTCTGGTTTACTGCACAGTTTGCTGTAGATGAAGAACATGAGATTGAACATCCTCACTTCGAACATTTACAAGTGGTGTCTTATTTAGCTCACCCTGCAACAGCGAGTGTTTTACGCTACTATCTTGAAAATTATCAAGTACCACATATCGAAACTCAATCGATTCTGGACTTGTTTAGCCGCTTAAAACATCTCGACCAGAAAGACAATACATGGCTCATTGTTGATCATAGTGGTGATACTGAAGCTCTACTCAAAGAAATTCGTAGCCGCTATCAAGGTAACTTAGCAGTTTACGGCTATCAAATGACGCTTGAGCCAAACATGCTCACCGAATATCGCGCTCGCCCTCTTTATCAGCCATTAAGCCGTAGTGGCCTCATTCAATTATTAAGTGACCAACCTATCTTTGAAGAGGAACAACAAGACTTTAATGGACAGGGTTTACATATTTTGGCGGTCGATGACCATTTACCTAACTTAATTGTTTTAGAAGCATTATTAGGTGAGTTAAATGTCAAAACCACTAAGGCTTTAAGTGGTCAAGAAGCGCTTAATATTATTCAAGAAAGAATTGATCAGAAGCTTAAACCATTTGATTTGGTATTTATGGACATTCAAATGCCAGTTATGTCGGGCATTGATACCACACGTGCGATCCGATCTTTAGAATCCACTTTAGATGGGGAAATGCAACTTCCAATTATTGCTCTAACAGCCCACGCGCTTGCAGATGAAAAGCAAAAGCTTCTTAAAGTTGGTATGAATGACTATGTCACCAAACCAATTCAAATGGAGCAAATCATTCAAATTTTAACGCAATGGACGAAAAACAACTTCACTGCGCAAAATCTAGCTAAAGATCATCATGTGGTTGCAGAAGCGTTAGATCCAGAAATTTTAAATTGGCAGCAAAGTTTACAACTAGCAGCAAACAAAGAAGATTTAGCTCAAGATCTTCTCAAAATGTTGGTAGATAGCTTCCCAACCGAGCTAGAAGAAATGCAACAACTCATTGAGCTTGAAGACTTTCCTCAGCTTGAGCATGTACTACACCGTCTCTATGGCGCAACACGCTATGTAGGCACACCAAAACTTCAACAAGTGACAGGTGACTTTGAACAATTTATTTCTACGCTACGCAAAGAACGCCGTAGAGCTGACGATGGCTTCATTGAAGAAGTCATGAGACGTTTCGATGAATTAGGTCTCGTCATTAAAGAAGTTGAGAGTGCAGCTCATCAAATTTTAGTCATACCAGATTAAATAACAGTTGCTAAATAGGCATGACTGACCTGTCATGTTTCCAATTTCCAGCCATGCTATGCTCCGCTTATCGATAAAAAAATAAGCGGGAATTTCATGGCACTATTACGTATTGAAAAAAATAATGGCATTGCAACAGTTTATCTAAACCGTCCTGATAAACGTAACGCTATGAGTTTTGCTCTACTCAAAGAACTCGTAACAACGGCTAAAGCTATACAAAAAGACCGAGATATCCGCTGTGTAATTTTGACGGGTGAAGCACAAGTGTTTAGTGCTGGTATTGATTTATCTGACTTAAACAATCCTAAGAACTCTGCATTTGCCATTTGGGAACTTGTTAAACCAGGACAAAGTCTTTTCCAAAAAGCCTTTCTTATTTGGCAAAATTTGCCCGTCCCTGTTATTGCCGCTCTTGAAGGTTATTGTTTTGGGGCAGGTATGCAACTTGCACTAGCTGCCGATATCCGCATTGCCCACCCAGACACTAAAATGTCGATTATGGAAAGCCGCTGGGGCTTAGTACCAGATATGGGTCTTACCCGTTCGCTCAAAGGCTTGATTGGAGTTGACCTTGCAAAAGAGCTGACTTTAACTGCCCGTGTTTTTGACGGAAATTATGCAAAAGATATTGGACTTGTGACTCACTTAAGTGAGAATCCATTAGAAAAAGCAAATGCGATCGCTTCAGAAATGTTGCAGCGCTCACCTGATGCATTGACTGCTGCAAAACGTGTACTAGATGCAATGGAACATCAACCAGAAAAATCATTACGCTTAGAAAAAATCTGGCAACTTAAATTATTACTTGGTAAAAATAGCAAACTTGCTCGTAAAAAAGACAAACATCCGGAAGTTAAATTTTTACCACGCCAATATAGATAAGAGCTTTATTATGAATTTTGATCGTAATACTCCTATTGCTTTTTTAGGCATAGGACTTATGGGAAGCCGTATGGCAAGCCGTCTTATACAAGCCGGCTTTCAGGTCGCAGTATGGAATCGAACAGCATCTGCTTGTGAAGAACTTATTGATATTGGCGCGCATGCACTCGATCTTTCCAACATCGGACAGTACCCTCTCATTTTGACTTGCCTAGCCGACGATAAAGCTGTGCAAGCAGTATTTGATCAAATTCAAACAAACTTAAAAGCGGGTCAGGTCATTGTCGACTTCTCAAGTCTCTCTGTTGCTGCGACAAAAGCACTTGCTCAGGCTGCTGCTTCACAAGATGTGATATGGATTGACTCCCCTGTTTCAGGCGGTACGGCTGGGGCAGAACAAGGCACGCTAGTCATTTTTGCAGGTGGCGATGCTCAAACTATTGAAGCTTTAAGTCCTGTTTATAATGTTCTTTCCCAACGTGTCACACGAATGGGAGATACAGGCACAGGACAAGCAACTAAAATTTGCAATCAACTCATTGTGGCAGCAAACAGCGCCCTGATTGCCGAAGCAGTTGCACTGGCAGACCGGGCGGGTGTAGATACCACTTTACTCGCTCCTGCCCTAGCTGGCGGATTTGCCGACTCAAAACCTTTTCAAATACTGGCACCACGTATGGCGACTCATACTTTCGAACCTGTTCAGTGGAAAGTTCAAACATTATCGAAAGACCTTAATAACGCAGTAACATTGGCTAACAATGTTAATTTAGACATCCCCGTTGCACAAAAAGCTCTATTACAGCTACAAACTCACCAAAAAAATGGCTTTGCTGAGAAAGATTTAGCTACTATGATTCAAGTAGTAGAGCAACAATAAACGGAGTTTGTGTATGGGTCGTCTTGCCGTAAACTTATCCATGATTTTTACCGAAGTTCCTTTAATTGAACGCTTTGCATTAGCCCATGCAGAGGGCTTTGAACATGTAGAAATTCAATTCCCATACGAGCTTGCCATTTCTGACATTCAAGACCAACTTGAACGTTACAATCTAAATTTATGTTTAATTAACGTTCCTGCTGGCGACCTTATGCAAGGTGGAAATGGCTTAGCAGGTATACCGGGTCAAGAGGCAGCATTTCGTGAGGCATTACAGTTAGCAATTCGCTATGCCACAGCATTAAAAGTACCACGTGTTAACATTTTGGCAGGCAAGCAACCTCAAGACTCTGACTTACTTCCTTGCCTTAAGACACTTGCAAGCAACTTAAAATTAGCCTGTGATTTACTGACAGAACACGATATTGAACCTGTATTTGAAATGATTAATGGCACAGATATGCCACGCTTTTTGGTACAGAACATTGCCCAAGCCCAAGAAATGCTAGAAGCAGTCAATCACCCTGCCTTAAAAATGCAATATGACTGTTACCATATGGCAATGATGGGTGAAGATGTACTTGAAGGTTTACAAGAAAATATTCACCAGATTGGCCATATTCAGTTTGCAGATTGCCCGGGACGCCATGAACCCGATACGGCTCAAATACCGTATGAGCAAATTTTTTCATGGATTAAGCAAAGTGCTTATGAGGGCTATATTGCGGCAGAATATAAACCTAAAAATGGCTCAAATCAGTCATTTACATGGAAAAAGAAATATTTTTCCGATGATGTAAATATATAAACTGTTACTAGTTTTGTTTGAAATTCTGAGTGAAAACCACTATATTAGATAGTGAGTAATTGTCAGGAAAATATACCCTATATGAATTTAGAACCATCGCCCAGCGTGTCTAATTCTCACGATTTCGCAATGAACACCTCAAATAAAGACGTACAAGCTTGTCTTAAAGTCGTCCATGACGCTTTAGTTGATGTAAAAGCAAAAGATATTCTACAGTTAGATGTTAGTTCTATTAGCAATGTTGCTGATGCTATTGTCATCGCGAGTGGTACTTCTACTCGTCACGTCAAAGCACTTGCTGACAATGTTGCAGAAGAAGCTCGAAAAGCTGGTTTCCGCCCGATTGGCGTTGAAGGCGAACGAGATGCCGAATGGATCTTAATCGATCTTGGCTTTGTTGTAGTACATGTGATGCTACCAACTGCTCGCAAATTCTATGATTTAGAAAGCTTATGGCGTACTGCTCCAGAGTCGGTCGCATAAAATTTTGCTTTTAAAAAAAGCGGCTCTTTTGAGCCGCTTTTTGTTTATATACTTACTCAAACTTTTATTATTTAAACAGCCACCTTTACCCTCCCTTCCTATGAAAAGCTGTTAACTCAACAAAACTTTAATAACACTAACAAGCAAGTCATCACTCTTATTTAAAATTGACATGACAAATTGTCAGAATTCCAGCACTATAACTACTCTTATAGTCTCATCAATAAATAGCATAACTGGAGCACTAAAAAGTGAAGATACTCATTACTGGCGCCAATACAGGGATTGGCTTTGCCACAGCCGAACAACTTGTAAAACAAGGGCAACATGTCATTTTGGCATGTCGAAATTCTCAAAAAGCACTAGAGGCACAAAACAAACTACACTCACTCAACCAAGGACAAGTTGATGTCGTTTCTCTCGACTTAAACAGCCTTGAATTAACTCAAAAAGCTGCCGAAGAAATTACAGATAAATATGGTAGCCTTGATGTACTTATTAATAATGCCGGTCTATTTTCAAAAACAAAGCAGCTCACCGTAGATGGGTTTGAACAGCAATTTGGCGTTAACTATTTAGGTCACTTTTTATTAACTCAAAAACTACTCCCCGTTTTAAAGCAGTCTCCTCAAGCACGTATTATTCATCTAGCGTCTATTGCTCACTGGGTTGGCTCAATTAAGCCTAATAAATTTCGTGCGGAAGGTTTTTACAATCCCCTGTTCTATTATGGACAATCCAAGCTTGCAAACTTACTGTTCAGCAATGCATTAGCTGAACAACTAGCAGACAGTTCAATTACCAATAATGCATTACACCCCGGTGGTGTTGCTTCCGATATTTATCGTGATTTACCAAAACCAGTTTATGCAGCCATGAAAGTAGGTTTAGTTCCAACATCGGTTCCTGCAAAGCTCATTACAGAAATGGCGACTGGCGACACATGGCAAAACCGCAATGGTGAATATGTCAGTGCGCATATGCCTGACTGGAAATCCTCTCATGCCAAAAACCAGCAATTAGCACGCGATCTCTATCAGCAATCTATGACTCTAGTGGAAAAGTTCCTCTAACCCTAAAAAAATAAAAAACCACCCGAAGGTGGTTTTTTTATATCAAAGCAACTTAGTGGCCTGTACCGTTAATTGCTTTCGTCATATCTTCAACAACTTTCTTAGCATCACCAAAGATCATCATTGTTTTTTCGTTATAGAACAAGTCATTATCAAGTCCAGCATAACCTGTCGCCATAGAACGCTTAATCACCATGATTGTACGTGCTTTATGTGCTTCAAGAATCGGCATACCATAAATTGGTGAACCTGGGTCATCTTTTGCAGCAGGGTTCACAACGTCGTTTGCACCAATAACAAGTACTACGTCAGTTGCCGGGAAGTCTGAGTTAATCTCATCCATTTCCAAGATGTCTTCATATGCTACGTCTGCTTCAGCAAGCAATACGTTCATGTGACCAGGCATACGACCTGCAACCGGGTGAATTGCGAAACGGACGCGAACACCTTGCTCTTTTAGAATTTCGCATAACTCTTTTACAGCATTTTGTGCACGACCTTGCGCCATACCATAACCCGGTACAATCACAACGCTGTCTGCATTTGACATTAAGAAGCCAGCGTCATCAGCAGAACCTGAACGGTAGTTACGTTGAACTTGTTCACCTTTAGCAGCTGTAGAAACTGCTGCACCACCCATTGCACCACCAAACAATACGTTGATGATTGAACGGTTCATTGCTTTACACATGATGTATGACAGAATCGCACCAGATGAACCCACAAGTGAACCCGCAACGATCAACATGTTGTTTTCAAGGGTAAAACCAATACCTGCTGCTGCCCAACCAGAGAACGAGTTAAGAAGCGATACCACTACAGGCATATCACCACCACCTACTGGTGCAATCCATACCCAGCCAAATGCAAGTGCAAGTGCGGTCATTGCCCAGAAAGCAGTCATGTTGCCAGTTGTGAAGAAGTAGAAACCACAAGCCAACATCGCAACAAAAATAAGTGCTTGAACAGGTTTAACCCATGCACCAGAGATTGTTTTAGCCCATTTTTTCGCAGCCAATTTACCGTAAGCAAACACAGATGCTGTAAAGGTAATCGCACCAACGAAACAACCAACAAACAATTCAAATAGGTGAACCTTACTCATGTGTGCATGTTGCACGCCAGCCGCTGTTAATGCTGCCTCATTTTGAGCAAACAATGCTGTAAGCTGGTTGTTATGCAAAATTGCTGCAACTGCAATCAAAACCGCAGCCAAACCCACCAATGAGTGCATAAGTGCCACAGTTTCAGGCATTTGAGTCATTGGTACAGTACGTGCACGTGCAATACCCACAATCGCACCAAGCACCATTGCACCACCAATCATCCAAATAACCGGGTTATTGGCAACAAAGAAGGTTGTTACAACTGCAATCGCCATTGCGATCATACCGTAACGGTTACCTTGAATTGCTGTTTTAGGACCAGATAGGCCGCGAAGCGTCAAGATAAAGAGAATTGCGCCTACAAGGTACAACCAGTTTGCATTTGCTTGAATAAATTCCATGTCAAAGCCCTCTTATTTCTTTTGCTTAGGCTTGAACATTTCCAACATGCGTGCAGTTACTGCGAAGCCGCCGAAAATATTAATGCTTGCTAAAAATACTGCAATCGCACCAAGTACGCTCACAACATTCACACTTTGAAATGCAACATTTGCATCTACACCAAGTACAGGCAGGCCAACTGTTTGTAACATCGCACCAACAACAATAATCGATGACAATGCGTTGGTTACCGCCATAAGTGGCGTGTGCAAAGCTGGTGTAACACCCCAAACAACGTAATAACCTACGAAGATGGCAAGGACGAAAATTGTAATAGTTTCAACCATGAGAAATCTCCTTAACCACGCTTAAGCAGCACTTGACCGCCATGAGTGACCAATAGGGCTTTTTGGATTTCGTCTTCTTGATTAATCGCAAAGTTTTTCTCTTTGTCGAATAAAGTCTCTACGAAATTAAAAACGTTACGTGCATATAATGCAGAAGCTTCTGTCGCAACAGTGGCTGGAATATTTGGAATACCCAAAATTTTTACACCATTTTCAGTGACAACAGTTTCGCCAACTTTAGAACCTTCAACGTTACCGCCTGTTTCAACTGCCATATCTAAAATGACAGAGCCTGGTTTCATTTTGGCAACAGTTTCAGCTTTGATCAGACGCGGTGCATCACGGCCTGGCAACAATGCTGTTGTAATCACGATATCGGCATTCGATACAGCTTTATCTACAATCGCAGCTTGGTCTTTGATGTATTGCTCACCCGGCATCCAGCCATAACCATTTTTTGCTGCATCTGCTGCACGTTGCTGTTCTTCTTCAGACATTGGTACGTCTAACCACTTACCGCCTAAAGACTCAACCTGATCTTTTGCCGTTGGACGTAAATCTGTTGCTTCAACAATTGCACCCAAACGTTTTGCAGTAGCAATCGCTTGAAGGCCTGCCACCCCAACACCCATAATCACAACACGTGCAGGCTTTACAGTACCAGCAGCAGTCATAAGCATTGGGAACATGCGTTGATATTCAGCAGCTGCAAGCAAAACTGATTTATAACCAGCTAAGTTTGCTTGAGAAGACAACACATCCATGTTTTGTGCACGAGAAAGCGTACGAGGAAGCAATTCCAGAGCAAAAGCAGACACTTGCTGATTCGCAAATTGGTCTAGCTCGGTATTACGATAAGGATCAAACATTGCTACAACAGTTGTATTTGCTGCAAGTTTTTGAATTTCCCCGCCTTGTGGCGCACGAACTTTCAAAATAATTTGACTACCCGTATAGGCATCATCCGTAATGGTTGCACCGACCTGTTCATAAGCACTGTCAATGTACGCAGCCTTTACACCAGCACCACGTTCAATCACAACGCTATGACCAGCGCTAATCAACTTCTTTACTGTCTCTGGCGTAGCAGCTACACGATTTTCACCGACGACAGTTTCGGTTGGGATTCCGATCTGCATGAGCGTTCCTCAAGCTAATTTCTCATTGTCAAAAACATTGCAACCCGCAATGTTTCCCCCATGTGTATTCTTTGTACAGAATTTGGATTCTAATTGAACTTTTTGAAAATACCACCCACTATTTATTTAATAAATACCCATATTTTGAACTGATGATTCACGATATTTGACTTGAGGTGTAATATAGGAAGATTTTTCTTTTTTTTGCAGACAATAGTCTCTCTTATACAGTCCTGTATATGAAAATTTCTTTATCTTCGTTTCAAATTGGGTCTTTTTTTGCGCTTTGCTCTGCTTTTCTATTCAGCACAAAAGCGATTTTTATTAAACAAACTTATGCCCTTTCTCCATTAGTAGACGGTACAGTCCTGATGGCTTTACGGATGTTAAGCGCTTTACCGTTTTTTCTATTAATTTGCTGGTTCAATAGGCATCATAATCAGGGCATAAAAAAGAAGGATTGGCTAATTTTAATTTTTGCTGGTCTATTAGGCTACTACTTTGCCAGCTGGCTCGATTTCATGGGCCTCATGTTTATTAGCGCTTCTTTAGAGCGAATTATCCTATTTTTATATCCCACACTTACCGTGATCGCTTCAAGTCTGCTCTACAAACAAAAATTAGATGTAAAAAGTTTATTCGCCATTTTTCTTAGTTATGGTGGAACCGTGTTAGTGATGCTGCAAGAGCACAACAATGCACCAATTCAGGGCAACTTTTGGCTCGGAACAAGTTTTGTATTTGCTAGCGCTGTAGCTTTTGCCGGTTATTTACTGCTGACTCCACCATTAATTAAAAAATTTGGTTCTTGGAATTTCACAGGTTTAGCTTTAACAGTTGCCTGTATAGGTACATTAACCCATTACACTTTAAGTACCACTCACCCGTTTCAACTCCTATTACAACTTCCCTCAAGTGTAATTTGGTACGGGATTGGCTTAGGTTTTTTAGTCACTGTCTTACCTACCGTTATGCTTATGCAAAGTATTGAGCGACTCGGAGCATCTCAATCTGCAATGATTGCTTCGATCGGACCAGTTTTAACGATTTTGCTTGCCGTTGCTTTTTTAAATGAAAACCTAAATATATGGCAATGGTTCGGTTGTTTCCTCAATATAGTCGGCGTAATGATGATTACTTTAAGAAAGAAAAGACTAAAACACTAAATGCTCTTGACCTCAACTTAAGTTGAGGTTGGATACTCATCTAAATTTTATTAAACGGTTGAGTTCCATGAACAAAGAAATTTTTAAAATCATAAATCCTTCTACTTTATATGACCCAACACCTAACGCTTATAGTCATGTCGCTGTAGTAAGCAATTTTAACAATATTATTCATATTGCAGGTCAAGGTGGCGAAGACAAACAAGGTCAATTAAGTTCTCATTTCAGCGAACAAGTCCTACAAGCATTTGAAAATATTAAATATGCGTTAGTAGCTGCCAATGCAGAACTTACGGATATCGCCGTTTTAAGAATTCTAGTTGTTGACCATTCGGTAGAAAAACATGAGATTTTGATTAAAATTATGAAGGATTTATGGAAAAATCATCCTTTTCCAGCCTGCACACTCATTCCTGTGCCGCGTCTTGCACTAGAACATATGCTCATTGAAGTCGAAGCAACGGCATACACTTAATAAAATCGAGAGAACATCATGTCTACCCCTGAAGATATCAGTCAAAATAAACCTTTACTTTGGTTGATGGCAGCAGCATGTGGCCTATGTGCAGGTGTGAATTACTATTGCCAACCCCTTATTCACTCTATTCAGCAAGATTTTGCTGTAACTCAAGCACAAGCTGCTTTAACAGTAACATTCGCTCAGGTGTCTTATGCCTTAGGTTTACTCTTTATTGTTCCGATGGGGGATATCGTCAATAAAGCCAAAGCTATTCCGTTTTTGATGATGCTTTGTGCAGTTGGCCTATTTACCTCTGCTTTTGCTGTTAACTTACCTATGCTCTGGATCGGTACAATTTTAGCGGGTTTGTTTTCAGTTGCAGCTCAAGTGCTTATTCCTCTTGCAACAA
Organism: Acinetobacter sp. AOR01_HL; assembly: GCF_027855455.1. Taxonomy (NCBI): domain Bacteria; kingdom Pseudomonadati; phylum Pseudomonadota; class Gammaproteobacteria; order Moraxellales; family Moraxellaceae; genus Acinetobacter; species Acinetobacter sp. AOR01_HL. The sequence goes on along the minus strand of NZ_JAKTIM010000018.1, from coordinate 319,701 downwards.
TGACGGTTAAACCTGAAAAAACTGGTGAGATTATTGGCTTCTTAATGAGTGGCTTATTGGTCGGGATTTTACTCTCTACCAGTCTGGCTGGCTTATTTTCCAACCTTTTCCACTGGAAAGTCGTTTATGCCATAAGCGGTATATTAATGCTTTTGTTGGCCTATACCTTAAAAAGCCGCCTACCTTATGTCATGCGTATGAAACTGAACTATGGACAAATTTTTGTTTCCATGGCTCAGCTTTTAAAGCAGGAAAAGCGACTTTTATTAAGAGCGCTTACAGGTGCATTCGCCTTTGCGTCAGTGAGTATTTTGTATTCAACAATCGCGTTACTACTGACCTCGGCACATCATTTACCCGATCTATTTATTGGGCTGGTACCTTTAGTTGGTATCTTTGGTGCGTTATCAACACGTTATATCGGTAAATATGCCGACCAAGGCTACACACGTTTACTCACCTGGATGGGTTGCGGGCTATTTTTGGTAAGCTGGATTTGTTTCTATTTCGGACAAACTCTTCTTTCAGCTTATGTTATTGGTTTTGCTTTAATTCAATTGGCACTTGCCCTTGTCCACACCAGCAACCAAAGTATTATTTTCCGCTTACGTCCCGATGCCAAATCTCGTATTAATGCTATTTATATGACTACTTATTTTATTGGTGGTGCAGCTGGTTCGGCATTAGGGATTTTTGCATGGAATCGTGGTGGATGGACCATGACTTGCCTAGCAGGTGTTGGACTCGTTGTATTTTGTATTTTATTTAGCATGATTGATGCTTTCTTACAAAAAAAGCAAATGGCTTAGCTATAAGGTAATTTGTTAAAAATCATTTTAATAAAACCCACCATTGCTTTGAACAATGGTGGAGAAACTACTTAATTAGCTAAAAAATTAAATATGAGGTAAAACATTAGGAACGATATCTTGAAAGGTACGACCATGTACGTTTTCACCAATTGCATGCATTTTCCACACATCATTATGGCGATAAATTTTTGCAATAATTAGGCCAGTATGGGCACCTTGTGAAGAAAGTTTATAACTTGCAATTTCTTGATTAGTTGATTGATCAACCAAACGACAGAATGCATTTTCCACTTTCTCAAAACTCTGACCGCGAAAACTATTAACAGTAAATACTAAAGATTTTACTTGGGCAGGAATTTGATTAAGATTCACACGAATTATCTCATCATCCCCACTTCCCTCACCAGTTAAATTGTCTCCCGAATGACGAATGCTTCCATCTTTACTTTGTAATTGCCCAAAGTAGACAACATCAAGCATTTTTTTATTTTCATCAAATAAAATGACCGAAGCATCAAGATCAATATTACCACTGCCTCCAAATCCAAAAAATCCTTTACTTTTTACTACATCCCAACCTACACCTAAGAAAACTTGTTGAAGACTACTACCATCTGCTTTTTGCAAATTGATTTTTTGACCTTTTTCTAAATTAATTGCCATATTATGGATCTCTCTATTAGGACTATAAAAACGATGACTTTTACTTTTTAATGAGACTGTTGACGGTTTAACTTTGACATCAACCACTGTAAAAAATTATTTCGGTTTCTTGAGCAAATAATGACTTTACCAGCACCTGAAAAACGCAACACCATGCCTTCACCACTCGTTACACTATTGACTAAATTGCCAAGGAAACCACTATTCTGTGAAGTTGAAACAGATAAATGATAATTTAGACGTGAATCCCAACAGACTACATGCCCATTATCAATAACAACCTCTTTATTCGGCTCTACTTCTAACTCAAATAAAGTCCCACAGCCAGAAACTACAACTTGTCCCTGACCACTGGTTTCCATAACAAGAAAACCACCTGTATTCCCCAAAAAAGCCCCTCCAAGACTAGTATTTAATCTTGCTTTTACATTGACTGAATCATGGGCGGCAACAAATGCACCATCACTCAATATATATTGAGTAGCACCTACATCGAGAATTTGCATATCGCCATCTAGTGAAGCAGACAATAAACAGTCACCATCTCCACGTACAGCTTCGATATGCTGCTGAAATAAGGATTCATCATTAGCAAAACGGCGTAATAATGATTGCATTAAGCCACCCTGTAGTTTTCCCTTTAACTCAAGGCCATCTTCCATCATGACCATTGCATTACTTTCACAATAAATTCGATCCCCGCGACGCATTGCAACATGTAAGAATGGCTCTGGTGAACCTACTAAACTAAAATGTGCCATTTTTATTGACCTTTTTAATTTCTAACAATTCGATGATGTTTGGCCGCATTTAACCAATCAGGAAATTCTTGCAGTAACAATTCATATAAGCGCTCATCCGAAACGCTATCAATCCGGTCTAAACTAAAAAAATTACAGTTATCAACAATACGACCTGACATTTCATCCAACTTTTCAAGTGCCCCGTAATCACGTCCGCCAATCCCAACAAATTGCCAAAAAATGGGAAGCTTGGCAGCTTGAGATAATATTTTTTTCATTTCTCGACGACTTCCAACTCCACCATCAGAAATAAATAAAACATAAGTTGGAATTTGATCATTAAATTTTTGGAAATAATTAATCACAGCTTCAATTGCTGGTATTTCCTCATTATACCGTGCGCCAACTGACCAGTTTTTCCAACCTCGATGAGTCGTATTAATAAAATCATTAACATTAGTTAAAACAACATCATCGAGCTGTGTTGTTTTTGCGGCAAATGCCCAGCACTCAAAACTTCCATTATCATCAAAATGGATTGCTAATGGCATCAAACGATCAACTACTTTTTGCACATCCCCACGGCGATATTGCCAATCCATTGATCCAGAGGCATCAAGAACGAGTGCAACTCTTGCTGTTAAATCTAGCAAGTTTTTTTTCTCTAGCTGAATCAGAGATTTTTTAGTTAGATCAATAATTGAAGCATTCCCTGTTTTTTCTGCTTTTTCCAGAGAAAGTTTTTTCTTTAGATCAACACTTGATGGTTGCACTATAGAGTCTTTCTGTGCAAAGCTTTCATCTGCAACTTCACCTCCGAAATGGCGAATTAATGCAGCCAACCCCTCATTAAAACCTTGTCCAATTGCAGCCAAACGCCACACACCATCTTTACGATAGATTTCAATAAGCATAGTGGCACGTTCTTGATCAAATAACTGGCTATTGAGTTCTAATTCAGCAATAAGCTGATTTTGTAGATTCATTATTTTGACAGTTATTTTCTGTACACTAGACATGACAGCATGACCATCAATTGCAGCAGTTAAAACTAAATGATGAATGCTCAAAGGAAGTTTTTGAAGACCAACTTTGAAATAGCTAGACTCAGTATTATTTTCAAGCAAACCTACAGCCTGACATGGCGTTTCAGGTTGATTATAAAATGTCATATATCGCTCATCACTTAAACGATACTGTGAATCAAGCCCGAAAGTAGCGATATCTAGTTCAAAATCTGCTTGATATTGAATTTGGATATAAAAAGAGGGTTGCCCCTGTAAAATATCATTTAATTTTATTTTTTGTCCGCGAACTAGGTTCAACATATAAAAAATAACCTATTTTTATCATTTATAAATATAAAAAAGAAAGATAGTGCCTAAACACTATCTTTCAAATGTCTCTTAAACAGAAACACCATAAGAGGCTGCTAAAGGCCCTAAACCACCAGCAAAACCTTGACCAATTGCACGGAATTTCCATTCACTGCCATGTTTGTAAAGTTCGCCGAAGATCATAGCCGTTTCCGTGCTACTGTCTTCAGATAAGTCATAACGTGCGATCTCACTACCACCCGCATCATTAGTTACGCGAATATAAGCATTAGCAACTTGACCAAAGTTTTGGTTACGAGCTTGTCCATCATAAATCGTTACAGCAAAGATTACTTTTGAAACATCAGCAGGAACCTTGCTCAAGTCCACACTTAATGTCTCATCATCACCGTCACCCTCACCTGTACGGTTATCACCATTGTGAACTACTGAACCATCAGATGATTTTAGGTTATTAAAGAAAATAAAATCATTATCTGCACGAACCTTACCGTTTTCATTAACTAAAAATGCAATAGCATCAAGGTCAAAAGCAGTTCCATCCGTCACGCGTGGGTTCCAGCCTAAGCCCACAGTTGTTTTGGTAATGCCTGGTGCTTCTTTTGTTAAACTAACGTTACCGCCTTTAGTTAAACTAATTGCCATGTGAGTTACTCCTTATTAAATTTAAACTCATTATTTATTTGATTAGAATAATGGAGATCATAATAAATGATATATCCATTAATTTTTATTAAGCTTGTGTCTGATTTTTATTATAAGCAATCGAAGATAATACAGCCCATGTGATGAACGCTATTCCAATTAAGCCTGTTATGACCTCAGGAACATGCCCACCTGTTCCAGTGTACAACATAATTGCAGCCAAAGCTCCGATTGCGTAATGCGCCCCATGTTCTAAATAAATAAAGGCTTCTAAAGTACCTTTTTCAACTAAATAAATAGTCATAGAACGGACAAACATTGCACCAATTGCTAACCCCAACATAATAATTACAACATCATTTGTGATCGCAAAGGCACCAATAACACCATCAAAACTAAATGAGGCATCTAAAACTTCCAAATAAAGAAAGCCGCCAATACCGGCCTTAACAAGATTACCTGACTTGCTAGATTCCTGCTCTTCATCAGATTCATCGCCACTGCTTTCGAGCAAATGACCAATGACCTGAACCCCAATGTATACCACGATGCCCCAAATACCAGCTACAATCACAATTAATTTCTGTTCTAAAGGAACAAATGCGGACATAACAAGTAGAGCAATTAAGGATACAAATACTGACATTGCCGGGATATTAGCCAAATTCGAAAGATGTACCTCTAACCAGTGGAACCAATGCGTATCTTTGCCATCATCAAATAAAAAATTTAAAAATACCAATAGCAAGAACATACCACCAAAAGCTGAAATTTCAGCATGATGGGCGAGTAGTTTTTCTGAATACGCTTTGGGATCATTTAGTGCCAATTTGGCAACTTCGATCATTCCCATATCAGCAGTTACGCCAACGATTAATAAAGGGAAGACTAAACGCATACCAAATACGGCAACCAAAATTCCCACTGTAAGGAAAATCTTTTTCCAGAACTCATCCCAGTTTCTTAATACTGAAGCATTCACCACAGCATTATCAAAAGATAAAGAGACCTCCATTACCGCCAATACACTTGTAATCAACAATGCTTTAAGCATCATAGAGAAACCAGCATTTGGTCCATGAGTTAACCCCCACCATGCCGATAATCCTAAACAAATCACGGTAAAAAAAATTGAGAAACGAAAATGTTTCATTTTTTTCCTTTTATTAAAAATTTAAAAGTGCTCATCATTCATTTGTTGAAATGATAATTTCATCCAACCTGAATACCATACTGTTGACACATTGCAGCCAATCCCCCAGCGTAACCTTGACCGACTGCTCTAAATTTCCATTCCCCATTATGGCGATACACTTCTCCGAACACCATGGCCGTTTCGGTAGAATAGTCCTCGGCCAAATCGAAACGTACGACTTCTACATTTGTATCTTGGTTTACTACTCGAATAAATGCATTTGCAATCTGCCCAAAGTTTTGGCCTCTTGTCTGAGCATCGTGAATGGTTACTGTAATTGCGATTTTTTCAACTTCAGGAGCAACTTTTGAAAGGTTAACCAATATAGTTTCATCATCACCATCGCCCTGACCCGAACGGTTATCCCCTGTATGCTCTACCGAACCATCCTGTGATTTAAGTTGATTATAAAAAATAAAATCGTGATCTCCACGGACCTTACCTGTAGCTGTTAATAAGAAGGCACTCGCATCTAAATCAAATGCAGCCCCATCCGTCGCTCGCTCATCCCACCCTAATCCAATTAAGACGCGGACCAAATTAGGGTCTGTTTTACTTAAGGATAAATTTCCACCTTTATTTAAACTAATTGCCATTTTGTATTTTCTCCTCGTCTTAACAATCGACAGTTCACAATCTCAATGATTCGTATATAAGTAAGTCTTTCTGTTTTATCTTTAATTTAAATGTTATTTGCTACCTGCAACCCAACGTAAACCGAAACTAAACGCTTGATCTAGCTCTCGATGACCTGGTACATAACGCACATGGCGTTGGACTTGAATACTACCGCTCTGATTCACTAACTCAACAATACCGCACATACCTAAAGGCTGTCCTTCAGTCAAACGAATCTCAATTGGTGGCTGATCGGGAACATAAATCGTCACTACTGCATCTGTCTCAGCCCAATTGGGTACACCTTCATAAATGAAAGCAAATAAGACCACTCGACGAATTTGTTGCCAATTCTGTCCATTAATTCGAAGCCATTCACCCTCTTTTAATGCGCCAGTACGGTCATCTGCAGAAAGCTGGATATATGGAAAATCGTTAAAACTACCAAATCTCTTTCCTAATGCCTGAACAACCGATTTAGTACCATCTTGCATTTCAAAAAGGCATCCCAAATCGAGATCAATTCCCTGATTCTGATTAAGAAGCTTTTTAAAGAAACCACCTGGTTGTGTCTGCTGAGAACTCTGATTCCAATTCAGATTAATTTTGATCTCTCCAAACCCTTGTGCCTGTTTTTTTAAATTAATCTGACTATTACGTTTATCTAAAGTAATTTTACTTAAATTAATTTTCGGCTGCGTTACAGGAGTAGGTGGTATAGGTGCAGAAGGTTGATCACTAATTTCGACACCAAAATATTCAGATAAAGGCTTTAAGCCCCCATTAAAACCCTGATTTACAAAACGTAATTTCCATTGATCTTTATGGCGATAAACTTCCGCCAAAATCAGTGCCTTTTCTGTTTTTTCGGCACTCTTTACAGTTGCAGTAGCAGTGAGCTGCCCATTTTCCCATAATTCTATTTGAATATCCTGAATGGTATTTAGTACACCTTCACCATCAACCGTCGCACACATAGCGATTTTGTGAATATCAACATCCAACTTTTGTGTATTAATATTAAATTGTGCTAAATAAGGCACTTTGTAGGTCGTTTCAATTAACTCAACACTACAATTTGGTGTCTGCTTTTGGCCATAAAAAACCATATCAGCATCACCACGCACTTTACCTTGAGAGTTTAATAGATAAGCGGTTACATCTAGACCAATATTCGTTGGCAAGGTGGTTTTAACTTTCAAATGAAATTGTGCAGAGCTTAAGACCAGATTGGCGCCCGTAATGAGTTGTTGCATTGAATTCTCTCCCATTTTAATTTTATATTTTTAACCCAAATATTCTTGATCTTTCCAGAATTCTTTCTGCCCAACGACGATGTGTAGCTGGCTCCAACATACTTCCATGACATGCGAATACGGCTTTACCTGTATCTAATAAAATATCTTGGGCCTGCTTTAGTTCAATTTCATTAACCTGATACGCTTGATGAACAATTGAAATTTGAGCTGGATGGATCACTGTTTTGCCTGATAAGCCATGCTGTAAATCTAAATACAACTCATCTTGCAATAATTTCACTTGACTAAAATGCTCACAAACTGGCGCACTTAATGCAAAACCATGAGGTAAAAATTGACCGGCTAGATTCGCAATTAATGTACCTACTGGGGTTTGATATAAGGTGATATCATTTGGACGACGCAAGGCCAAGCAATTTAGTAAGTCATTCCCCCCAATTCTAAGAATAATAATTTTGTGAAATTCAGGCAGGGCTTCTCTCAACTCTTTCATTTGTCCAACATCAAAACACTCTGCTGTCTCAAGGGTAGGCATATAAGCAAGTTCTGGTGGAAGTACCTCCACCCACTGCTTAAAATTAGTCAAACCAAACTTTGGCAATACCATTCCATCTAAGGCACGAATTTCTGACCATTCCGCCAACTCAGCAGCCATCATGATATGACGAGGGCGAATGAAAATCTTAGGATGTTGTGCCCTATGTTGCCGCTGTTGAATTTGCTGTAATAATAATTTGAGATTTTTCTTGGCAAATTCAATTTCATGCCCAGCAACTGCATCTTCTAAACAAATTACTAAAGAGCGGAGCTCAGGATATTTTTCACCATTTACCACTTGCCACAAATCTGGACGAGTAGCTGGCATATATAAAGTTGCTCCTAGAGATAATGCAGACAACATGAAGCTAACCTTTTCCCAAATTTTGAATTAATGTGATCGCTTTATAGGGAGCGATTTGATCACCTACAATTTGCACAGGTGTTTTTGTGATACAAGTCAAATGGCGTAGTAAAGCAGTATCTGGATCATCTGCATCACGCAGTAAAACCAGTTCAGGTACACGTCTTAAAATAGCTCGGGTTGCTTCAGCAATACTTGGTTTTATACGGTTAATATTTTGAATATTATATTTTTTTGCCAGTTCTCGTATTACATGCTGGCTTTGGGTTTGCTGCACTTGTTGATATGCTTCTGTCCAGACAGCATTACTTTGGGATTTTAATGACCTTCGGAGCTGGTTGATTTGCTCAATAAATTGCTGAGACGTATCAAATTCTTTTAAATGAGGATACTCAATACAACTATGCCATTGATCGATATTATTAGCGTTAAGCTCTTTGGCACTCAAGACCTCACCCTCACAGATACTTCGGGAAATTAATCCAGAAACTGTAGAGCCTAAAATACCCGATGGAATCAGCCAATCCTCTCCACTAGCGGCCAGCCATGCACAACCTGCAATATCTGATAACACAACTAATGGTATAGGCTTCCCATTAAAACGGGAATCATTACTTAAACTACGCTGTAATTCTTGACGGATAGCACCTTTACCTGTCCAACCATCCACAAACACAATCGAATCATGTCCATGTTTAGCAATAATAGTTTCCAATGCGGCAAAATCGATGCCACGATCTCGAATAATACTAATACCGTAATGTATACATTCGTACCCCAAGTCTCGTATAGCATGATAAAGCAGTACACCTAAAGGTACTCCTGCCCGCACAAAACTTACTAAAACGATTGGTGCAGTAAAATGACTAACCAAGGCCTGTGCCAATTGCTGAACTTCTTTTGCTAGGCGCTGCTGCCCTTGTTGCATTGCTTGCTCAAATAATTGCAAATGTCGTTCTGTTGGTGCACTTTCCACACTAATCATCTGCGAATAATGCTTTTCTCCAGATTGAATCAGTCGCTCTTTTTTAATTGTATCTATTGGCTCAATATAGGTACGTTTTAATAGAAAAGTAACTTGTTTTTTCTGATAACTACCACTAAACCCATGCTTTAAAACTAATTCACTTGCCCTGTCTTTACTGATAATCGCCATAATATCCTTCTTCTTTGTATTGCTGTGTCAAATTATGTGTCACCCAACGATTTAACTGACTATGGTTAGGCATTCCCCACCAATGACATAAGTTCAAAAACTCGACATCCGATAAACTATCGCCAAAACCAAGAATTGGACGTTGTTGAGATGCGAATCGTTGCAATAAAAAACGAGCAGCATTGGCTTTACTGACTGGTTTTGGAATTAACGCTAAATTATTGCCATTTAAATGAAAATAGAAATCTTCTAGAAGCGATGGACTTAATGTATTTAATAGTTGTGGTAAGAAATTCGGTGCATAAGGATTATCATTTTCTGTATTTTGTTTAGCCACCACGTATAAACCCAAGCCCTGCTCATCAACAACCCAAGTTCGAATAGAACCAAACTCAAGGGCTTGCTTCTGTAGCACCTCAATTAAGATCTGCTGTTTTTTTTGATAAGGTGCTAGTGCACACTGCATTTGTATATGCCATTCTCGATTCACACTGAAATCCGCATTTAATACTGTTCCGCCATGTGAACACACAGCACCGTAATCAAAAGGTAAATGTACACGGGACAATGCTTCTGCGCTTCTTGCCGTTACTGGAATTAAATGCGTATTATGTAGCAACCATTGTACAAAATGCTGTTGAATCGGGTTCATGTATGCCAGGGGTTGTCCTTGCTTATCCGTTGTCACCATCTTAAAGTCAGCTTGAGGAGTGATACGACGATGGGTCTGAAATAAAGTATCATCCAGATCGACTAGCATTAAAGGCGTCAACATATTAGGCGCACCAGATAAAAAGTTATTCATTTGCACCATACAAATTCACAGTTTGATGTGGAAACTCTACTGCACTGATGACTTCAGCATTTGGAATTGCCTCTAATAAGCTCGTTGCGACCGAGTCAGCAGAAGTTTCCACAGTAATCAGGACACGGTCATATTCTAAAGGGTTGATATTGTAAACAAAATTTTGAATACCTAATCCATAGTTATCTGGAAAAGCTAAAGCAGACTGGATCGCGTGCCCTATGGCAATAGGTGAGCGGGTAATGGCACTAAATTTCACTTCAGCACCTTGTCTTTGCAAATCTTCTGCCAATAAAAAAGAAGACCAAACATATTCACCACTTCCTAAAACTAAAATTCGCTCTGCGGGTTTAGTTTTTAAACGAATATAGGCAGAGGTATCATAAACCGGTACACGCCCCCAAGTAGGTTCCGGTAAGGTATTAAATTCTCCAAATGCCACAGTGTCGACTTTTGGCATAGTAATAGGAGGAGAATTTTCTGCATCTTGCCATTTCCATTTACCCTTCATCAAAGCAATACATTGACAATTTAATCCCGCAATATGAATTCCTGATGACCAGTCTGCAAGCGTCGCCGTAACAATATGTGAGAGCTGATCTAAACCAGCGGCCCGAAGAGCTGACACAAGATTAATAAAGGTTTTCCCTGTAGATGCCTCATCATCTACCAAAACAATACTTTTACTGGCCAAAATCTTCTTTTGGATATCTGCATCAGGTGATCCATACAATAATTGATCCTGCGCATGGCTATGCTCTTCCAGAAAACGGGCCAGCAAAGGCACATCTTTAACTGGATGGCGTGTCGTCGTTACATAAATTGCATTGGGATAGCGCTTTTGTAAAACTTGATGTACTCCCGCCCCTAAACCAACTGCTGTTTCAGCCATCCCAATCACAATAATGGGTTCAGGCAAGTCATCTGGAACCAGCTCAGCCAAATCAGTAAAAGCATGACGCATTACATCAGGACTGACTGGAATATGCCGACCTAGTACTTTAGAAACAAAAAGAAAGGCCCGCTTTGGGTTTACCCGTTCAGCAAAGCCCAACAAATCCTGCCATTGCCAACAGCTATTTTTATCAGGTTGTAAATATAATTTCCCACGCTGTAATTCGATCTCAATCATTTAATTCTTAAATCTAAATTAAAAAAGTATACATAACGGTCTTTATATTACACAAATACTAAAAATTATGCTTCGCATAGTGATCATTACTTTACATTTTTTTAATAAATAATTAATTTTTAAGGTAAAAACAATTAAACTATATATGTTAATTAATTTATGAACAAACTTCTAAAGGCTTGAAATTAGTTATAGAGTATATAAATTTATATAAAAAATTATAGTTACTTATATAAATGGCTGAGTTCATAACAGTTTTAATCACATTCAATTTAAATGGCCTGAACAGCTTAACAGTGACTTTGTCTTAAATTAAATACTAAATTTATTTGATGCTTTCTTACAAAAAAGCAAATGGTTTAGCTAAAGGTAATTTGTTAAAAATCATCTTTCTATATTTAATATAAGGGCGGTTATAAATTACGCAGTTAAATGCCACTGTCGATTCAGAGCTAAACCCCGTATAATGCTGCCCTTTCTTTAATTTAGCGACTTTTGGGTCTATCGGTTATGCAATCACTTCAATCGTTACCACCTCGTATTTCAGTAGCCCCTATGATGGATAGGATCAACTAAAATAAAATATCATTTATTATTAAAAACTTAGAAACAAAAATAAAATTTATGGTGTAAATTTAGTGTAAAAATTTAATTACTGAAAAATAATTTAAAAATCCAGCCCATTTATGAATGGCTGGATTTTTATTTGATCTATTTTTGATAAGCTAGCTCAAAAGATCCTATTTCCTCTAAGACATACCGAATGTGGTGGCTCGTATCAATTGCAACCCATTGCGTAGGATTTCCTATAAAATTATTAATACCGTGCGCACATTCAAAGATTTTATTGTCTCCCCAACTAAAGCTTACATCTTCATAATAGATAGAATTAATTAATCTCATTGCTAGCTGCTTTCTATGCCCATGACTTCCACCATCTCTAGAAAATGGATGGCCTCTTACGACATAGTAATTTTTATCTATAGTGTAGATAATTTTTCCATTCGTATGTTGATTAATAATCTGCTTTTCTGGAGCTGGATGTCTTGCTCCATGATCTGCAAACTTCAATTTAACATTAGGGAACATGTTTCTTAAAGTCTGCCATACAACCATTTCTTTTCGAAGTACTGGACCATCCGTATCATGATCTTCAATGGCTTCTGCAACGCTTGAAGGATATGAAGCTCCACTGATAGAAATGTATTTAAAATCATATTCAGTTAATACTTCTAAAAAGTCTCTAGACTTGCTTAGCATCTGTTCAATTGTTATACGATTGACACTTACATCCCCAAAATCTAATAATATAGAACAATTATTTTCTGCTAATTTTAAATCAGAAATAATTGATTCTAGTTGTTCTTTGAAAAAATCAGGTTCATCAATATCATACATTGCCTCACCATCTAATCTAATACAAAAATAAGGAGCCTCTGGATAATTTAAATTTTTCATTGTTTGATGATAAAGACTGCTCATTTGATCAAACCAACGGTCATAACCAATTACAGGAACTACCTTTACTCCTAATGCAAACAATTTGTTATACGTATAGGTTAGGAAATGCTCACCATTCTCCAATAAAGCTTCAGATGGTTTCCAAAAATAACCATCCACTAAAGCAATATTTCCACTCCATAATTTCCCTATTTTCTCGCAACGGCTATTAATATCAACAAGTCTTGAAACCCCTTCTTTATAAATATTAGGCATTTCAAATAAAGGGTGGAAAGTTGGCTGTATTTGATATTCTAACTGCTCAGACCTAATAGGTTTTATCGCATCAAATTCACCTTGCTTCGCTTTCATGATTGGGACATATTCTGGAATTTTCATCATCTCTACTCCTCAACACTTAATAAATGAGAATTGGTTAATAATGCCTTGACCTGATATTGACCAACCAAGTCTGAAAATAAGGTGTAATTTCCCAACTCTTTTCGAATACGCCCTGCAATGATTGCTGGATGAACTCTCAACTCTTTAGCCAACTTTTCAATAGATTCTTTACTTGGTGAGATAAATGCCTCTGTACGTCTCAAAACTCCTCTTGGTATAAATGCCTCTCTTGCCAATCGATTTGCTTCAGCCTCCCTCCGATCCTCCATACTTGATGAATCTAAATCATCGAGAAATGCTTCTGTTTCATCAACATGCTTCCAAATATGTGCGCATTCATGTAGTAACGTAAACCAAAAATTATCCAATCGGTCATATCGTAAACTTAGCCCAATAATAGGAGTGCCGTCACTGTCCTTCAATGCCGCTCCATCAAGATGCGTACCTTTAAGATGAGGCTCAATGACTACAGCAATTCCATGTTTTTCTAAGTATTCAATTGCTAATATTGGCCCATGCTCAAACCAGCTTAATTGAGCTAACTCTCTTAAAAAATTACTATTTATTAAATTAGGGTCATATTTTCCTAGACTATCTTTCTTATCTCTAGCTTGGAGAATGACTCTAGCTAGCCACGCATACAGTGCATACATCGTATTAGGTGTTTGGGCATCACCAGACAACTTTCGTTTAAAAGAAGCTGAGCCGATTTGTAACCCTGATTGAGCAATATATTTTTGGATAATACTCTCAGTTGATGCTGCCGTATCAGCAAGAAATGTTTTTAACCACCCCCTATTTTTCATCTCTTTAACAGGAAATTTAGACCAATCAATATTATTTTTATCTAATGTATTCTTTGAATTTGATAAACCAATTAATGTCTCTACCGACAGTCCCAACCCTACAGATAATGCTCGGATCATATCTACGGTTAAAGCTCTTTTTCGATTAAGAACTTCAGAAACTCTACTAGTAGTACCAAAATATGGGGCCAAATCAGCTTGTTTTAACCCTTTCTCATGCATCCTAAATAGAATTGCATCAATAGGATCAGGCGCCTCTATCGGATATTGTTTAGTTTCATAATCTTCTATTAAAACCGATAATAATTCCAACCGATCACTCTCAGGACTTCCTATAGCCGGATTTAGCATAATTAAAGAATGCACTTCGTCAAGATAAGCTTGATACTGCTCTCTTGTACGAATAACTTTAAATTCCATTGTTAGCACCTTTAATGTTTACAGCTTTAATAATCGCTATTCTTTGAGAAAACGCGATTTGTAGACAAATAACCCATTTAGAGTTATGTATCGAAAATTCGAAACATTGATTTTCCAAAATAGATACTTTTGGAAATTGTTTCAGAATATCTTCCGCGCCCCGCCAATGAGCATCACGTATTTCAGAGATCCAACTTATGAGCCATTTTTTAGCAAACTCACACTCAATCACTGTTATTTTTTCAAGACCTAAAAGCTTCATTTAAAAATATTCCCAATTTGGGAATAAATTACACCATTTCAAAATACAACTCAATTCCCATTTTGGTAATTATCATAAACTAATTATTGAGAACTACTTTAATTGCTTAAATATTTATCAGTGATATGGTCTTTGTTAGATTTTTTTGAAATAAAAGAATAAATTTAATTAAATAAATCAATATTTAAAGTTTGATATGTTAGATATTGAATTGACATAAGCTGCCCATAATTCCTTCATTCAAAACCTAATTTAGTCACGGTCTTTCTAACAGAATTACAGTCTGACTAACCTCTAATGATCTTAAATAATAAATAACAGTAAAAATACTTTCTGTTATAGGGATAGGTAGTCTATAGATTGTTTTATGTATGTGGACAAATCCAGACTTGTCCACATATTTAAAATTAAGAGTCACTACCTATGCGTTTGCGTTCACGACTTCTAAAATTTTTCACATATAGGCCATCAATCATTTCTTTTGGCTCTAAAGCTAAGGCGCAATTCGCTAAGGTAGCAATTGTATTATCTGTTAACTTAAAGTCATTAGGTAAGAAACCATATTCTTTCTGACGATTACATTCAATAGCTTCAAATAAAGCTCTAAAATAATCAACTAAGGAAGCTCTCTCACCTATTGTTGCCACTTCAGTAATAGAATCAATAGCAATAGGTACGGCCATTCTTGCATCTTCAGCGATAACTTTCATTACATCATCTAACCGAGGCCAATATTTAAGATCAAACTGACCTTGGAGTTGCTTTAATTTATCTAGCAAAGATGTTCTAAAATACGGATTATTCTGAGATGCTTCACGAATTACATTACCAATGTGATAATGGGTATCTGTCATAAAGCCAGAAGTATTTATTAACTCGGATCTAGTTTCTAGGAGAGCTGCTAATTCATGAGCTTTAATAGAAATTTGCTGATTAATCTCATTCAATTTTTTCTGAGCAGCCCTAGACTTTATTACTTCCTCTGGACTATGCATTGAAGTAATTCCTACTAACAAATCTAAAAAATTTGTGAGGGCTTGATGATATTTCCCTAGTTTTGAATACAACTCACTATAAGCATGTTGTAACTCAACTTTACGCTCAAGTAACCTATCAATGATTATATTTTCACTAGGAAGTATCTTGGCTTGCGTATTAGTAGCTTTTTTATCTAATAGAATAGCTACACATACCTCTTGAGCTTTTATTTCATCTATAGACTTCATGATTTCATCTCTGTAATTGGTTCTGCTTACAGTGTAATTAGCTCAATTAAATCTGTCGGTATCTGAGTAATAATAACTTTTATAGTACTCAGATACCTCCTTTCTCATGAAAGAGTATATAAACAGTAGACTAGTTTTATTGGGAATTATATTAAGCAACTAGAGTCTAGTTAAAATTTTCCAGTTATTGATCACTTACTAAATTAGAACCAATACCACCAAAAAAACATAAGTGTTTGATATAAAAATATATAAACCTTCTATAGCCTCAGCCATCCTTTATTTAAGAATTTTTAATCTATAGCTAAGTAAACAGCTATTTCATCGACTACTGCTTTGGCTGTTCTAGAAACCCCGATTAATGTTGCCGATGCCATGCCTGTCCATTCACCATAACCAACTAGCCAAAGATTGTTTATTTTTATTGAACGTCCATCATTGACAGCAACAGTCTGATTAGGTTCTATCACTCCAAGACTCCTTAAGTGATTTAGGGAAGCTTTGAAACCTGTACACCAAATCACAGCATCGACCAATTGTGTTGAACCATCCTCCCAAACAACCGAATGTTCTTTAAATGCTTTAAAGGGTTCTCTGCTATGTAATACCCCACGTTCACGTGCATCTTTGACACTGTCAATCATGACAATATCCCCTAGACCACCAATGGGTTGATCAACTATTCGTCCCTCCTGTTGTGCCTTCAAACGTTCTGTTGCTCGAAGGAATAAAACACGCCCATCAACATCATCCGATAAAAATTGAGGAGGAGTTACTGTGATCCAAATAGTGTCTGCAACTTCTGAGACTTCAGCAAGAATTTGAGCACCAGAGTTACCTCCTCCTATCACTAGAACCTTTTTATTAATAAAAGGTTCTGGATTAACATAATGTGCTGAATGGGTTTGTATTCCTTTAAATCTTTCTAATCCTTCGTAATGTGGAATATAAGGCTGACTCCATGTACCTGTAGCACTGACAACCGCCTTTGCTCGCCAATATTTATCACCCGCATATACATCTAAGCAGTCATTTTTTTTCTCAATATGATCAACATGTATAGGTCGAATGACAGGAAATTGATAGCGTTGTTCGTATGCAGATAAGTATTGAATCACCTCATTCCGCGTTGGATAAGTTTGTTCAGTTTTTGGCATCATCCAGCCCGACAACGAACTCCAAGTATTTGGAGAAAAAAGACGTAAAGACTCCCAAGCATGTAACCATGCACCACCTGCCTGATTTTGGTCATCTAAAATCACAAATGGAATTTTCTTACGTTTTAAAAAATAAGCTGTAGCAAGAGCTGCTTGTCCACCACCAATAATGACTACATCTACTTCAGCTTGTAATTGAGACAAAGTATCGCTCCCCCCTTCTTTATTGTCATAAACAAAATCAAAAGCCCAATCTGTTAAACAGACTGGGCTTATTTCTTAAAATTTTCAAGTGATTGAATTAGCTTTTTAATCGTTCAATTGATCTAGATATTTTTCAGCATCTAGAGCAGCCATACAGCCTGATCCAGCAGAAGTAATCGCTTGGCGATAAATGCTGTCAGCGACGTCACCAGCAGCAAAAACACCAGCTACAGAGGTTGCTGTTGCATTACCAGAAGTACCGCTTTGTACTTGGATATAGCCATCACGTAAGTTTAATTGACCATCAAACATACCAGTATTTGGTTTGTGGCCAATTGCAACGAATAGACCATGAACCTCTACGTCTTGCTTAGATTCATCTTGAGTTGATTTAAGGCGAACACTTGTTACACCAGTATTGTCACCCAATACTTCTTCAACTTCGTGATTCCAGATAATGCTGATTTTGCCTTCTTTTTCTTTGACAAATAAATGATCTTGCAAAATCTTTTCAGAACGTAAGCTATCACGGCGGTGTACTAGCGTTACATGTGAAGCAATATTTGATAAATAAAGTGCTTCTTCAACAGCAGTGTTACCACCACCTACAACCATTACTTTTTGGTTTTTGTAGAAGAAACCATCACATGTTGCACATGCGCTTACGCCTTGTCCCATAAAGTTTTGTTCAGACTCTAGGCCAAGATATTGAGCTGTAGCACCAGTTGCAATAATCAAAGCATCACATGTGTATTCTTCCATATCACCTTTAAGAACGAAAGGACGTACATTTAAGTCCACTTCGTTAATATGGTCATAGACGAGTTCTGTACCAAAGCGTTCAGCATGTGCTTGCATACGATCCATTAATGCAGGACCTGTTAAACCTTCAGGATCGCCCGGCCAGTTGTCAACTTCGGTTGTTGTTGTAAGTTGGCCGCCAAGCTGTAAACCTGCAATTAAAGTAGGTTTAAGGTTTGCACGCGCTGCATATACTGCTGCACTATAGCCCGCAGGGCCAGAACCGAGAATTATCAGACGTGAATGTCTACTTTGCATTTAGTTCTCTCCAATGTATTACAGACTACGCTGGTTAACACGTTTAGATAATTCTTCAGCAGATTCTTTACGCTCAGAATATCGATCAGTTAGATACAGGCTTTGTCCACGCGTAAGTAATGTAAACTTATAGAGTTCTTCCATCACATCTACTATACGATCGTAATAAGAAGATGCTTTCATACGTCCATCTTCTTCAAACTCTAAAAAGGCTTTAGGAATTGAAGATTGATTCGGGATTGTAATCATCCGCATCCAGCGCCCCAAAATACGCATCTGGTTAACGCTATTAAAAGATTGTGAACCACCACTAACTTGCATAAGTGCTAAAGTTTTACCTTGCGTCGCACGTATTGCACCACCAGCCAAAGGAATCCAGTCGATTTGGGATTTAAAAATAGAACTCATAGAACCATGACGCTCAGGTGAACACCAAACCATACCCTCTGACCAAGCCAAAAGTTCATGCAATTCTTTTACTTTTGGATGTTCAGTATCGGCATCTTCTGGCAAAGGCAATCCTTTCGGATGAAAAATTTTCACCTCAGCACCAAACTCCTCCAAGATTCGTCCTGCTTCCATCACCGCTAAACGACTATAAGAACGTTCACGATTCGAGCCATACAACAATAAGATGCGTGGTGCATGATCCAGTGCTTTAGCTTGAACTTTCTCTAAAGTAGGTCGATCAAGAAGATTCATATCAACATTTGGGAGATTCATAGATTTACACCGATTCAAAATACTTTTTTCTTAGCCATAAAGAGACACTGACCAAAGCAATCAAAACTGGTACTTCAACTAATGGCCCAATGACTGTAGTAAATGCCACAGGCGATGCTAAACCAAAGGTTGCAATGGCTACAGCCAGTGCTAACTCAAAATTATTACCCGCAGCAGTAAATGAAATTGCTGTAGTTTTTGGGTAGTCATTACCCATCCACTTACTCATAAAGAAACTAATGAAGAACATTACGATAAAGTAAATTGTTAATGGAATCGCAATTCGAATTACATCCAAAGGCAGACTCACTACATCTCCACCTTTGAGACTAAACATAGCAACAATAGTAAACAGTAATGCCAATAGACTTAATGGACTGATCTTCGGTAAAAAGACATTTTGGTACCACTCTAAGCCTTTGGCGTTGACTAAGATCAAACGGGTCAAGAAACCAAGAAAAAAAGGAATACCCAAGTAAATCAATACCGCGTGGGTAATCGTCCAAAAATCCACATTGATTACTTGCCCAGCAATACCAAAATAAGGTGGTAAGAAGGTAAGAAATAACCAAGCATAAGTACTAAAGAACAAAATCTGAAAGATACTATTGAATGCAACCAATGCTGCTACATATTGGTTATCGCCGCAGGCTAAACCATTCCAAACTAAAACCATTGCAATACAACGAGCTAATCCGATCAGGATTAGTCCAGTCATATACTCTGGATAGCTATGCAAAAAAATAATTGCTAATGCAAACATTAATACAGGAGCAATAATCCAGTTCTGTACTAAAGACAAAGTTAATGTTCTTTTGTCTTTAAATACTTGTGGTAGAGCTGCATAGTCCACTTTGGCTAACGGTGGATACATCATCAGAATCAAACCAATCGCAATTGGAATATTGACAGAATCCACACTCATTTTGTCTAAAGTAACAGAAGCTTGAGGTAAGAAGACACCTATCGCAATCCCCACCCCCATCGCAATGAAAATCCATAGCGTAAGGTTACGATCTAAAAATGACAGTCTTTGTTGAGCCATGATTTTCTCATTCAATATCTGATATGTGATTGATTGCAGCAATTAATTCAGGACGAGACATATTTGCTGTATCAAGTGCAAATAAAGCATCTAAACGACGGTTGATATGGTCTACTGTCACTAGGAAAGCTTTTAATTTTTCCTCTTTAGGCAAGTCTAAATGTGATGGATCAGCCAAGCCCCAATGTGCCTTGATCGCTCCCCCTAAATAAAGAGGACAAGCTTCTTGAGCTGCTGAATCACACACAGTAATCACTACTTCAGGTTTATATTGCTCACAGTCATCAATTGTTTTACTCCATAAACCTTCTGTTGAAAGACCAAGGTTTTCCAAAGTTTCAATAGTCAATGGATGCACCTGTCCTGATGGCTTACTTCCTGCACTGTATGCTTTCCAGTCATGAGGAGCACGACTGTTAAAAAGCACTTCAGACAAAATGCTACGACAACTATTTCCAGTACACAAAAAAAGGAATTTCATAATCTATTACTCACAATAACTATTTATAGAAAGCGTGTTGGTATTGCTTACAACTTGACTAGATGATGTTTTTTTTAAAGTATCTAGAATTTCAAAACACCATGCTGGAAGTTGTTGATTAATGCTGTAGTACACCCATTGGCTTTGTCGTCTGTCTTGTAAGAGACCAGAAGAGCGTAATAAAGCTAAATGCCTAGAAATCTTTGGTTGACTCAGTTGTAGCTTTTCTGTCAGATCACAAACACAGAGTTCTTTATTCTCAGCAATTAAAGTGACAATATTGAGACGGGTTTCATCTGATAAGCATTTAAAAAAATTAACTTGATCCATCTTTGCTACCTATAAATTTGGATATGCAGATAATCACATACAAGAACTAAATTTTTTAATTTACTCTCTGACCATTTTCGTCGATCACTTGTTCACCATCTTCTTTAGTGAAAGCACCTTTTTGTGGTAATGGCAGAATATCTAAGACAGCTTCTGAAGGACGACTTAAGCGAGTACCTAATTCAGTAACAACAAATGGTCGATTAATCAAAATAGGATGTTCAAGCATAAAACTGAGTAGTTGTTCATCACTCAAATCACTACGATCAAGCTGTAAATCCCGATAAGGATCTACATTCTGACGAATAGCCTCTCTTACTGTTAAGTTTGCATCCTGAATCAATTTAACTAATTCGTCATGACTAGGTGGTGTAATGAGATATTCAATAACGGTTGGTTCAATTCCTGTATTGCGAATCAAAGCCAAAGTATTCCGAGAGGTGCCACAAGCAGGATTGTGATAAATCTTTACATCTAATGAAGTTGTCATGAAACTGGGACCTTTAATATATTAATATCTTTATATACGAATTATCATATATATGCAACTTCATATATGATGGTCTGCAAAATACAATCCATTAAATAAGCTAGTTAAATTTGAAAAACTGCTGTAAACAATTCATTTTAGATTAATAATTTAGCAATAATATTAAATAAGCTAATATACGTATCAGTAAGTTTGAGAAACAAATGTGATCACTAACTTTTTATTCAGGCTAACTTCTTCAATACACCACATTTGTCCACTGTACATAACCCATCACAAGTCTTTCTTATTTCTAATAGCTGCTGTATGAGTTTCTGCTGATTCCGAATATTTTCCTCAACATCGTTAATATGTGAATCGATAAGCTCATTCACATCAGAACAATTTAGATTAGGCAGATCCTTATAATTTAGTAATTTTTTGATTTCAGTTAAGTTCATATTCAAAGAACGACAATTCACAATGAATTTCAACCGATCAATGTAATCTTCAGTATATAGTCTATAGTTACCTTGAGTTCGATCAGGTTGCGGGATTAAACCTTCTTTTTCATAAAACCGTATTGTCAGTACTGAGCACGACGTTTTTTCAGAGAGCTCTCCTATCTTCATAAACATTAGAAATACTCAAAATCCAACTTGACTCTATAGTAGCTATAGAGATTTTAATATGCAATAAGTAAAGATATGACTATGGGCACATCAATGAGTGGTTGCGGTTGTAATAAAGAAAGTTCTTGTGAAGACACTAAGCAAAATCAAAATGAATCAGAAACAAATTCTGGTAACAGTAAAGATTTAACTGCTGAAGAAAGTAAAAGTTCTTGTTGTGGTAATGAAGTACCACAACAATCTAAGCCAGATGAAAAAGATCCTTGTTCTAGTACTCAGCCATGCTCTACGCAGTCAAACTCATGTTGCACCCCAGATTCGATAAGTTCACCTGAGACAGTTAGTGATAATGAGGATGTAGCGACTTTCATCAGTGACTATAAAATCCCTAAAATGGATTGTTCCGCAGAGGAACAAATGGTTCGGATGACTTTATCTTCTTTGGTAAATGTTAAGAGGCTAGTTTTTGATTTGCCGAATCGAAACCTAAAAGTTATGCATAATGGTGAAAGTAATGAAATCACTGCAAAACTTGAAGCTCTTGGGTTTGGAGCAAAATTAAATAAAACTGAAGCCTATGTAAATAAAGAGCATGCAAATGAAATCAGTACGTTTCTGATTCCGAAAATGGATTGCTCTGCTGAGGAGCAAATGGTTCGTATGGCATTGTCTCCAGTGAATGAGGTCAAAGGACTAACATTTGATTTACCTAATCGGAAATTGAAAGTTTTTCATAATGATGGTCTTAATGAAATTACTAGCAAACTTGAAGCACTTGGTTTTGGAGCCAAACTTGAAAGTACCGCCACCTCTGTGGGTGAAATGCCTGAAAAAGCAGATACGTCTGAACAAGCAAAAGTTTTAAAAATTCTTTTAGCGATTAATGCTGCACTTTTCGTTATTGAATTTATTAGTGGCCTAATTGCTGCATCTACAGGGTTAATCGCAGACTCTCTTGATATGTTTGCAGATGCTGCTGTTTATGGGATTGCACTTTATGCTGTAGGTAAAGCTGCAAAGTATCAAGTTAAAGCCGCGCATTTTGCGGGTTGGATTCAATTATTTCTCGCAATAACTGTAATTGTCGATGTAATTAGACGTTTTATATTAGGTAGTGAGCCTGAATCTTTATTAATGATTGTAATCGGCTTTTTTGCACTAATTGCGAATGTTGCCTGTCTTTATCTAATTTCTGGACATAAAGATGGTGGAGCACATATGAAAGCAAGTTGGATTTTCTCCGCTAATGATGTGATTGTGAATCTAGGTGTAATTATTGCTGGCTTCCTTGTGGCTTTGACAGGTTCCGCATATCCAGATCTTGTTATAGGAATAATTGTTTCACTTTTCGTACTTAACGGTGCTCGAAAAATTTTGGCATTGAAATAAGAGTATTAAAAATGAATTTATTCCAAGTTAAACCAAACGAATTTGTCAAAATTGTTGACCTAAAAAAAGGTAACCAATATTTAGATAAAAATGATCCAGTTCTAGAACGACTTGAATTGTTAGGTTTCAGAATTGGTGAAACTTTACAAGTTCTAGCTAAGGGACTTTTCGGTGGTGATCCAGTATTGGTTCAAATTGAAACTTCTCGATTTGCGTTAAGAAAGAATGAAGCTGAACGAATTTTTGTAGAGATTGTTTCAAATGAACAGTAAAAATATTGCACTTATTGGTAACCCAAATTGTGGGAAAACATCTCTCTTTAATACTTTAACAGGCACTCGTCAAAAAGTAGCTAATTATGCTGGTGTTACTGTTGAGCGGAAAGAAGGTTTCTTTAAACTACCTTCTGGTGAATCAGTTCGAGTTTTAGATTTGCCCGGCACATACAGCTTAAAGCCTACGAGTCTAGATGAAGAGGTAACAAGGGCTGTATGCTTAGGTGAGCTTGAGGGTGAGGTTCTACCTGATATATATGTATGTGTGGTTGATGCCACTAATTTACATTTACATTTAAGTCTTGTGCTTGAAATTAGGGCATTGAATCGACCAATGCTTCTTGTTTTAAATATGATGGATGAGGTCAAAAAGCGTGGTATTTCGATAGATATTAATAAGCTATCAGAATTGTTGGGTATCCCTGTTATTGAGGCTGTTGCCGTTAAAACTAAAGGCGTGCAAGAACTACTAAATCAATTAGATCAAAAAAATCTATTTGTCACTCCTTATCATTCTGATCTGAATCATTTTGATCAGATTAAAAATATTACTAAACAGGTAATTTTAAAAAATGATAACGGTGATGCAAGAACAGCTTTCTTGGATAAAATTTTCTTACATCCTGTACTTGGTTTAGCCATCCTAACGCTTACCATGTTTGTCATGTTCCAAGCCGTTTTTATCTGGGCACAACCTTTTATCTCATTAATTGAAAATGCAATTGCTTGGTTAGGAGATACAATTGGCCCGCTTATTACTCATCCATTACTTAGAAGTCTTATTGTTGATGGGGTAATCGCTGGATCGGGTAGTGTTTTGGCTTATATGCCGCAGATCCTTATCTTATTCTTCTTTATTTTAATTTTAGAAGAATCAGGTTATTTGCCACGAGCAGCATTCCTTTTGGATAAATTAATGTCCAAAGCTGGTTTAAGTGGACGTTCCTTTATTCCACTATTATCTAGTTTTGCCTGTGCTATTCCTGGTGTCATGGCAACACGAAGCATTAGTTCGGAAAGAGATCGTTTAGCAACCATTATGATTGCGCCATTAATGACTTGTTCTGCAAGATTACCTGTTTATGCTTTGCTAATTGCGGCATTCATTCCAAACAAATTAGTTTATGGTTGGTTGAGCCTACAAGGTTTAGTTCTTTTTGGACTATATATGGCTGGAATTGTTTCAGCATTAGGTGTTTCTTTATTTTTGAAACTAGTTAGAAAAGATAAAACAGAAAGTATTTTTATCTTTGAGTTGCCTACTTATCGATTGCCAGATATTCGAAACGTTGCATTAGGACTTTATGATCGAGCTACGATCTTTCTAAAAAGAGTTGGTGGTATTATCGTAGCATTATCTATATTGCTTTGGGTGTTGGTTACGTTCCCTCAACCACCTGAGCATGCCACGATGCCTGCTATCAACTATAGTTTAGCTGGACAACTTGGACACATTATTCAGCCTATATTTGCACCTATTGGCTTTACTTGGGAAATCTGTATCGCATTAATTCCTGCTATGGCTGCAAGGGAAGTTGTCATTGCTGCTTTAGGTGTAATTTATGCTATGTCTGGAGATGAAGATACTGTAACTCAAACATTGTTGAGTCAAATCTCTGGTCCTGATGGTTGGGGGCTAGCTACAGGGATGTCATTATTAGTTTGGTACATTTTCGCACCACATTGTCTTGCAACATTAGCGACCATTCGTCGTGAAACTGGTAGCTGGAAACAGCCTGTTATTATGGCGACTTACTTATTTGGGCTTGCGTATTTCTTTGCCTTCATTACATATCAGCTTATTAGTAGACTTTAATCAAAATAAGAATATTTCATAAAGAAAAATGGATGCCTTCGCATCCATTTTTCTTTTAAGTATCAAACTGATTATGAGCTTTTTTTCACAGCAACAATAATCTGACTCTCACCCTCTATTTTTAATTCGAAGTCAACCTTTTCCCCTACAGTTAAACCATTCAATAATGCTGGATCTGCAACTTTAAAGCCCATGGTCATTGCAGGCCATTTAATTGCAGGAATTGCTTCATGGTCGAGTGTTAGAATATTTTCTTTCGTATCAATAGCAGTAATCACACCAACAGCTTGAGCTGTTGCAACTGTAGATGACTCTTTACTCATCTGCTCCATCGGTGCTTCCGATTTCTTTTGCTCTGATGCCTCATTTTTGCTACATGCACTTAACGCAGCAACAGTTGCAACAAGAGCCACAATTTTCATAAATTTCAACATAATAAAACCTCTTTTGACGAAATAATAAAACTATCAATTCTTTGATAGTTTTCTTTTGATTAAAAGCTGATATGCCGCAGGGATAACAAACATAGATAAGAGAGGGGCTGAAATCATGCCCCCAACCATAGGTAAAGCAATACGACTCATTAATTCAGAACCTGTTCCAGTCCCCAACAGAATAGGGATTAACCCCGCCAAAATGACAGCGACTGTCATTGCTTTAGGGCGAACACGTAGCACGGCCCCTGTATGAATTGCCTCATTGAGTTGTTGCTCTGTTAAGGATGCCGTTGAAGAAGATAGGCTTTGCTGTGCATGCTCAATTGCTTGCTTTAAATAGAACAACATGACTACACCAAACTCTGCGGCAACACCAGCAAGTGCAATAAAACCAACAGCAATCGCAACCGAAAAGTGATAATCACTCAAGTACATAGCCCAAATACCACCAATCAAGGCAAAAGGTAGTGTTGCCATAATCAGAACAGCATCTTGTACTTGCCTAAAAATCAAATAGAGCAATAGAAAAATGATCATCAAAGTAATTGGAATAACAACTTTTAAGCGAGCATTCGCACGCTCCATGAACTCAAACTGTCCTGAATAGCTAATGCTCATGGCAGAAGAACGTTTTACTTTTTGGTCTATGGCCTGCTTCAAATCTTGTACAACCGAAGCTAAGTCACGTCCTTGTACATCGACATAGACCCAACCACTTGGACGGGCATTCTCACTTTTAAGCATTGGCGGCCCATCTGTAATTTGAATATTCGCAACACTACTCAAGACTATTTGTTGACCAGATTCAGTTAGAATCGGTAAATTTCTTAAGGCTTCCAGTGAATCTCGAATCTCTCGTGGGTAACGTACATTAATGGGATACCGTGCCAAGCCTTCAACAGTTTCACCAATATTTTCCCCGCCAATCGCTGATGAGACGATTTGCTGTACATCTTTAATATTGAGACCATATCGCGCAGCCTGCATACGGTTAATATCAACATCAACATATCGACCACCTGTGAGCCGTTCAGCTAAAGCTGAACTAACACCGGGCATCTGTTTAGCCACTTGTTCAATTTGCTGTGCTACCCGATCAATATCTTGCAGATCATTTGCTGAAACCTTAATCCCGATTGGACTTTTCACCCCAGTTGCCAACATATCAATCCGGTTACGGATAGGTGGCACCCAAATGTTTGTTAAACCCGGTACTTGGACTGCCTTATCTAGTTCTTTTATCAATTTGTCAGGTGTCATACCTGAACGCCATTCAGACCGTGGTTTGAACTGAATCGTGGTTTCAAACATTTCTAATGGTGCAGAATCTGTGGCTGACTCAGCGCGACCAGCTTTACCGAATACTGTTGCAACTTCAGGAACGGTTTTAATCATTCGATCAGTCTGTTGGAGTAGCTCAGAAGCTTTTGCTGCGGACAATCCCGGTAAAGCTGAAGGCATATACAGTAAATCACCTTCATCCATATTGGGTAGAAACTCCCCACCTAACCGTGTTAAAGGGAAAAGACTAATAAGGAAAATTAGCAATGCACCAAGTAAAATTGTCTTTGGATGAGCTAAAACCTTATCCAACATAGGGCTGTATATTTTGATCAGAAAACGGTTCAGTGGATTACGCTGTTCAGAAGGTAATTTCCCTCGAATCCAATAACCCATTAAAACGGGAATCAAGGTAATGGATAAACCTGCTGCTGCTGCCATTGCATAGGTTTTAGTAAATGCCAGTGGTGAGAACAAGCGACCTTCTTGTGCCTGTAAAGTAAAAATAGGAATGAAGGATAAGGTAATGATGAGTAGACAGAAAAATAAAGTTGGCCCGACCTCACTGGCAGAACGTGTAATGATGTTCCAACGGACTTGTGCTTCCAAGACTTGCTCAGGATGTTCGTGTTGCCAAGTTTCGATATGCTTATGTGCATTTTCAACCATTACAATTGCGGCATCGACCATAGCGCCAATCGCGATAGCAATACCACCCAACGACATGATATTGGCATTTAGCCCTTGATAATGCATCACCAAGAAAGCAGATAAAATCCCAAGCGGCAAAGAAACAATAGCCACCATTGCTGAACGTAAATGCCAGAGGAAGAGTCCACAGACTAAAGCCACCACAATGAACTCTTCAATTAATTTATGGCTGAGATTTTCTACTGCTCTATCAATCAATTGACTGCGATCATATACAGGAACAACTTGTACACCTTTCGGTAGACTTTGTTGTAATTCAGCTAGCTTCGCTTTCACAGCAGTAATCGTTTCACGTGCATTTTTACCTGCTCGTAAAATCACGACACCCCCAACCGTTTCACCTTGCCCATTCAATTCACTGATGCCACGACGCATTTCTGGACCAAGTTGAATAGTTGCAACATCACCTAAAGAAACAGGAACACCGAAACTATTTGTTCGTAAAGGAATTTGGCGAAAATCATCTAAAGTTTTTAAATAACCAGAAGCCCGCACCATATATTCCGTTTCAGCCATTTCCAGAACTGAACCACCAGTTTCCTGATTAGCTTTTTGAATCGCCTCAATGACATTGTTTTGTGTGACACCTAAAGTAGCCATCTTGCTTGGGTCTAAGACAACCTGATATTGCTTAACCATTCCCCCAATTGTGGCAACTTCAGCCACGTTAGGTAATGTCTTCAGTTCATACTTTAAAAACCAGTCTTGTATGCTTCTCAGCTCCGAAAGATCATGCTGTCCTGTTGGGTCTACTAATGCATATTCATAAACCCAACCAACGCCAGTGGCATCTGGTCCCAATGAAGATTTCGCATTTGCAGGCATTTTCCCTTGAATTTGATTTAGATACTCCAATACACGAGAACGGGCCCAGTAAAGGTCAGTATGTTCATCAAAGATGACATAAACAAATGAGTCACCAAAAAAAGAATAACCGCGAACAGTTTTAACACCCGGTACCGATAACATGGTTGTTGTTAAAGGGTAGGTCACCTGATTTTCAACAATTTGTGGTGCCTGACCAGAAAAATTAGTTCGAATAATTACTTGTACATCAGACAAATCTGGTAATGCATCGACCGGAGTATTCTTTACGGCCCAAGTTCCCCAAGCAGCCAGAATTAAAGCGGCTAACAGGACAAATACACGATTCGCAATTGAAAAACGAATAACACGGGCAATCATAATCGTCCTCCCGTTTAGTTCTTCATAGATGTCATAGACATCTTGGAAATGTCAGAAATAACGTAAGTATCTCTAGCATGTGTAAATCTAAAACGGACCTGATCGCCTTGCTGAATTTGGGTAAATGGTTGCACTGGTTGTTTAAAGCTCATAGTCATAGCCCCCCAACCGAATCATGCAAACTCACTTTCTGAATTTCAGGAATAGTAAAACTTTGTTCTGCCAATCGTGTACATCCCTCATGTCTCAAATCATGAAAATGTAAATCTTCAATTCCTAATATTTTACATGCTTCACGAAATTCTTTTCCTATGCTTTTTGGGTTCAGAGGCAATAAGAGTTGTTCATCATATCCTAATCGAAGCATACGACTCCGCACTTCATTATCTAATAAAAGTTCAATTATTGTTTTACAAGGTTCCAACACGTCAAAAGACTTGTGATTACCTTTAGAACCGTTCGGATTTTTCAAATCATGAACTTTCCATGATGAATGGTAAGAATCATAATCTTGCAGCCATAAGCGTGTTAACTCTGCTTCACGTCTGCATGAAAAAATTGCGAACCAAATAATTAAATGCATTGGATACTTAGTACCATATTTATTTAATTTCCAACGCTCAGCAAAAAGTTTTGTTAAAGCAATTAACTCTTCATTTGTAGGAAGTCTATCTCTCACTTTGCTAGAGGAGATTTGGCGAGTTTTTCTAAGCTGTGCCGTAGCTTTATCGAAGCTACTTAAATCAACTTCCATGCCCCACATAACAGATGCATGAGATAGAACACCTCTAATATGTAAAAGCTCATGCTGCTGTGTACTTGTTGCAATAGGGTCTAAACCAAGATTCGGCACGCCTCTCCGTCTTAGAGCAACATGCTCAGCCAAATGTATTGAATGTATTTTTGTGATAATATTGCGCGCGATTGGCAACTTCTTAATTAAGAGTAGAGAATAGCGTTTCGTCCTACCGTACTCGCTCCCAACTTCATCCAAATATTTATCTATGGCATCTGACAAAGTTAGATCAATCAGTTGTTCTTTGCCAAGTAAAATGTCTGGATTTTCTTGAATCTCAACTTCTCTTTTTTTAAGCCAGTTTTCTGCCACTTTTTTTGAATGAAATGTTTTGCTTTCAGAATAAGCTGGATAACCTTTTTTGTTGATCCGGATAGCAGCTCGGTAACTAACACTTCCATCTGCACCTTTTCTGGCAGTAATTGACCCCATAAATTTACACCATGAACCATTTTCTCCATTATGGTGTAAATTTTGGTGTAAATGCAAACTAATTAACGCAGCTAAATATGAGTTCCCACAGATTCAAACAGGTTGCAAAACACTGATTAAAGGCATGATTTTTAATGACTATTAATAAAACCATTGAAACTATTAAATCTCCAAGAATCAGTGTAGCCCCAATGATGGACTGGACTACAAAGGACTACCGATTCTTTGCACGGTTGTTTAACCCAAACGTTGTACTTTATACAGAAATGGTGACTACGGGCGCGATTCTATTTGGTGATGCGAAACGCCATTTGGACTATAACACTCAAGAACACCCAATCGTATTGCAGCTTGGCGGCTCAAACCCACAAGAGCTTGCCACTTGCACAAAAATGGCTGAAGACTGGGGTTATGACGAAGTCAACTTGAATGTAGGCTGCCCAAGTGACCGTGTACAGAACAATAAAATCGGTGCATGTTTAATGGCAGAACCAGACTTGGTCGCTGAATGTATTCACAGCATGCAAAAAGCCGTCAACATTCCGGTAACGGTTAAGCACCGTATCGGTATTGATGACATGCAGTCTTACGAAGAAATGCTGCATTTTGTAGATACGGTAGCAGCAACAGGTTGTACCCACTTTGTTGTACATGCCCGTATTGCGATATTGAAAGGTTTGTCTCCGAAAGAAAACCGAGAAGTACCACCGCTACGCTATGAAGATGTTTACCGTTTAAAGCAAGAACGCCCGCATCTGACTATTGAAATTAATGGCGGTATTAAAACTTTTACCGAAACTCAAGCTCATTTACAGCACGTTGACGGCGTCATGATTGGCCGTGAAGCCTATCACAACCCTTACTTACTTGCTGAGCTCGGCCAACTTTGGAACCTAGAAGCACCGGATCGCTTCGATATTATGGAACAAATGCTACCGTATATTGAACAACGTCTAGCTGAGGGTGCGCCACTCTCTATCATTACGCGTCATATTTTAGGTTTATTCCAAAATTTACCGGGCGCTCGCAAATGGCGTCAGGCGCTAAGTGGTGGAAATGCAAAAACTTTAACTGATGTCGAGAATGCAATCCATAATATGCAAGCTGCCATTATCCGTACTGAAGAGTATTTAAAGGAACACCAATTTTAAGCCAGCCCATGTTTCTAAAATTGTAAGAAAATGTGGCATTTTAAATCAGAGACTTAGATTTTGAGTATATTCGCAAATGTTGGCTCGAAATATTCAAAATTAAGCTCTGATTAATTATTTATATTCAATAATATCAAAAACTTAATTTGTATGATTTCAAAAGCTCTTTTAATTAGCCCTTTTTTCCATAGCCAGAAATAAAAACTGGTAAAAAGATACGTTATTACATAACATAAACAAAACTTTTAAGTTTGGGCCATTAGTATCTCTGAACGCCACAGGTAGGTGGTGATTTTCTAAATACGGATATAGGTAGTACGGGTAGAGATTTCACGATGATTATTTATGACGGACAAGTAGCTGATAACTATATGTATCAGGATTCAAATCAGGCAGCCATTGTTGTATCCCACAGCACACCAAGCCTCCCTTATCCATTCACCATGAAACCCAATAATCACTCCACTGAAACCAACACTCCTCCAGCCATTGATGTAGAAAAATTCGTAGCTAAATTAGAAAGTATTACCTCTAGACGCAGTAAAGCGCGTTGTGCACGTAGCATCCGTATTGCGCTTGAGTCTGCTGGTGCCGATGTTGAAAACCATCCGATTGCAGCATCAGATTGGGGCGATACCCTCAAGAAAATTGGCTATAAAGAAATAAATCCAGCCTTTGATGAGCCACAAGAAGGCGACATTTATATCATTCACAGAACCCGCAACCATATTTACGGTCATATCGCTGGTTATACAGGAAGCGAATGGGTGTCAGACTTTAAACAAAGTAGTTATGACGTCTATAAAGATGATAACGTCACCTATACTTACTATAGATTAGGCTAATTCACTTCTAAGATAGAAACATTTGATGAATTTGCTCGGCGCAGTGCTGAATGATTTCATCATGGCCTTTTCTATAGACCAGTAAAACTTCCGAAAGAGATAGAGAATCTGCCAAAGGTATTAGTTTTACATTGGCAGGTAAGATTTGTTGAAACTCCGCAGGAACAATACCTACCCCTAAATTTGCCGCCACGAGCTGTAACTGTGAAATCTTACGCGACTGAATGGAGGCTTTTTGTGGGGTAAATCCTGCGGCTAAACACAGATTTGCGACCAAATAACTTAAGCCTCCTCTTTCGGCATGAGGCGTTGATACAAAACACTCATCTTTTAAGTCTTTTAAATAAACCTTTTCTGATTTAGCAAACTTGGCATGATCAATATGCACAGCCACCATTAAAGGCTCTTCATATAACTTAAAAGTATTTATACCATCTAAAGTATGCCGAACTGGTGGACGGATCAAACCGATATCAATTTCACCATTTAATAACGCTAAGATTTGCTGCTCGGATGATAAGGTATTAATCTCAAAGCTCAACTGCTGCGTTAAGCTAACTTCTTTTAATATCTGCACCTTTGTATTATCCACGACAATACTGCTGGAATGAGCAAGTTTAATCTGTCGATTTTTCCCTTCCGACACACTTTTAGATAGATCAATAATTTCATTTAAATAAAGCAAGTTATCTTTTATTTTCTTATAGAAGACCTCTCCCGCTACCGTAAGTTTTACTCTTTTGTCCGTACGATCAAACAACTGAAAATCAATTTCTTCTTCTAATAGTTTCATTTGTCGACTTAAAGCAGACTGGGCAAT
Organism: Acinetobacter sp. AOR01_HL; assembly: GCF_027855455.1. Taxonomy (NCBI): domain Bacteria; kingdom Pseudomonadati; phylum Pseudomonadota; class Gammaproteobacteria; order Moraxellales; family Moraxellaceae; genus Acinetobacter; species Acinetobacter sp. AOR01_HL. Next base: position 286,641 of record NZ_JAKTIM010000018.1, on the reverse strand, counting down.
AAATAGCTTTTCGGAAGCAGCGGTAAAGCTCCCCTCTTCAACAATTTTTATGAAATATTGGAATTGTTTTAATGTGAGCATTACCATCTCAAAATTAGATCATTTGGTCTATTTTCCATATTAGATTAGATAGATCTCCTTCGCTAGAATTTTAATCAAGACCATTCACTTAATTGAATTCTTCATGAAGTACTTAAAAGGTTTCGCAATATGCACCATCGTTATTTTAATTTTATGGTGTTTTAAATTTTATGATCAGCAATTACCCACACAGCCCAAACAAGACAATATAGAGCTATATGATTAAATAGTTTTTCCCAAAAAAAAGCATGCCCCCACCCAAGCGCATGCCTTTTCCATATTTAAATTAGGCTTTCTTTAAATCGAGCTTTTTCAAAACTTCAGCCACAGCAATCATGGCAAAGCTTGAAGTCACCACCACCGCTGAACCATAGCCACCACAGCGCAACCCCGCCGATGGGCAGACATCTGCGCTTGAAAATGGATTGTCGATTGAGTAAATACAGGTAATGCCAAATTTCTCTTTTGGCTTTTTACAGATGCCGCGAGCGCGAAGCTGACTACGTAGCTTTGCTAACATTGGGTCTTGTTCTGTTTTTGATAGATCCGCCACGCGAATTTTAAGTGGATCGAGCTTACCACCTGCCCCACCCGACACAATCAAAGGAATTTTGTTAAAACGACAATGGAGCATTAAAGCCAGTTTTGCCTTAACGTCATCGATGCAGTCCAAAACAATATCCGGTACAGGGTTTAAAAGCTCTGCAACATTTTCAGGTGTTAAGAAGTCATCAATAATATTGACTTTAATGCGTGGGTTAATTTGGCGACAACGCTCCGCCATAATTTCAACTTTTTCACAGCCCAGAGTTGAGGTCATTGCAGGTAGCTGACGATTCACATTTGATGCTGCAACTACATCCATATCGACTAATGTAATCTCACCAATACCTGTACGCGCTAAAGCTTCTACTGCCCAACTGCCGACCCCACCAATACCAATCACCATCACATGACTTTGTTCATAGTGCTGGAACGATGAATCACCATAAATTTTGGCTACACCTGCAAAACGGCGGTCATATTCATCATTTTGTGGTAAATCGGACATGGAAATGGCTTTCTCTAAAAAATCAAACCATATATTTTACTGTTTTTTACGTAGAGCGTCTTGCCGCTCTTACAAATAAAAATACCCAGTAAAATTGCAATAATTGAATTCCACCAACTTACTTTTATTTCAAAGCAAAAATGAAGTTGATTTCAACAGATGCATTTTTTGGAAGTTGGTACACGCTGACCGATGTACGTGTATGCCGTCCCGTATCTAAACCCAAAATTTCATAAAGTATTTCAGATGCTCCATCAGCAACTTCGCTTTGCTGTATAAAAGATGACGTTGAATGAACAAATACATTCATTTGTAAAACTTTTCCAATAACATCTAAAGTCCCATAGTGCTGTTTTAAAATTGCTAAAGCTCTCATGGTGCTAATACTTGCAGCAAGCTGTGCATCTGATAAATCAACATCTAATCCAACTTTTCCACAAATCTGTACCGTATCTCCCACTCTTGGAATTTGACCACTAATAAATACAAGTCCAGCGTGTTCAATTAATGAGGTATATTTACCTCCTATTTTTATATCCCCTGAAAAATCATATCCCAATCGAGATTCAACTTTTAAAAATACTGTATCTCTACCCATAATTGCTTCTTCTTATAACAAAAATTATTTTATTTATATTTAGCTTATCCATTAAATAAAGACAATAAAAAAGCCTCATGAATATAAGGCTTTTTTATATAGCTTTTGAAAAATAGACATTTATGAAGCAATCAAATTCCGAAGTACATAATGCAAAATACCACCTGCCTTAAAGTACTCAACCTCATTTAACGTATCAATTCGACATAACACATTAAAATGACTAGCTACTCCATTTGGCCCTTTCACATCAACCTCAAGAATTTCATGAGGCTGAATACCATCCGATAAACCACGAATCGAAATGACTTCATGACCCGTTAAGTTGAGGGACTGTCTGGTTTGGCCATCAACAAACTGTAATGGCAACACGCCCATACCCACCAAGTTTGAACGGTGAATACGTTCAAAACTTTCAGCAATGACAGCTTTTACACCTAACAAGTTCGTTCCTTTGGCAGCCCAGTCACGTGAAGAACCTGTTCCGTATTCTTTACCAGCAATAATCACAAGCGGTGTATGTTCTTGTTGGTAACGCATTGCCGCATCATAAATGGCAAGCTTCTCACCACTTGGCACATGTATGGTATTACCGCCTTCTTCACCGCCGAGCATTTCATTTTTAATACGAATGTTGGCAAAGGTGCCTCGCATCATGACTTCATGGTTACCACGTCGTGAACCATAAGAGTTGAAGTCTTTTGGCTCAACACCTTGCTCTTGCAAATATCGACCTGCTGGACTGTCTTTTTTGATATTACCCGCTGGTGAAATATGGTCAGTGGTTACCGAGTCACCAAGCACTGCCAAAATACGTGCCTGTTCAATATTCTTGATTGGTTTTGGTGGCTCACCAATACCTTCAAAGAACGGTGGATGACGAATATAAGTCGAGTCATCAGCCCATTCGTAAGTTTTACTTTTTGGAATCTGAATCGCTTGCCAGCTTTCATCACCATCAAACACCGCAGCATATTCTTTGTGGAACATATCGGTATTTACTTTTTGTAAGACGGCATCAATTTCTGCCTGACTTGGCCAGATATCTTTTAAGTAAACAGGTTGCCCATCTTTACCTTGCCCGATTGGTTGAGTCGTTAAGTCGGTACGGATATTCCCAACTAAACCATAGGCAACCACAAGTGGTGGTGAGGCAAGCCAGTTGGTTTTAACTAATGGATGCACACGCCCTTCAAAGTTACGGTTACCCGAAAGTACAGATGCCACGTTTAGATCATGACATTGAATTGCATCTTCAATTGGTTCAGGTAAAGGACCTGAGTTACCAATACACGTTGTACAACCATATCCGACCAAGTTATAGCCCAACTCATCTAAATACGGCGTAAGCCCAGCCGCCAATAAATAGTCGGTCACAACTTTAGAACCAGGCGCAAGTGAACTTTTTACCCACGGTTTACGCTGCAACCCCTTTTCAATGGCTTTTTTAGCAAGTAAACCGGCTGCCAACATGACACTTGGGTTAGAAGTATTGGTACATGAAGTAATCGCTGAAATCACGACATCACCATGATTTAATGGATATTCTTGTCCTTCAATTACACAAGATGGGCTTTCATGCTGAATATTGGCTTTGGTCGCTTCTACAGCCGTACCGCCACCGCCTTCATTTTCTAAACGTTCTTTCGCTTCTTTGGCTGGCTTAAGGGTTAATTCCATGAGCGCATTAAACGTTTTAGGTACTTCCGATAAAAGCACACGGTCTTGAGGGCGTTTTGGACCTGCCAAACTTGCCTGAACCGTACTCATATCTAAACTTAACGTATCTGTAAACACAGGTTCATCACCCGCATTACGCCATAAACCTTGCGCCTTGCTATATGCTTCCACCAATGCAATACGGTCACTTTGACGACCTGTTAATTTCAAATAACCCAAAGTCACTTCATCAATTGGGAAGAAACCACAAGTTGCACCATATTCAGGCGCCATATTGGCAATGGTTGCACGGTCAGCAAGTGGTAAATCGGCTAGACCATCGCCATAGAATTCTACAAATTTACCTACCACACCTTTTTGGCGAAGCATTTGAGTAATGGTGAGCACCAAGTCAGTTGCCGTAATCCCTTCTTGTAATTTGCCGGTTAGTTTAAAACCGATCACTTCAGGAATGAGCATAGAGATAGGCTGACCCAACATGGCAGCTTCTGCTTCAATACCACCAACACCCCAACCTAAAACCCCTAAACCATTAATCATGGTGGTATGTGAGTCTGTACCCACTAAGGTGTCAGGGAAAGCAAAGGTTTGTCCGTTGTCTTCACCTAACCACACTGCTTGAGCCAAATACTCTAAATTGACCTGATGGCAAATACCGGTACCTGGTGGCACAACACTAAAGTTATTAAATGCAGATTGTCCCCAACGCAAAAATTGATATCGCTCGCCATTTCGCTGCATTTCAATTTGAACGTTTTCTTCAAAAGCCTGATCATCGGCAAAATGGTCTACCATCACAGAGTGGTCAATAACCAAATCTACAGGTGATAACGGATTAATTTTTTCAGGGTCACCCCCCGCTTCAGCCATTGCAGCACGCATTGCGGCTAAGTCAACGACTGCCGGAACGCCGGTAAAATCTTGCATTAAAACCCGTGCAGGTCGATATTGAATTTCTTGATCTGAGGTACGGGTTTTTAGCCACTCAGCTAAAGCATAAATGTGTTCTGTTTTAACACTGAGCTGATCTTCAAACCGTAATAAGTTTTCCAACAGTACTTTTAATGATTTCGGCAGTTTGGCAATGTCACCTAGCTTTTTCTCGGCTTGGGTTAAGCTAAAAATCTGATAATTGCTGGAACCTACTGTTAGCGTCTGTAAAGCATTAAAACTATTGATATTGCTATACTTAGCCATTGGGTTATCCTCCCATGTCTGGCAATGTTATTTTTCACGTTTTTACATGTTGTTTTCTTACTTTAAGCTTCTTTTTTAATCGCTGTGTTTTGTTTTAGTTACTATTTCTAATCTTTGATTTTTATTACGATAATTTCAAAGCAGATAAAGAGTTTTTCCACAGCAAATCTGCTAATTCTGACTCTGCCATATTTAAATTTTCAGCCAAACTTTTTAGTACATAAGGTAAATTCACAGGCGTATTTCGAGTACGCTGCTCAGTTGAAGTTTGGCAGCAAAGTGGCGTCATATCAGGACAGTCTGTTTCAATCACTAAATGCTCGGCACCTATAGCCTGCACAACCGTATGAAGCTTTTTCGCATTGGGGTTCGTGATTTGTCCCGTCACACCAATTTTAAAACCAAGCTTAATCAGGCCTTTTGCCTCCTCTACTCCGCCACTAAAGGCATGAGCAATGCCACCGAGTTTAAACTTATGCGCTTTTAATAGTGCGAGCACATCACCATGTGCTTTTCGTATATGAAGCAACACCGGTTTTTGGTATTGAGTTGCCAGATCTAACTGATCAGCAAAATACTGTTTTTGCTTGGCATATATATCGGGCTGCTTGTGTTCCTTTAAGAAGGTATCTAAGCCGATTTCTCCTATTGCGACGCAGTCTTCTTGCTGCAAAATCTGTTCAAGATGAGAAAGATGCTCTGGTTTGTGCTGCTCAATATAAAACGGATGCAACCCCGGTGCTAAATAAGAAGTAGGCACGTTGTCCCACTGCTTGAGCTGATGATGGGTTTGTACCAAATCATCAAAACGTGACTGTAAAAAGCCTATTAACACCAGAGCATCCACACCCACTTTTTTAGCTTCAAGTGCTAACTGGTGCCGATCTTCATCAAAATCGGCAACATCAAAATGGGTATGAGTATCAAACAGATGCATTAGCTGGCACTTTTTGCGGCAGGTGTCGAAGCTGGTTTAGCTTTAGGCTGCGGCAAATATTCTTCTTTCAATACTTCTTGTAATTGGTCATATGGAATGACTAAACGAGGTAGCCCGACCACATAAGGTCCAATTTCATATTCGCCATATTGAAGAATTAAGCCCTGATCACCTAACAGGAAATTTTCTGTGAGTTTAAACGGCCAAGCTTGCTCATATTCACTCACACTATTTGCAAGTTTTGAGTCTGTCACCCAAGCTTTAAACGCTTCATGTGCTAATTTTTCTAAAGCCGCTTTTTTCTCTGGACGTAACAAGTCTTCAAGCTTGACCTGCTTTTCTTTCTTTAAATCAAAATTATAATATTGCTGCGCTGCCGAGCCATGTGCCCCGCCTAAATAGCTACTACTATTTACAACAACAGTTACGACTTTACCTTGAGACTGTATGATTTTAGGTTTCACCAACAGATTAATCTGGTGATTACTACTTAGAGCCTTTAATTCATTGTCCAAATCAATAAATGAATTTGCATAGCGCTGAACCTGAGCATCGAAACTATCTTGTTGCTCTGTAGCGGCAGCTGCTGAAGCTTCTGTCTTCTTATCAGCTTGTGCTGCTTTTGCATCTGGTTCTGCAATTTCAAGAATCTGTCCAAGTGCTTTTAAAACTTGTTGATCAATAATCTTATCAATAAAAGGGAAATTACTTTGTAGGCGTTCTACCGTAAATTCAGGACAAGTTTTACCATCACAATCCGGTAAAGTCACTTTACTTGGAACTGTTTCTCCTTTCAAAGTCAGTTCTACAGGCTTTTGTTCAATCACAGCCGGTTTTTGCTGATCTTCCGACTCTTTAGGATCACTTTTAGGCTGACATGCCACCAAAAATATCGCAGAAGCAAGTAGCGTTAAACGTAGCGAAGCCTTAGAAGTTAACATCATATTTTGCCTTTATTCTGAGAAGATTATGCATAACTCATATGAAGTTAGCGCATCTACAAGTAGGTTGCAAATTCTGCTACCAACTTAAAACATTTGTTCATAAACCTGAGGTTGCAATATTTTTTTCGTTTGTTCTGTTGTTAAATAAATATCAAGTTGAGGCGCATCTTTCGTAATCTGATTTGCCTGATAGTGCAAACCTACCCCTTCACCATCAAAGAACCAGTCAGCTTGTCCCCAATATAAAGTTTTTGGGGCCTGTTTTTTGACATCGGCAGTTTGCTTTTTCAACCAGTCCTGATACGCGGTTTGAACAATTTGATGTACTGTCGGTTGCTGATCTTTTTTAAGCACATCAAGCAACGTTAAGTTTTTATGCAGTTTACGATCAGCCACGAAAAAATAATAACGGTCTTTTATGGTGATCTCTTCTTGTTTACTGTCTAAAGCCAATTGCAATAACACATACTGGTTACGCTGCGAGGCAATGCGTGTACGAATGTGTAACTCATAAGCACGATTTTTAGAATACTTATCTTGCCATTCATCCGACTTTTTCACGTAAGCATTAATCGCTTGTTGAAGGCTTAAATCTTTTTTCAAATTAATTTGAGCTTGAATAACTTTCGCCTGATTTTTTTCAATCCAGCTATTTAACCACGCATCTTGGGTTTTTATGGTTTGAATATCGACATCAATACAATTTTTCTTTTCACAAAACGGCACTGCATAACTTGCTTTGGTTTCGGTCAAATTTAAATAAGGTAAAACCTCTGCTTTCTCAACCGGATGGTCTTGAGTAGAAGCTGAATTTTCTTGAGAAGATGATGAAGACTGAGGCTTTTTCCAGACAAATACACAAATAGCCAAAATTAGAGCTATGGCTGCAACCACAAGCGCAATAATTGTCTTTTTACTCAAGTTCATTTCATCATCCTTTCTTATTTTTCAAAACAAAACAGCTTCTATTCGAAGCTGTTTGTCACATTTACATGATTAGTGTTCACGTGTGCTACGGAACTCAATATCAGGCCAACGCTCTTGCATAATCTGCAAATTCACTCGGCTTGGCGCAAGATACGTTAAGTGTCCGCCACCATCAATAGAAAGTTGGTCATGTGCCTTTTTCTTAAACTCATTAAGAATCTTTTCATCATCACAATGAATCCAGCGTACCGTATTTACACTTACTGGCTCATAAACACAGTCAACTTTATATTCTTCTTTCAAGCGGTAAGCAACAACGTCAAACTGAAGTACACCCACAGCTCCCACGATCAAATCATTGCTAATTTGTGGCATAAATACCTGAGTTGCACCTTCTTCAGACAACTCTTTCAACCCTTTTTGCAACTGTTTTGACTTTAATGGGTCTTTCAAACGTACACGGCGGAACATTTCCGGCGCGAAGTGAGGAATACCTGTGAAGTGCAAGTTTTCACCGCTAGTGAAAGTATCACCAATCTGGATTGTACCGTGGTTATGTAAACCAATAATATCGCCCGGCCATGCTTCTTCTAAGTGCTCACGCTCGCCTGCAAGGAAAGTCAACGCATCACTAATACGAACTTCTTTACCAATACGTACGTGATTCATTTTCAGGCCTTTCTCGTATTTACCTGAACAAATACGCATGAAGGCAATACGGTCACGGTGTTTAGGGTCCATGTTGGCTTGAATTTTAAATACAAAACCAGAGAAACCTTCTTCTTTTGCTTCAACCACACGTTCTTGCGTTGGGTGAGCTTTAGGTTCAGGTGCCCAGTTCATAAATGCATCTAGAACGTGGTCAACACCAAAGTTACCTAATGCCGTACCAAATAGAACAGGCGTTTGTTTACCTTGTAAGAAAAGCTCGCGGTCTAATGGCTCATTTGCCATTTGTACAAGCTCAAGTGACTCTTCAAAAGAAGCCCACGCTAACTCACCAACTTTTTCACGAATATCAGCGTGATTATAGCCATCACGTACTTCAATATCGGTAATGGTTGAACCAAAACCTGCTTTGTAGACATACAATTTATCTTCAAGAATATTGTATACACCAGCAAAGTCACGACCCATACCAAGTGGCCATGTAATTGGTACACAGCGAATGTTTAAGACATTTTCAATTTCATCTAACAACTCAAGTGGCTCACGAATTTCACGGTCCATTTTGTTGACGAATGAAATAATTGGTGTGTCACGCATACGACACACTTCCATCAATTTGATGGTACGTTCTTCGACACCTTTTGCACCATCAATCACCATTAGTGCAGAGTCAACAGCAGTAAGGGTACGATAAGTATCTTCCGAGAAGTCTTCGTGCCCCGGTGTATCGAGTAAGTTAATCGTGTGACCTTTATATGGGAACTGCATAACAGACGTGGTGATCGAAATACCACGTTCTTTTTCCATTTCCATCCAGTCAGATGTAGCTGCACGATCAGATTTACGGCTTTTTACCATCCCTGCAACCTGAATCGCTTTACCCCATAACAACAGTTTTTCTGTCATGGTGGTTTTACCGGCATCGGGGTGGGAAATAATAGCAAATGTGCGTCGTTGAGCGACCTGTGCCGCTAACTCATCTTTAAAACTCATGAAATACACCTACTGCGGAGATTGCAGTGCCAAAGATCTAAAGTCGATCAAAATAAAAATTGGCGTAATTGTAGCAGATTTATAGGTACTGTTTAGAGATTGTTGAGTTGTCTATCAGTGTTTTCATATTTGGAATATTTTTAATTAAGCCATTAAAAAAGCCTGTTCAATATCAACAGGCTTTTTATGAATAAACTTAGACGCTTATGCTAATTTCTTTTCTTCAATAAATTGGACATCGGCAATTTGTGCATCCCAAAACTCAGTCCACAGTGCACAATAATCAAGACATAGTTGAGTCAAGCTTTCATAATCATCTTTGGTAATGGCTTGAGCCAACGCAAACCAAAGGTCATCCTGATGGTCATCATCAGCAGCTTCAGCTGTTTCATCTGTTGAAACGCCGTGTACATGGTAATAACCACCACCCTTAACATCGATATTTACAAACTTGGTTGCTTGTCGCAATGGTGGGCTAAAAAGAATAACTTCTTCTTCTGCCACCGCCAATAATGCCACCACATTAATATAACGATCGTAAGAAGCTTCTAAAAATGTTCTCACCTGATCTGCAATTTTTGAAGGTTTATAATTACGGCGGTCAGCCTCAGTCAAACCATAGTCATTTAGCAAATCTTCATATAATGGATAATGTGCATATTCAGGGTTGCCTAAATAATAATGATCTTTATCTAAACCCGGTCGAAAACCAAATTCATCTAATATATTTAAGCTCAACAACACCCGTGGAAACATTTTAGCGCCTGAGTGAAGCTTTGGCTCCAATTGTTTTGTCAGAAACTGCGCCTTTAATAAAGCATCGGTAAAAATCTGAACAATGGCATGACGATATTCTAAATGAATACGAGTCAGGGTTTGTTTATCAAGATAACCGTTATTTAATATTTCAATTGCAGGGTGTTTACTTACTGGCAATTGCGCAATTTTATTCCTTAATTGTTTGAGAAACTGTAAGTTTTCTTCCCATTGTGAAGCGGGAATACTATCTTTCATCCCCTGCAATGCTTTTTCTCTTGGATTATTAAAGTCTTCAAATTTTTTTGACATAATCATTCTCAATAAAAAGTTTTTCTTATAGTTAAGCTAAAGGCTATCCCTCTATTTCCATTACGTATTCGAACGTAAAAAGGATAAATTCCGTATACCCATACTTAACGAATTGATATTATGTTTATTATCTCAACAAATCAATGGATTAATTAATATTATTTAAAAAAGTAAACTATTGCCAATAAAATATTTATTTCTTTATTTATCAAGGCAAACCAAGCTATTGAATAAATATAATTTTTTAAATATCATTAAATAAGTTTTATTTAAGCTTTCATACTTTACAATAGCAAAGTTAATCAAAAAATATCTATGACGGGGCAACCAATGTCAAAAAGAGAAACGATTATAACAACAGCAATGACCCTTTTTAATCAGAAAAGTTATACCTCTATTGGGGTAGACAAAATTATTGCTGAATCTAAAGTTGCAAAAATGACTTTTTATAAGTACTTCTCTTCTAAAGAAGTTTTAATTGAAGAGTGTCTTCGCCGAAGAATTTTAGAAGTCCAAACTTCTTTATTAGATAAAGTTAATAGTGCAGATAACCCATTAAATAAACTGAAAAGTATTTTTAATTGGTATATCGACTGGATTAACACTGAAGATTTTAGTGGTTGTTTATTTAAAAAAGCAACGATAGAAGTCCTGCAGCTCTATCCTTCTATTAAAAAACAAGTAAATAAATACCGTGAATGGATTTACAGTTTAGTTTTATCTATATTTTTAGAGTTAGAAATTGAAGATCCAAAAGTATTAAGCAGTCTTTTTCTTAACATTATAGATGGGCTTATTATTGACGGGACAATTAACAAACCAGAAATTAACTCTGAAGAAACATGGTCTTATATAAATAAACTCATTGAGCTTGAAACAAAACAAAAATATGAAGCTGCTTAAAAAATTTAATTATTACGGTTCCTTACCATATTATAAGTTTTATTTTGAAGATGAGAGGATCTGTAATACATGCTCTATCAGGTGATCAGATCTGTTTTTTATCTGGTTCAATATAAAGTTCAGGCCGATATGTTTTAAAAGCACAACCGCCTGAACTCTATATAAATTTAGTTATTCTAAATATATCAATTAATAAACATATAGATTTTAATAAGTTAATCTTTAAGAAAAATACCCTTTAAAATATAAGCGAATAACAGTTCTCTCGTATCACCCCTAGTTTCATCTAGCAGCTGAATAATGGCACCATCTAATGTAAATAAAAACATATCGCTATCGCTTTTCGTAGTGTCTTTCTTCACAGTTAAAAGCAATTTATAAACTTCAGTAGTTAACCAATGCCGATACTGTACAACCACTTGATAGGCTGCGGGGTAGAGTTTTTCAATTTCAAAAATAGCCCTAAATAGCAAGTGGTAATAACCATCCAGGCTGGTATGTAAAAAGAAAATTTTTTTGAGTTTTTCACGCAAGATTAAATCTTTTTGTAGGTAAATGATTGAGCGTACTTGCTCTTTTAAGACGTCTTTTTGAAAGTTTAGGCACATTTCAATAAGCCGTTCTTTAGAGTGGAAATAGTTATAAAACGAAGCTTTTGTCACCTCTGCTTCTCGCACAATGCGGTCTACTCCTACGTTATGAAAACCATGTTTATTAAAAAGATATCGAGACTTATGGAGTACGCTTAACGCGCGAAATGAGAGATCTGAATATGGCATATATGTACCGTTATAAAATAATTTCTTGTTGTGTCTAAATGAGAGAAAACGGCTGCAACTTTTGCTTTAGGCAAAAAAAGCATGCAAAGGCCCCAAAGATGGCCCTAACGCATCTCAAGTTTTATTGTTCATATGATTTTTTAGTCGTGAAGAACTGACGCCTGAAAACCTAAAGGTGATCAAACTGCATAAAGACTAACTGGGAGGTGTAAAAATAGTATGCATAGCCAACTCCTTATTTTGGGAGTTCTGCCAAAGCATTAATAAAAGATTATGGTGGCAGAACGAGCAAGGGTTCGCAGACTGATAGTAAAGAATCAGCACACCCAAAGGTGTCCCTCACTCGTCCTACCGCAACGAGCGAGGGACGATTGTACACACAAGACTACTCCTCAGAAGGAATAATCTGATGCCTTTACTAATCGGTCTGCGACAACCGGCTGGCAATGTAGGCCAGCAGGCAAAGGATAATCTGAGAGTTTAGAAGTGTCAATGTGGAATTTATGACAAGTTTTAAAAATTCTTATTATTTTTCATTAGATTAACCAAATTATTATATTAGATATTATATTAAGTAGTAGTTTTTTAAATTTAACCAAATATCTGGGTTAAACAAAATGAGCGCCTTGCGACTGAATCAGTTGCCCTACATTTACAGGCATACCCAACAAATAACCTTGGAACTGCTGACAGCCCAAGCGCGTTAAAATCTCAACTTGTTGCTGTGTTTCCACCCCTTCGGCTGTTACGGTTAAACCTAACTTTTTCGCCAAATGAATAATACTTTCTAAAATGACTTCTTCTTTTGAGCCCGGTTTTAAATCGACAATAAATCCACGGTCAATTTTAAGTTCATCAACTGGTAAATCTTTTAAATATAAGAAGCTTGAGTGCCCTGTTCCAAAGTCATCAATTGCCACCCGAATACCCATATCGCGCAGTCGCTCACAAGCCCGAATGCTTAAGTCGATATGCCGCATTGCGGTTGATTCGGTAATTTCAATAATGAGGTGATGCGGCTGAATTTGGTATTTTTTTAATAAGCCTTCGAGAGTACTAAAGAGCTTTTTATTTTCGAACTGCAAGGCCGATAAATTGACTGCGATAGGATAAAACTGCGTATTGCTACGTTCCCATTCCTGAATTTGTTGGCAAGCTTGCTCAAGCGCCCAATATCCCATTGGAATAATTAAACCTGTTTTTTCCGCGCCACCAATAAACATATGCGGTGTCAGCATACCTAAAGACGGATGGTTCCAGCGAATGAGTGCTTCTACTCCACAAATCTCAAGATTGGTATTAAATTTTGGCTGGTAATAGAGAACAAATTGTTTTTCTTCGACTGCTTTGTATAAATCATTGATCAGTTTTGACTGACTTCTTGTTTCTTGTTGATGGGTAGAATAACTAAAGACGGTATAAGTATTGCGGCCCTGCTCTTTAGACATCAGCATGGCAGCATCGGCATTCATCAGCAGGTCTTGAACATTTTGCCCATGTTCAGGGAACAGTGCGATACCTAGACTTGCTGAAATATTAATTTCTTTACCGGAAATTTGGTAACTGTCTTGAATAAGATGTAATACTTTTTCAGCAAGTTGCATTGCCTCTTCAGTATCAGTGTTTTCAGCAATGAGTAAAAACTCATCCCCACCAATTCTAAGCAATTTACATTTTTCATTGAGTTGCCAATGTAACCGATTGGCCATTTGTATAAGCAGTTGATCACCAATGTGGTGTCCAAACGCGTCATTTACCGATTTAAAACGGTCTAAATCAATATAGAGAAAAGCTATTTTTTGGTCTTTATAACGGTGATCTGAAAGGAGAACTTCGGCGTAATCCACTAAATAAAGTCGGTTTGGTAATTTAGTTAAGTTATCTTGAATAGAGAGGTTGGCTAATTCTTTATTGGCTTTACGCAGTTCTAGATTTCGCTGGTTCAGTCGTTGTTCCAGCACGGCAACAATAAAACTCGCGACCAGCACCAGACACGTCACCAAGATAATTGTAAATAGCAGCAAGTCATGTTCAGCCTGATATTGGCTTACAAACTTATCGGTAATATTTGTCGAAATAAGTGCCGTATAGTGCATCCCCATAATACTTAGGGTCATCATCACTGCAAAGGCTAATTTTAAACTTATACGGTGACGTTCACTTTCTTTTAATTTATAGGCCAGCAAGAAAGCTAGTCCCGACCCGCTCATGGCAATTAAGACAGAAAATAAAATAAGAAAGGAAGTGTAGTCTTTCTTATAAATATCAATATTCCAGCCTAACATACTCACATAATAAGAAGCAGAAATTCCAATTCCCATAATGACTGAGCTTAAAATGAGTCTAAATATAGGAAGTGTAAAACGAGAAGTCAGCCAAATTGCGACACTTGAAAGTACAGCACTAATGCCAAAAGCCAGTGTAATTAAAGGAACGTTCGAGGAAGCTGCTTCAAATAAATGGTAAGCATGCATACCGACAATATGGACAATACTAATCGCTGCTGCGAGTAATAATCCATTGAGTAATAAAATAAACGGCTCAATCTTTTTATAAGTTTGCTTAAATATTAACTGCTCCATGGAAATCACAATATAGCAAATAGCGCCAGCCGCAATAAAAGAGCCGACGATCAATGTGCTATCGTAATCAACATGACCCATATTGGACTTCCATGATTATTCAATACTTTTTTTTATTTTGTTCAACTCATTGCACAAAATACAATTAAACACGTTAAAGAAAAATTAGTAAATTCGACTTTTTTAGTCAGTTATAAACAATAACATTATCTAACATTTGGTCAAGTATTTTTTACTTTAGAAATCAATAAAGTAAACAAAAATTAAGCATCCAATTATATGAAAAATATAGGATTTCTTAAGTCTAGGTCAATTGACCTTAATGATGTTTTTTTAAACTTGTTTTAGGGGCTAATAAAATAAAAAACCCTGCATTTAGCAGGGTTCTTTTAAAAACAATAGAAAAGAGAATTAGTTTTTCTCTTTGTCTACGATCTTGTTCGCTTGAATCCAAGGCATCATCGCACGTAATTTAGCACCAGTTTGTTCAATACCGTGTGCAGCATTTTGACGACGACGAGCTGTCATAGATGGGTAGTTCAACGCACCTTCTTGGATGAACATCTTCGCGTATTCACCAGATTGAATACGTTTTAATGCATTACGCATTGCTTCACGAGACTGTTCATTGATTACTTCAGGACCAGTTACGTATTCACCGTACTCAGCATTGTTAGAAACTGAGTAGTTCATGTCAGCGATACCGCCTTCGAACATCAAGTCAACGATTAACTTAAGTTCGTGTAAACATTCGAAGTAAGCCATTTCTGGTGCATAACCAGCTTCAACCAAAGTTTCAAAGCCCATTTTCACAAGTTCAACTGCACCACCACAAAGAACTGCTTGCTCACCGAATAAGTCAGTTTCAGTTTCTTCACGGAATGAAGTTTCGATAATACCTGTACGGCCACCACCTACGCCAGAAGCGTAAGAAAGCGCAACATTACGTGCATTACCAGAAGCGTCTTGGTGAATTGCGATTAGGTCAGGAACACCTGAACCACGTTGGAATTCTGAACGTACAGTGTGACCAGGAGCTTTAGGCGCAACCATGATTACGTCTAAGTCTTTACGTGGAACAACTTGGTTATATAGAACAGAGAAACCATGAGCAAATGCTAAAGTCGCGCCTTCTTTGATGTTTGGCTCAATCACGTCACGGTAAAGTTGTGATTGGAATTCATCTGGAGTCAAAATCATTACGAGGTCAGCTTGCTTAACTGCTGCTGGGACTTCAGCAACTTTAAGACCAGCGTTTTCAGCTTTCTTCCAAGAAGCTGAACCAGCACGTAAACCTACAGTTACGTCTACACCTGAGTCTTTAAGGTTAAGTGCATGAGCATGACCTTGAGAACCGTAACCAATAATCGCAACTTTCTTGCTTTGGATGATTGATAAGTCACAGTCTTTATCGTAAAAAATTTGCATTTGTGTTCTCCGCTAAAATACTTTTTAAAAAATTAAATGGCTAAAACTTTTTCGCCACGGGCGATACCTGATACACCTGAACGAACGACTTCAAGAATGGTGTTTTCTGCAAGCGCATCGATAAAACCATCTAATTTTTCAGTTGTCCCTGCTATTTGAATGGTATAGGTCGTTGGTGTCACGTCTACAATTTGCGCACGGAAAATATCCGCAGTGCGTTTAATTTCAGCACGTGAAGCACCTAATGCTTTTACTTTGATTAGCATGAGTTCACGCTCAATGTGTGAACCTTCTGATAAATCAACTACTTTTACCACCTCAACAAGCTTGTTGAGCTGTTTCGTAATTTGTTCGATCTTATGGTCATCGCCATAAGTCGTTAACGTCAAACGCGATAATGTCGGATCTTCGGTTGGTGCAACATTAAGTGTTTCAATGTTGTAGTTACGTTGACTGAATAAGCCCACCAAACGAGAAAGCGCACCAGCTTCGTTTTCAACGAGTACAGAAATAATGTGTCTCATTAAATGCGCTCCCCTTTAGAAATCCACATATCACGCATAGATTGACCTGCAACCTGCATTGGATAAACGTGTTCGCTACGGTCAACCATAACGTTGATAAATACGCATTTATCATTGATTGCCATTGCTTCTGCAAGCTTAGATTCAAGTTCATCGGCATGATTAATTTGAATGCCTACATGACCATAAGCTTCCATTAACTTGGCAAAGTCAGGTAATGACTCAACATAAGAACTTGAATGACGACCTTCATAGTTCATATCTTGCCATTGTTTCACCATACCTAATGCACGGTTGTTCAAGCACAAGATTTTTACGTTCAAGCCATATTGTTTACAGGTTGAAAGTTCCTGAATACACATCTGAATTGAAGCTTCACCCGTAATACAAACAACTTGCTGGTCTGGGAAAGCAAGCTTCGCAGCCATTGCATAAGGTAAACCAACACCCATGGTGCCAAGACCACCTGAGTTGATCCATTGGCGAGGACGTTTGTACTTATAATAAAGTGCACCAAACATCTGATGTTGACCTACATCAGAAGTAATAATGGCATCGCCATTGGTCACTTTATATAAAGTTTCAACAACCTGCTGTGGCTTCATAGTGCCATCAGATGGATTTTCATATTTCAAACCATGAACTTTGCGCCATTCATTGATTTGAGACCACCAAGCTGCAATTGCTTCAGGATTTGGTTTAGACACATTTAATTGTTTTAACTGTGCCAACATTTCTTGAAGAACTGGCTCTACTGCACCAACGATCGGAATATGAGCCATAATCGTTTTTGAAATGGTTGCAGGGTCGATATCGACATGAATCACTTTTGAGTTCGGGCAGAATTTGGCTGGGTTATTTGTTACGCGGTCATCAAAACGCGCACCAATCGCCAAAATTACGTCTGCATGGTGCATTGCCATATTGGCTTCATATGTACCGTGCATACCTAACATGCCAATAAACTGTGGGTCATCGCCCGGGAATCCGCCTAACCCCATAAGTGTGTTAGTTACCGGATAACCAAGTAAATGCGCAAGTTCGGTTAATAACGCAGAAGCATTCCCTTGTACGACACCACCGCCTGTATAAATAACAGGACGTTTTGCAGTTAGTAATTCATCAATTGCTTTACGAATTTGACCAGAGTGGCCGCGTGAAGGTGGTTGATATGAACGCATCTTCACTTTTTCAGGATATTCGTATGCAAACTTTTCTGCAGGGTTAGTCGCATCTTTAGGAATATCGACTACAACTGGACCAGGGCGCCCACTTGATGCGATATAGAATGCTTTTTTAATAATTGCAGGGATTTCACTTGCGTGGCGGACCTGAAAGCTGTGTTTCACGATAGGACGTGAAATACCAACCATGTCAGTTTCCTGGAAAGCGTCTTCACCAATCAGATGTGATGCAACCTGGCCAGACAAAACCACCATTGGGATTGAGTCCATATAAGCTGTTGCAATTGGAGTTACTGTATTGGTTGCGCCTGGACCAGAAGTGACCAGTACTACGCCAGTCTTACCTGTAGCACGCGAGTAGGCATCTGCCATATGACCAGCAGCTTGCTCATGGCGCACGAGGTAATGATTGATTTTGTCTTGTTGAAATAGCGCATCATAAATATGTAATACTGCGCCGCCTGGATAACCAAAAACATGTTCAACGCCTTCGTCCGCAAGAGCGCGAACGAGCATTTCACCACCAGATAAAAGTTCCAACGTGATTCACCCTAAAATCTTATATCACTATTTTATGGAAGGCATAAATAGTGTTTCATTCATTGAATTGTCTGCACTGTTATAGCACACATATTGTCTAGTTTTCGTTGCAATAGAAAAATTTCTGTTTTTCAGCCGTATAAGCTGTTTTAACATTAATAAAGCATGTCTGGATATACATACTTTAGTAAAATCAATCTCTCGGCTAGAGAGAATGTCTATTACAAAACATGACAGTTATTCGAAGGGTGATCGAGTAAATGCATATAAAACTAGAGAAAGCATTTTTGTTGTTTCTATATACAAAGTCAAGAATAAAGAAAAGGTTTTTCCATAAAAAAATTTAGCTGCTGCTTTTTTAATCTAATATTAAATTGTGAATTTACTCTTCTTAGCTCATTATTTATTAAAAATTCATTATTTTTATATAAAACGATCCATTCTAAATTGCTTATTTATAAAGTTTATTTAAATATAATTAGTTTACATTGGGGAAGAACTGATATGAATTTATCTTATTTAAAAACAAGCCTGTATACAGCCGCTACAACAGCAATTTTACTTTGCTCAAGTCAAAGTCAGGCACAGCAATATTATAAATGGATAGATCAAAGTGGCTCGACACATTACACCACGACGCCACCACCTAAAGGCGCAAAACATTTGAACAAAGTTTCGACTTACGGCAGTCAACCATTGTTGAAAAATCCAACATCAAACTCAGAACAACCATCTCAGGATAAAGATAAAGTCGTGCAAGAAGTAACTAACGTAGCAGTGGAAAAAGGTGCACCTGCTGTCCCGGTCCCACCTGCCCCGTCTGTATCGGCACCAAGATAATTAAAATGAGAGTGGTGAATATTTTTACCACTCTTCAATTATTTAAAATAAACAAGAATAGATTGGGAAATTTTATAGCGCAGATTAAAAGATAAAATCCTGCTCTAAAAACTGACATTTTCCTCTATTTTGCGCTATGCTGTGCAGCAATCTTTCATTTCAATTTTCGTTGTATAGCTTACGTCTATGACTATTTCTCACATTGACCCAGAATATCAAGCAAACACGATTGAACCATCAGTCCAACAAGATTGGGAAAATCGTAAAGTCTTTAAAGTTGCCGACACTGTCGAAGGTAAACATCGCTACATCCTGTCAATGTTCCCTTACCCAAGTGGCAAACTGCACATGGGTCATGTGCGTAACTATACCATTGGCGATGTAATTAGCCGTTTTTACCGTTTAAAAGGCGAAACCGTATTACAACCTATGGGTTGGGATGCATTTGGTTTACCAGCGGAAAACGCTGCAATTGCCCATAAAGTTGCTCCGGCAAAATGGACATTTGAAAACATCGCTTACATGCGTGACCAATTAAAAAAATTAGGTCTATCTGTAGATTGGGACCGTGAATTTGCAACGTGTACACCAGAGTACTATCACTGGGAACAATGGTTGTTCGTTCAGCTTTATAAAAAAGGTTTAATCTACCGTAAACTTTCAACAGTAAACTGGGATCCGGTTGACCAAACAGTTTTGGCAAACGAACAAGTTGAAAATGGTCGTGGCTGGCGTTCAGGTGCATTGGTTGAAAAACGCGATATTCCAATGTACTACTTCCGTATTACGGACTATGCACAAGAATTATTAGACGACCTAGACACTCTACAAGACGGCTGGCCTCAACAAGTGTTGACCATGCAGCGTAACTGGATTGGTCGTTCTACAGGTATGGAAATTACCTTCCCATCTGCCAATACTGAAATTTATGCTGACGGCTTAACTGTTTATACAACACGTGCCGACACACTTATGGGTGTGACGTACGTTGCCGTTGCAGCAGAACACCCTCTTGCGCTTAAAGCTGCTGAAAATAACCCTGAATTGGCTGCATTTATTGAAGAATGCCGCATGGGTTCAGTTGCAGAAGCTGACTTGGCTACAGCCGAGAAGAAAGGTATGGCAACAGGTTTGTTTGTAAAACACCCTGTAACTGGCGAAGAGCTCCCTGTCTGGATTGCGAACTACGTATTAATGTCTTACGGTTCTGGCGCAGTGATGGCTGTACCAGCACATGACGAACGTGACTTTGAATTTGCTAACAAGTTCAACTTGCCAATTAAGCAAGTCATTGATGCCAAAGGTGCTGACGATGCAGACTACTCTGCTACCGAGTGGCAAGAATGGTACGGCTCTAAAGAAGGTAAACTTGTTAACTCTGGCGAGTTTGACGGTCTAGAATTCCAAGCTGCATTCGATGCATTCCTTGCGAAATTAGAACCACAAGGTTTAGCAAATTCTAAAGTTCAATTCCGTTTACGTGACTGGGGTGTTTCTCGTCAACGTTACTGGGGTTGCCCAATTCCAATGATTAACTGTGATACTTGTGGTCAAGTCACAGTTCCTGAAGATCAACTTCCGGTTGTATTACCAACTGACGTTGTTCCAGATGGTTCAGGTAATCCACTAAATAAAATGCCTGAATTCTATGAAACGAAATGTCCTTGCTGTGGTGGCGATGCACGCCGTGAAACAGATACATTGGACACATTCGTAGAATCATCTTGGTACTACGCACGCTATGCATCTCCAGACTTTACTGGTGGTATGGTAAAACCTGAAGCAGCTAAAAACTGGCTTCCTGTAAACCAATATATCGGTGGTGTTGAACACGCGATTCTTCACTTACTTTATGCACGCTTCTTCCACAAATTAATGCGTGATGAAGGTGTCGTACAAGGTAATGAGCCATTTACCAACTTGTTAACTCAAGGCATGGTGCTTGCAGATACTTTCTATCGTGAAGCAGAAAATGGTAAGAAAACTTGGTTCAACCCTGCTGATATCGAATTAGAACGTGATGAGAAAGGTCGCATCATTTCTGCAAAATATTCAGGTGATGGTCAAGAAGTGATTATCGGCGGACAAGAAAAAATGTCCAAGTCGAAAAATAACGGTATTGACCCACAAGCCATTATTGATCAATACGGCGCAGATACAGCTCGTGTATTTATGATGTTTGCTGCACCACCAGATCAATCTTTAGAATGGTCTGATGCAGGTGTTGAAGGTGCAAACCGTTTCTTGAAACGTGTATGGCGTCTGGCAGCAAGCTTCCTTGAAAAAGGAAACTCTGCAACAGCAATCGATAAAGCAAGCTTGTCTAAAGATGCTCAAGATTTACGTCGTAAGACACACGAAACCATTCAAAAAGTAAGTGATGATATTGAGCGTCGTCATGCGTTCAATACTGCAATTGCTGCATTGATGGAATTGTTAAATGCAAGCAATAAGTTTGAAGCAAAAGATGATAATGACGTTGCTGTAGAACGTGAAGCAATCACCACATTGTTAACTTTACTTGCTCCATTTGCACCACATTTAAGTCAGACTTTATTGGCTCAGTTTGGTACGGACTTAACAGAAGCAACTTTCCCTGAAGTTGATGCTTCTGCATTAACCCGCAATACTCAAACGATTGTTGTACAAGTAAATGGTAAACTTCGCGGTAAACTTGAAGTTTCTGTTGATATTTCTAAAGATGAGTTATTAGCTCAAGCGAAAGCATTACCAGAAGTTCAGCAGTTCTTAACAGGACCAACCAAAAAAGAGATTGTGGTTCCAAACAAATTGGTTAACCTCGTGGTTTAATTACAGGTATTAATGAGAGGATCAAGCATGCACTTAGCCCAACGTTTAGCCGCTGTTGTTTTAACCTTAGGCCTTAGTGCAGGCTTAGTCGGGTGTGGTTTCCATTTAAAAGGAACCAACCCGACTGCGACTCCACTTGTTTATAAAAAATTAAGCCTTGAGTTACCGGCAAAAACCGATGACCTTGAAACACAATTAAAAGTGTATTTAACGGCAAATGGTGTTCAGCTCAGCAATGACAACGACGCCTATGTTCTTCGTGTTTTAGAATACACGCCTCGTCGTCAGCTTCTAAATGGTAAACTTACAGAAGTGTTATTACGCTTGACCGTAACTTTCCAAATCGAAGACCGTCAAGGTAATAAAATTACAGAGCCGCGTACTTTAACCGCAGCTCGTAGTTATCAATATGACTTGGCAACGGTCAACACTGAGAACCAGCAAGAGAGTTACTTGCAACGTATTGTAATTGATGACCTTGCACAGCAAATTACTCGTCAAATTTCAGCCAATCGCTTACCAAAAGCTCAACCATAGACGTATCTTTTCTTAAGTAATGAAACTTGACTATTTACAAGCCCTCAAACGCATTCCGGAAGCTCGGGGTGCGTGGATCCTGCATGGACAGGAACCTTTATTAGAACAAAATTTACTCGATACTTTCCGCAAAAGCTGGCAGCAACAAGACATTGAAAGACAGCGCTACGATATTAGTAGTGTAAGTGACTGGAAAAATGTCTTTAATGCACTGAACAGCTTATCTTTATTTTCTCAGCAACTTGCGATTGAAGTTCACGGCAATATCAAGCCCGATGCCAATGGTTTAAAACAGCTAAAAAGTTATATCCAGCATAATGAAACTAACCTGCTGTTAATTGTTTTACCCAAACAAGACAGTAGCAGCTTAAAATCTGCTTTTTTCCAAGTTGTTGAAGCGAACGGTGTGGTGGTTGCCCTTACTGCTAACTATCCGCAAGATCGTCAACGAATATTAGCCGCTGAGGCTGAGAAGTTAGAAATTCAACTCGACAATGATGCTTGGCAGTGGCTCATGCAGCATCATGAGCATAACCTGCTCGCTGCTAAAAATAGCTTGATGCGGGTAAGAGATACTTTTCCAGACCAGAAACTAATTCAAATTGAACAGTTATATGCGTGTCTACAAGATCAGTCTCGTTACACCACTTACGATTTAAGCGATGCGTTATTAGAAGGTAATCTTGCTCAGTCCATTAAGATCTTTCAATATTTAATCGGTTCCGGTGAACCGGAAAGCTTGATCTTATGGACATTAAGTAAAGAAATGCGTTTATTAATGCAGTTGTTTGAACAACCACATAATGCATTACAACTGGGTATATGGAAAACAAAAGTTAGCTTATATCAACAAGCATTAAGAAGACTCAATCCACAGCAATTTTTGGGATGGTCTGCCCTGCTTTTACAAATTGATGCCGCAATCAAAGGCATGTCAAATGAGAATGCCCAACATTTAATGCAACAAGCCATTGCCGAGCTGTGTGGAAAAACATTATTTATACATTAGGGCAGCCAAATCATTTGCCTGCTTTATTGAAATATCATAAAAATTCACGTTTTATCCTCATTTGACTCTTATACTAAGTTAAATTTTAGACTTTTCGACCTCTCGCCATGCCAAAAATAAAGCCAATTAAACTCGTAATTATTGTCGTCTGTATCGCCATTATTGCTGTCTTAGCTTGGAAATTCTTAAAGCCTAAACAACAGCAGCCTCAATATATTACAGCAGAGGTAACTCGCGGGGATATTGAGAATAATGTACTTGCAACCGGTACACTTGATGCAACCAAGCTCATTAGTGTGGGTGCTCAGGTATCTGGTCAGGTTAAAAAGATGTATGTGCAGCTTGGTGATCAAGTAAAACAAGGTCAACTTATTGCACAAATTGACTCGACCACCCAAGAAAACAGTTTAAAAACATCTGATGCCAATATTAAAAATTTAGAGGCACAGCGTCTTCAGCAAATCGCTTCTTTAAACGAGAAACAACTCGAATATCGTCGTCAACAACAAATGTATGCTCAAGATGCAACACCTCGTGCAGATTTAGAGTCGGCTGAAGCTGCTTATAAAACAGCTCAGGCACAAGTTAAAGCATTAGATGCACAAATTGAGTCTGCAAAAATAACGCGTTCAACAGCACAAACCAATATTGGCTATACACGTATTGTTGCGCCAACTGATGGTACGGTTGTTGCGATTGTGACCGAAGAAGGTCAAACGGTAAACGCAAACCAAAGTGCTCCAACTATCGTCAAAATTGCAAAACTTCAAAATATGACGATTAAAGCACAGGTGAGTGAAGCCGATATTATGAAAGTGGAAAAAGGTCAGCAGGTCTATTTCACGACCTTAGGTGATGAAACCAAGCGCTATGCAACCTTACGTCAAATCGAACCTGCTCCAGATTCGATCTCTAGTGAATCAAACAGCACCACAAGTTCAACAACCAGCTCAGCTGTTTACTACAACGCTTTATTTGATGTTCCAAATACGGACGGCAAATTACGTATTGATATGACTGCACAAGTTTATATCGTATTAAATTCAGCAAAAAATGCCTTACTGGTTCCATCTTCTGCGTTAAGTAGCAAACAATTTTCTGGCCAAAGAAAACAGGGTCAATCAGCAGATAAAGCAAGTTCTACTCCAAGTGCAGAACGCAAGCATCAAGGTAACGGCGCCCGTTTAGAACGCTTAAATTTAACTCCTGAACAAAAACAACTTATTGAACAAGGCAAAGCAACTCTGAGTGTAGTTCGCGTTTTACAAGCAGATGGTACGACTAAACCAACACAAATTTTGGTAGGTATTAATAACCGTGTAAATGCGCAAGTACTTGCCGGATTAAAACAAGGTGACCAAGTTGTAATTGCCGATAGTTCAGAAAACTCTGCAGCTTCTGCAAACAGTGGTAATAACCGCCGCCGTGGCCCAATGGGAATGTAAGCATGACAAAACAAGCTTTGCTTGAAGTCAGCAATCTGGTCCGGGAATTCCCTGCTGGCGAAAGCACGATTCAAATTTTAAAAGGCATTGACCTGACCATTTATGAGGGTGAGCTGGTTGCTATTGTCGGCCAGTCCGGCTCTGGTAAATCAACACTCATGAATATTTTGGGCTGTCTGGACCGCCCAACGAGTGGTAGTTATAAGGTTAATGGTCAAGAAACCGGTAAACTTGAACCAGACCAGTTAGCGCAGTTACGCCGTGAATATTTTGGTTTTATTTTCCAGCGCTATCATTTACTGGGTGACTTATCAGCTGAAGGTAACGTTGAGGTTCCAGCTGTTTATGCTGGTGTTACTCCAGCAGACCGTAAACAGCGAGCTACTGCCCTGCTCACGGAGTTAGGTTTAGGTACTAAAACGCAAAACCGACCAAGTCAGCTTTCAGGTGGTCAACAGCAACGTGTGTCGATTGCACGTGCCTTAATGAATGGCGGTGATGTAATCTTGGCCGACGAACCAACAGGGGCACTCGATTCACATAGCGGCGTTGAAGTGATGCGAATTTTGCGTGAACTCAACGCGGCTGGTCATACGATTATTTTGGTAACGCACGATATGCAAGTTGCAAAGAATGCAACGCGTATTATCGAAATTAGTGATGGGGAAATTATTAGTGACCGTCCTAACGTTCCAGACCAGTCTTTAGAAGAAGTTAAATCTGATCCAGATGCAGCACCTGCTTTACAAAATAAGCAGAAAAAAGGCAAAAGTATTTCGGCTTGGCGATCAACTCTAGATCGCTTATCCGAAGCCTTTCAAATGGCTTTACTGTCCATGAATGCTCACCGCATGCGTACTTTCTTAACCATGCTGGGGATCATTATTGGTATTGCCTCTGTCGTAACAGTGGTCGCACTGGGTAATGGCTCTCAACAACAGATTTTGAGCAACATTAGCAGTTTAGGCACCAACACAATTACGGTATTCCAAGGTCGTGGTTTTGGTGATAACTCCAAGACAGCCAATTTTAAAACGCTAGTTCCTGCCGATGCCGATGCATTAATGACACAGCCTTATGTCAGTGCAGTCAGCCCGATGGTCAGTACATCCAAGACTATGCGCTATCAACAAAATGAAGCAAATGCGACTATTAACGGCGTAAGTAACGATTATTTCGATGTAAAAGGTCTAGTTTTTAAAGACGGCCAAACCTTTGATCAACGAAGTGTCCGCGACCGCTCACAAGATGTGGTGATTGATACCAATACGCAAAAACAATTCTTTAGCGATGGTACTAACCCAATCGGGCAAGTCGTGTTACTGGGTAGCGTACCAGCTCGTATTATCGGCATTGTAGAACCTCAGACCAGCGGAATGGGTTCGGATGACACGCTGAATGTATATATGCCTTATACCACGGTCATGAGCCGTATGTTAGGGCAAGCGCATGTCCGTAATATTGTCGTACGTATTAATGATAAATACTCGACCAGTGCTGCTGAAAACGCCATTGTTAACTTATTAACCCAACGCCACGGTGCCCAAGATATTTTCACCATGAACAGTGACAGTATCCGACAAACCATTGAGAAAACCACAAGTACTATGACTCTCTTAGTATCAGCAATTGCTGTAATTTCTCTGGTAGTTGGTGGTATCGGGGTAATGAATATTATGCTGGTTTCGGTGACTGAACGTACGCAAGAAATTGGTGTGCGTATGGCTGTGGGTGCTCGACAAAGTGATATTTTGCAGCAGTTCCTGATTGAAGCAATTTTAGTATGTTTGATTGGTGGTGTACTTGGCGTACTGTTATCACTTGGCTTAGGACAACTGATTAATAAGTTTGCCGGTGGCAACTTTGCTGTCGCCTATTCAACCACATCAATTGTTGCTGCGTTTGTGTGTTCAACATTGATTGGTGTCGTATTCGGCTTCTTACCTGCCAAGAATGCAGCAAAACTTGACCCTGTTGCAGCACTATCACGAGAATAAGGAAAATTGCATGTCTTTTTCTATGACTAAACTTAGCGCAGCACTTCTCCTCACTAGTTCTCTTGTGGGATGTGCCGCTGTAGTAAAAACACCTTACCAAGCACCAGCTGTACAAGTTCCAGGCAGTTTTCAGTACGATAAGGCTAAAGCTAAAACAGCATCGGTTGAGCAATATTCTGACCATTGGTGGACATTGTTTGGAGATGCACAGCTCAACCAACTCGTAACTAATGTATTAGAGCGCAATAGTGATTTGGCTGTTGCGGGAATCACACTCCAGCAAGCACGCTTGCAAGCTGATTTAACCGCGAATAAACAAGGCTTACGGACCAGCTCTAGTGTTTCTACAGGGCATTCTTTCGACTTAAATTCGGGCGATGACAGTGCGAAAGGTTTATCAATGAGTGCTGGGGTGAGCTATGAACTTGATTTGTTTGGCAAGCTTGCTCGTCAAACTGAAGCAAGTAAATGGGAAGCGTTAGCAACCGAACAAGATCTTCAAGCTACTGGTCAAAGTCTGATTGCCACTACTGCGAAACTCTACTGGCAACTCGGCTATTTAAATGAACGTTATGCAACTGCGCAGCAAAGCTTAGCCACTTCACAAAAGCTTTATCAATTGGTTCAAACTCAGTATAAAGCAGGTGCAGTTTCAGGATTAGACCTTACGCAAGCCGAGCAGTCTGTTCAAAGCCAAAAAGCAAGTTTAAGCCAGATTGAGCAACAGCTTGTTGAAACGCGTACAGCCATTGCTGTGTTATTGCATGAGCCAGTACAGCAACTCAATATTCAAGAGCCACAGCGTTTACCACGTACAGCGCTGCCTGCTATTGGTGCGGGTTTACCAGCGGATATTTTGTCACGTCGCCCAGACTTGCAAGCAGCTGAGCTTCGTTTAAGAAAGGCATTGGCAACTAAAGATGCGACTAAAGCAAGCTACTATCCGTCAATTAGCTTAACCAGTAGTTTAGGTTCAAGCAGTACATCTTTAACGGAGTTATTACGTAACCCTGCCCTTACGCTTGGGGCGAGTTTGAGCCTACCGTTTTTACAATATAACGATATGAAAAAAGATATCGCGATTAGCAACCTAGATTATGAAAAAGCGATTATTCAATATCGCCAAACGCTTTATCAGGCTTTTGCTGATGTAGAAAACGCGTTATCAAGCCGCACAGAACTCGACAAACAAGTAGCGTTACAAGAGCGTAATGTCGAACTTGCAGAAAAAACTGAACGTTTAACTGAAGTCCGCTACCGTTATGGCGCTGTTGCGTTAAAAACACTTCTTGATGCACAGCAAACTACACGTACTGCGCGCTTGAGTCTTGTTGAAACCAAACAAAGCCAATACAACGCTTATGTTACCCTCATGCAGGCATTAGGCGGTTCACCTGTAAAAGAACTGCCGCAATAACTTGCGCCCAGTAAAAAAGCCGTAGTCCTTCAACTACGGCTTTTTTTATGTCTGAATAAATTTTAAAACTTATTCATCATCCATCATAGATTGGCTCATACCTACAGTATTGAAACCAGCATCTACATATAGAATTTCACCAGTAATACCTGAAGCCCAAGGTGAACATAGGAATAACGCTGCGTTACCCACTTCTTCAATGGTTACGTTACGCTTTAACGGTGCAACTTTTTCGTTAGCATCTAGCATTTTACGGAAAGATTTAATACCAGAAGCAGCCAAAGTACGGATTGGACCCGCAGAAATCGCGTTTACACGGATACCGTCAACACCAAGGCTTGATGCTAAATAGCGAACACCAGCTTCTAAAGAAGCTTTTGCCATACCCATTACGTTGTAGTTAGGCATAACGCGCTCAGAACCTTGATAAGTCAAAGTTAATAAACAACCTTGGCGAGCTTGTAATAAAGGTTTTGCAGCACGTGCCATTGCAACAAAGCTGTATGCACTAATGTCATGAGCAATTTTAAAACCGTCACGGTCAGTCACGTCAGTGAAGTCACCGTCAAGCGTGTGTGCAGGTGCAAAGCCGATTGAGTGCACAACACCGTCTACGCCGTCCCAATGTTTTGCAAGTTCCGCAAATGCATTATCAATTTCAGCATCAACGGCAACATCACATGGAAACACAAGCTTAGAACCGAATTGCTCAGCAAACTCATCTACACGTTTTTTTAATTTTTCGTTTGGATAAGTAAATGCAAGCTCAGCACCTTCACGGTGTAATGCTTGTGCAATACCATAAGCAATTGATAATTTACTAGCAACGCCTGCAATCAAAAAGCGTTTACCTGCTAAAAGTCCTTGTGTCATGCCGATCTCACTCAAAACAATTTTCAGCATAATGCCAATATTCAACGTTTTTCGAAATTGCATAATGCATCTTTTTTCAAAAATCGCACGAAAAAAAATCGCTCCGATTTAGGAGCGACTTTTTACCAACTCATTTTTAGTCGTCAGATAATAAGCCAAGCAAACGTAAGAACGAGATATACATCCATACTAAAGTTGCAAGTAAGGCAATACCACACAACCATTCCATGAATTTTGGTGCACGATATGCTGCATTGGTTTCGATCAAATCAAAATCTAAAATTAGGTTCAGTGAAGCAATCACTGCAACAAAAGCAGCAAAACCAATACCTAACCAGTTGCTTTCAAAAATATAAGGAATGCTTGAGCCAAAAGCTAAACGCATCACCATCTGCACGATAAATACAATAAAGATCGCCAAAGATGCAGAGATCACAACTGATTTGAACTTTTCAGTTGCGCGTATGATTTGAAACTTATATAGACCAAACATCACCAAAGTCGTGACGAAAGTTGCCAATAAAGCTTGAAGAGGAACGCCCGGATATTTCAACTGGAAAGTAAAAGAAATACCACCTAAGAAAGCCCCTTCAAATAAAGCATAAGGAATTGCTAAAGTTGGTGCAGTCGTTGGTTTAAAAGTCGTAATTAAAGCTAAAACCAAGCCGCCAATTGCACCCACAATTGAAGCCGCATAAGCAATACCAACATTTGCAGTAAAGGCTGCATAGAAAAATAAAGCGACACCCACTGCAGCAGCAATGATGGTCAACATAACAGATTTTTGAATCGCACCTTGCACGGTCATCGGTTGACTATAGTCACTGACCGTTTCAACGCGTGTCAGTATCGGGTTATTACTTTGCATAAATGCTCTCTTTTTATAATAAATAAACTTAAAACATCATTTTAAGCAAAATGAATATGAAAGCCAAATTCCCACTTGGCATTATTGTAACAATGTCCTTTAAACAATAAAAAAGGGAGCTTTCGCCCCCTTTTCTTCTTACTTGAATAACTTAATCAATCTTTACCGTCAGTATTCATAATGAAGAAGTATTCGCGGTAATACTTAAGCTCAGAAATGGAATCACGAATGTCATCCATCGCCAAATGTGACGCATTTTTTTTCAGACCACTCATAATTTCAGGACGCCAGCGTTTTGAGAGTTCCTTTACTGTAGATACGTCAAGATTACGATAGTGGAAATACTGCTCTAGTTCAGGCATAAGACGATGTAAGAAACGGCGATCCTGACAAATCGAGTTACCACACATTGGTGAAACTTTTGGATTTACCCATTTTTTTAGGAATTCTAAAGTCTGTAATTCAGCATCACGAGCGGTCAATTTACTACGACGAACTCGTTCAATTAAACCTGACTGGCCGTGCTGACGCGTATTCCACTCATCCATTGCATTTAAAATACGATCAGGTTGATGAATAGCCAAAACCGGACCTTCGGCAAGTACATTTAAATGATCATCTGTAATAATTGTTGCAATTTCAATAATCTGGTCGTTGTCGGTATCTAAACCTGTCATTTCCAGATCAATCCAAATTAATCGTGTATTTAAAGTACTGCTCATGAATGTACGTTCTAAAGTGCCGTAAAAACATCAATATTAGCAAATTTCTTGCTTCTGCGCTGTAATTCCATACCAGCTTCGTGCTATTTTTGCGGTCTTCAAACAATGGTTTTTTTGGGATATGAATGGCTCTAATTCGTAAGCGTCGTTTAACTGAGCAACAGCAACGTCGTATTGAAAAACAGCATAAAACTCGCCAAGAAGAAGTCGATACTTCACAAGATCTAGATGGGCTGGTTGTACAGCACTATGGACGTCAACTTGAAGTACAGGCACTTTCTGTACCCGATCATCACCCAGAAAAACCGCAAGTCGCCGAAGGCGAACCAGAACCGTTTTGGAAACCGATTGAATTAAATAGCGTTTGGCGCTGTCACACCCGTACAAACCTTGAATTACTGGTCACTGGTGACCGAGTGAAGTGGCAAGCTGACCCTAATACAGGTTTAGGGATTATTACCGCAATTCATCCACGTACATCTTTACTTACACGCCCGGATCGCTATCACAAAGTAAAACCTGTAGCTGCGAATATCAGCTTAATCGTTATTGTTTTTGCCCCACTGCCAGAACCGGCACCTACTTTGATTGACCGCTACTTAGTGGCATGTGCAGATGCGAATATTCCAGCTCTTTTAGTGCTTAATAAATCAGATTTACTCACTGAAAATGATCCGATTCTCGACATGCTCAAAGAGTATGAAAATTTAGGCTATGAAGTCATGATTTGTCATTCTAAAGGTGACATCTCAGCATTGTCCCAGCGTCTTGATGGCGAGACAGTAGCTTTTGTAGGTCAGTCAGGGGTTGGGAAAAGCTCACTTATTAATGTGCTCATTCCAGATGCTGAACAAAAAACCAATATCATTTCTGAAAACTCAGCACTTGGACAGCACACCACGACTTCTACTCGTTTAATCAACTTTGGTAGAAATGGCGCCTTGATTGATTCACCGGGAATTCGCGAGTTTGGGCTTTGGCATCTCGATTTAGATAAAATTCGTATGGGCTTCCCTGAAATCGAAGCACATTTAGGTTCGTGTCAGTTCCGTAATTGCACTCATACTCATGAAAAGAACTGTGGCTTAAAACAAGCTGTTGAAGCAGGTGAAATTTTACCACGCCGCCTAGACAGCTTTTTACGTTTAATCGATGAGATTCAAGAAGCGCAGCAAAAAAACTAATTTTCTACCCCATTTGCCCTTGAAGTGGTGATTTTGATCACCATCTATATACGCTATACTCTAGGTCAATTTTGTTTTTAATTTTTTTAGGTGACTTGTGGAACGCTGGTTAGAGTTTATGGGGAATCACCCCATTTTGTTTGGTACACTCGGAGTCTTGATCGTATTGTTCTTCATTTTTGAAGGTCAACGTAACGGTCGTAAAATTTCTCCACAGTCGCTTGGTATTTTAGTGAAAGCGAAAAATGCCCTTTTGATTGACTTACGCGATAGCAAAGACTTCCGCGAAGGTCACATTAGTGGTAGCCGCAATATTCCTTATAGCCAAATTGCAAGTCATGCTGATGAATTAAAAGCAAGTGACCGTCCATTGGTATTTATTTGCAACCTAGGGCAAGTTGCTGGTAGCGCTTTACAGAAAGTCGCTCACCATGACAGCTATCGCCTTGATGGTGGTATCAGTAACTGGAAAGCTCAAGGCTTACCTCTCGTTAAAAGCAAACCAAAAGCTTAAGGAGAATTGTTATGGCAGCAAATGTCATTGTTTACTCAACTTCTGTATGCCCGTACTGCGTTCGCGCTAAACAATTACTTGAGCGTAAAGGTGTTGCTTATAAAGAAGTAAATCTTTCTGTTGAAGCGCCAGAAGTACGTGCTGAATTAATGCAACGTACAAATCATCGCACTGTTCCACAAATTTTTATTAATGATCAGTTTATCGGTGGTTTTGACCAACTTTATGCTTTAGAGCGTGAAGGTAAACTCGACGAATTATTGGCTTAACATCGCATCCATATTAAGGAAAAAACAATGAGCGAAGAACAACAAGTTCAACCACAATTAGCTTTAGAGCGTATTTATACAAAAGATATTTCTTTTGAGGTTCCAGGGGCACAAGTTTTCACTAAACAATGGCAACCTGAACTTAACATCAATCTTTCTTCAGCTGCTGAAAAGATTGACCCAACTCACTTTGAAGTATCTTTAAAAGTTGTGGTTCAAGCCAATAACGACAATGAAACAGCGTTCATCGTAGATGTAACTCAATCTGGTATTTTCTTAATCGATAATATCGAAGAAGACCGTTTACCTTACATTTTAGGTGCATATTGCCCGAACATTTTGTTCCCGTTCTTACGTGAAGCAGTAAACGACTTAGTAACAAAAGGTAGCTTCCCACAGTTACTTCTTACTCCAATCAACTTTGATGCAGAGTTCGAAGCAAACATGCAACGCGCTCAAGCTGCTGCTGTTGAAGGTCAAGCTTAATTTTATAGCTTACCCTAAACTCAAAAAACCGCGTAATTCGCGGTTTTTTTATGAGAGTAATTTAGATTTAACGGTCAAGTGAATGAATCTGAATAGAAGGAAACTGGAATCCACGGCATGATTGCTCTGAACGCCATGCGACTGTTAAGATCATATTACCTAACACAAAGTTTTGGTAGGCAAATGTCCCAATAAGCTCATGCGAACATAATCCGCCCTGATTTGTAGGATGTGCTTGGGTGTTTAAGGTATTTAAATCTAAACGTATACCAAGGCCTGATGCTTTTAAAACAGCTTCTTTAGTGGTCCAGACTTTAAACCAATATTCTCTATCTTGTTCTAGACTTTGCCACGTTGCATATTCATCAGGATGAAAAGCATGTTGTGCCAGACTATCCAGACGTACTTTACGATCAAGCTCTTCAACATCTATACCAATATCTTTAACTCGCTCACTCAGCGCTAAAGCATAATATTGTTGGCTATGTGAGTGATTAAAATGCAAAGTATGATTCAATAAATAAGGTTTGCCATGTTCATGCTTGGCAAACTCTAATTCCATTGAAGTGAGTTGTAGTTTCTCTGCAATCAGTCTATTTCTGACACTGTTTATTTGTTGTTTTTTATAATGATTAAATGAACGAAAGTCTGGAAAGTCGTGTTGTTTTCGATTTAAAAAATCATTGAGTTTTCCTATATAAATGTCCACATGTTTACTATTCATTTTATTAATCCGAACCATCCATAATTCACTGCTAGCATTAAAACCTTACTGATACCTGATTAGACAATACAATAAAAAGCCCAAAGAAGACTTTGGGCTTTTTCAATTAAAAACAGATTAACGTTTAAATTTCTTTTCTGCTTTTTTGAATTTCTGAATATAACGACGACGACGTGCAGCTGTACGCTCATCGACCTGACTCTTACGGCCTTCAAACGGGTTTTCAGAAGTCTTAAATTCAATTTTAACTGGTGTACCTTCAAGCTTATAAACCTTACGGAACACATTCTCTAAATAACGGCGGTAATCTGCAGGAGTCTTATCCACCTTGTTACCGTGAATCACAATAGTCGGTGGATTTTGTCCACCCATGTGCGCATAACGCATTTTAATACGACGACCTTGAACTGTCGGCGGCTGATGCTGATCAGTTGCATCATTCAAAATCTGCGTCAATTTCGCAGGAGATACCTTTAAGTTTGCAGACTCATAAGCACGGTGAATTGATGGGTATAACTCACCCACCCCAGTACCATGTAGAGCAGAAATAAGGTGAATTCGAGCCCAAGGAATAAAGTCAAAACGGCGCTCAACATCAAGCTTACACTGCTTGCGGTCGTATTCACTCATGTTGTCCCATTTATTGATCGCAATGACCATGGCACGCCCAGCTTCCAGCGCATAGCCAATTAAATGTAAGTCTTGCTCAACAATACCTTCACGGGCGTCAACTACAACCACCACCACATGTGCGTCTTTCATCGCTTGTAAAGTCTTCACAATTGAGAATTTCTCAATCATTTCATCAACTTTACCTTTACGGCGTACACCTGCTGTATCAATTAAAGTGTATTTACGACCTTCGCGCTCGAACGGAATATAAATAGAGTCACGAGTTGTACCCGGTTGGTCAAACGCTACCACACGGTCTTCACCAAGTAAGCGATTTACTAACGTTGATTTACCTACGTTCGGACGACCAATAATTGCTAGACGCAATCCGGTATCTTTGTCATGCTCTTCAGGATTTTCATCTTCTGGAATATCTTGAAGTACATCCTCAAGCATTTGTTGTACACCACGGCCATGGCTCGCTGCAACTTGTAATGGTTCACCCATACCAAGCTTGTAGAACTCAACCAAAGCAGCTTCAGCATGAACACCATCAACCTTATTGGCAACAAGATAAATTTTCTTGCCTAAAGTACGTAATTCACGGGCAATTTGCTCATCGGAAGCTAACAATCCGGCACGCGCATCAACTACAAAAATAATAATATCTGCTTCATTGATGGCTGTTTTCGACTGCTCGGCCATGTAGTTATCGATACCGCCTTCACTTTCACCAATACCACCAGTATCAACAACAATGAAAGACTTATTTTGATAAGTCGCATCACCATATTTACGGTCACGAGTCAAACCCGCGAAGTCGGCTACAAGTGCATCACGACTCTTGGTAATCTGGTTAAATAACGTTGATTTTCCGACATTCGGACGACCAATGAGCGCAATAACGGGTTTCATACAATAACCTTAATTCAAGACCAGCCATATCTCATGGCATGAGCATTAGAAACAGTACAGGAGATATATTTTAAGGTCAGATATGACCATAATAAAAGACGGGGCTTTGAACTGATTTAATTCAAACACCCCGATATTTTTAACAGCGTAATTTGTTAAGCGGCTATTTTAGCACAAGCGAACAAAATTAACGATTCTGCCAAATACTTAAATCGCCTTTTCGGGTCGAAACATAGAGCTGATTCTCAATCACACGTAATGTATTGACCTCACCACTTGTTTTAGAACGACCAATCAACTTACCTGTTGTCGGGTCGATTAGGTGTAAAACACCATCCAAATCACCAACAATAAGGTCCGATCCCAAGACGACAGGATTACTTAAATGACGGTTTAAGAGACTATCATTTTGCCAAAGCTGTTCGCCTGTTGTTAAGTCATAAGCAGTAAGCTTGCCATCAGTTGACGAAACAAACACTTTATTATCATAAACTTCTGGACGCTTGGTGCTACTTGAATCTTCACTCCAAACCACACGTTGAGAAGCAAGATCAGTAACAGTTACTTGGCCTTGGAAACTAGTTGTTACCATGAGTTGACCCGCAACAACCGGATCACCATCAATGTCAATTAAACGCTGAATATCAGAACGCCCTTCACTTACTGCAACACGGCGTTGGAAGCGCGGAATACCACTAATCGTATCAATTGCATAAACATATGCATTTGCAGAAGCAATTAAAACCGTGCGAGGGTCAAGACTCACTGGCGATGGTTGACCACGTAAACTGAACTGAACATTTGGCAATTTATATGCCCAAACTTGTTGTCCTGATGATACATCATGTGCAAATACAGTACCGTCATTTGCAATTGTAATCACGCGGCCAGACTGAACTAAAGAAGGACTTAATAAAGCACCAGATAATTGTGCAGTCCATTTTTGTTCACCCGTTGCCTGATCTAAAGCAAATAACTGACCTTTACTGTTACCAACAACAACAATACCTTCAGCTGCTTCAACACCAGAGCTTAAGCCCAATTTACTTACTTTTTTCTCCCAAAGACGTTGTTTACCACGATATGCAGCAACTTCACCTTTAGGGTCAAGTGTAAAAACAACACCGTCACTAGCATCAAGTTGTAAACGTAATGGATCTGCCTTGTTCGTAGAAGAAACACTGCGCGAAAACACCGGTACTAGAGACTTTTTCGACTCAGTCAATTTCGGTAGTGGATTTGGTTTTGCTTCTTTTACTTTGTTGCTAGAACATCCCACCAGTACAGCTGATGCGATTGCAATTGCCAAAGGCAGTTTGAATTTCTGATTCATTAAGACTCTTCCACCTGTGTTTCCAAAATTGGGCGCTCAATCTGTGGATCTTCAACTAAAACGCCAACACTTTCGAGTTTAATTTGTAAAATTTGTCGCTCTTGTTTACGTTCCAGTAACGAATCCCATGCAGCTTGATACGCTTTTTTAGCAGAATCAATATCTTTCTTCGCAACAAAGATATCACCACGTAACTCTTCTACTGTTGCTTTAAATGCCGGATCGACATTACCAGATAAGGTTTTTAGAGCTTCATCATATTTGTTTTGCGCTAATTGTGCATCTGCTAAACGCAATTTTACAACCTGAATCAGTCCTTCATCTTTTACTTTTGAATTCTCAACTTTTTTCAAAGCTTTTTCAGCAGCAGCATAATCTTGTTTTTCATATGCAAGTTTTGCCAATACAAATTGAGTTTGTATCGCCTGAACTGAATCAATATCGTCTTTTACAATCTTATCTGCCGAAGCTGTTATTGAAGCTAAAGCATTTGGGTTATCAGCTGTTGCATTCGCTTCATCCATTAACTGCTGTACCTTTGCAGTTTCTGTCTGACTCGTTGCAAGGTTTCTTTTTTGCCAATATTCCCACCCGAAAAAGACAATCAATGCAATGAGAATCCCGCTAATCATGGCAGAACCATATTTTTTGGCGAACGACTTTAAGCTGTCGAATTGTTCTTCATCACTTAAGCTCATGTGATTGTCCTTTTCCAGATGTTTCAGTTTATTTTGTAAATTTTTCAATTAAGAATGGTACGAGTTCAGCCAACGCAACTTGTGATTGCTCAGCTGTTGCCAACTCTTTTACAGCAAGCTGCTGTGCTTCCCACTCGCGTTCACCCAAAATTATGGCGTAAACAGCCCCAGCCTGATCAGCTTTTTTCATCTGACTCTTCATGCTGCCTTGTGAACCAGTTTTAATGCGAATGTTACTATTCGCAGCTTCTAACTGGTCACGTAATTGTTCTGCTAGAACTAAAGCTTTAGATTGATAAGCAGGCTCCGCAACCAAGAACGCTTCACAGTCACGTACAATTTCAGCCTGTTCGACTTGCTCAAGTAGAAGCAATAAACGCTCCATCCCCATTGCAAAACCGACTGCTGGAACAGACTGATCAGCCTTACCTTTTAACTGGCCAACCAAACCATCATAGCGTCCACCTGCACATACTGTACCTTGCGACCCTAATGCTGTTGTTGTCCATTCAAAAACAGTTTTATTGTAATAATCTAGACCACGTACCAATTTTTGGTTAATTACAAATTTAATGCCTGCGGCAGTCAAATAATCTTGTAATTGTTGGAAGTGGCTTAAACTGTCTTCTTTTAAGAAGTCATGTAATTTCGGCGCATTTTCCAGAATTTTCTGAGTCGACTCAATTTTAGAATCTAAAATACGTAATGGGTTTGTTGTTAAACGGCGCTGTGAATCTTCATCCAAAGCATCTTTATGTTCATTTAAGAACGCAACCAAAGCATTACGATATTCCGTACGCTCATCTGTTTCACCCAAAGTATTCAACTCAAGTTGAACCATGTGATCAACACCCATACGTTTCCACAAACGGGCAGTCAACATAATCAATTCAGCGTCGATATCAGGAGTCGCTACACCAAAAGTTTCCACACCAAACTGGTGGAACTGGCGGTAACGGCCTTTTTGTGGTTTTTCATAACGGAACATAGGTCCCATATACCACACACGTGGCGTAGCACCACGCAACAAGTTATGTTCAACCAACGCACGGACACAACCCGCTGTTCCTTCCGGACGTAAAGTCAGTGACTCAGGTGGGTTTCCTTTATCGAAGAATGTGTACATTTCTTTTTCTACGATATCGGTAGCATCACCAATAGCACGTTTAAACAGTCCCGTTTGTTCAACGATCGGCAAACGAATTTGTTGGTAACCATAAGCATCCATTAAAGATGCTAAATGCTGCTCGAGACGTCTCCACGCTGCAGTTTGCGTTGGTAAAACGTCATTAAAACCTTTGATTGCGACAATTGAACTCATGATGAACTACGAATAATTTCTTTAGATTTAGCTTCTTCAAGCTCTTGAACACGTTGACGAACCATAGTTTCGATTTCATCAACCAATTGATTGGTATCAATTAAATGGCTTTTTTCACCATTACGATAAACCAATGAACGAGGCGCAGCCCCAACGACTCCGATATCTGCTTCTTTTGCTTCACCTGGGCCATTTACCTTACAGCCAATAACCGAAACGTCCATTGGTGTACGGATATCTTCTAAACGCTCTTCTAAAGCCTGCATCACCTGAATCACGTTAAATTCTTGGCGAGAACAACTTGGACAAGCAATAAAGTTGATACCGTTAGAACGTAGACCAAGCGATTTTAAGATATCAAAACCGATCTTGATTTCATCTTCAGGTTCAGCAGCAAGCGAAATACGCATCGTATCGCCAATGCCTTCCATTAATAACCCACCAAGAGCAATCGCTGATTTCACAGTACCTGTACGGTAAATACCAGCCTCGGTTACACCCAAGTGCAATGGATTATCAATTTGTTGTGAAAGCAAACGATAAGCATCCATGGTTAAAAACACATTCGATGCTTTTACGCTGACTTTAAACTCATGGAAGTCAAGACGGTCTAAAATATCAATATGACGTAAAGCTGACTCAAGAAGTGCCTGCCCTGTAGGCTCGCCATATTTTTTCTGTAAATCTTTTTCTAGAGAACCCGCGTTCACGCCAATACGCATAGAAATACCGTGATGACGTGCCGCAGCCACAACTTCACGAACTTTCTGGTCTGAACCGATATTGCCCGGGTTAATACGCAAGCAGTCCGCACCATAATCTGCAACTGCCAAAGCAATTCTATGGTCAAAATGGATATCAGCTACTAATGGAACTGAAACACGCTTACGGATTGCGCCAAAGGCTTCAGCAGCTTCCATAGAAGGCACTGAAACACGCATAATATCTGCACCTGCATCAACACAACGCTCAATCTGAGCCACAGTTGCGTCAACATCGCAAGTTTCGGTATTTGTCATACTTTGCACACTAATAGGTGCATCGCCACCGACATAGACCGAACCAACACGGATTTTACGTGTTGGTCGACGTTTAATTGGGTTCTCTATCATTGTATCGCTCAACTCATGGTATTAGCGGGATAAACGGAATTCAGCTTTACCGTTTACCGTATATGGAGACAATGAAATCTGTTCTTGGT
The DNA here is from genome assembly GCF_027855455.1 of Acinetobacter sp. AOR01_HL. Taxonomy (NCBI): domain Bacteria; kingdom Pseudomonadati; phylum Pseudomonadota; class Gammaproteobacteria; order Moraxellales; family Moraxellaceae; genus Acinetobacter; species Acinetobacter sp. AOR01_HL. The sequence continues at coordinate 246,780 of NZ_JAKTIM010000018.1, read as the reverse complement.
TTAGACTTAATGACACAGCCGTTGCATCATCAAGACGAATCTGGAATGGAGACTCACCATTTAAGGTTAAAGTCGATGCCTGACGACCCGTCGCTAAAACCTTCCCTGTTGCATCTACAATATGAACAGAAGTTGGACGGTTAAAGTTTAACACCAATTGGTCACCCACTGTTGCAGAGGTGTTCCCTTTCATAGGTAAAACTTCAACATTAGACTGATTTGCTTTTGGCAGCTCAGCATCTTCTTTGTTTGAGGTCCATTTTTGGACACCCATCACAATTAATGACACAACAGCAATAATCAAAATTGCAAGCAGTGCGCGCTTTAACCATTTTTTGTTACGATCACTATTAGAACCCGGTAATTTACCCATGATTTTAATTGGTGAATTGTTTAAAGCATGATTTGGCAAAAGCCCAGTATCGTTTGCATAAATCTCATCAAAACGCTGGATAATTGCAGTTGCATCAGTATTTAAATACTTCGCATAAGAACGATAATAGCCTTTGATAAAAGTCGCTTCTGGCAAAGATTTATAGTCGTCTTGCTCTAACGCATTGAGCGTTTTCAGCGGCATATTTAAATCTGCAGATACTTGCTCTAATTCTTTTTTCTGAGAAACACGAATTTGACGTAAATACTCACCAGGACGTTGAATATTTCCTAAAGCAGAAGTCGGTAAGCTTGAGCCAGTTGGCTGCTGTGAATTAGGATTTATTTCCATACGGCCTCAGTACTATACTGTAATTGCAAATAACGTTGATATTCTGGACTTTCCGGGAATAAAGCACGTAACTGGTTTACTAAAACTTGCATTCCCATTTTATCCGCATTGGCTCGAGCCACTCTTAAACCAATCCAAAGTGCGCGTGCACCCTGATTTTTCTGCCCCACTGTACGAACATATTGTTCATACATTTGTGTAGCAGCCGGAATCTGCTGCTGCAAATAAAAAATTTCTGCTAACTCTAACATTGAAATGTAAGAGTCGCGGTTAGCAAGAAGTGCTTGTTTGAATGTTTTTTCAGCACTCGCAATATCGCCTAGTTTTAAATAAATTCGCCCCAGATTTTCTAAAGCCTGGTAACGTTGATCATAGCCTAATGTTGCACCAGCAATACGAAATTGCTCAATAGCATCATTATAACGCTCCATTTGGTACAAATACGTACCATAATTATTACGTGCCTGAGCATTGTCTGGTTCAGACGAAATTGCACGCTTAAAGTAATGTTCCGCTTTTTCTAAATTGGGTTTACTGCCTTCTTGTTGCAATAAAATACCCATCATCATATTTGCCGTTGCATCACGACTATCGACACTTAACGCTTGGTCAAGGGAACGCTTTGCAGAATCCAAGTCACCAGAACGAATGTATTCGGCAGCAAGCTGCGTACGCACTTTTACTGCTTTTTCCGGGTCCTTTTTAACCGTTTGCGAAGTCTGACAACCACTTGCCAAAAGTGCAACAGCAACCCCCATACATAACATGATCTTCAACTTCGGAGTACTCAAAGTCTGCCCTCAATATTATCCTTGTGTACGTAAAATCTCTTGTCGTTGAGCCACTTTCTTTTGCCACTGCTCAGCACGACGCGTACGGTCAGCAACTTGGCCGACCAATTGTCCACATGCGGCATCAATATCATCGCCACGTGTTTGACGAATCGTACACACAAATCCTGCATCAGACAAAGTTTTTTGGAAAGAGATGATACGATTTCGACTTGAGCGTCCATATGGCGCATGAGGGAACGGATTAAATGGAATCAAGTTAATTTTACTTGGTAAGTTTTTAAGTAATTTAAGCAACTGCTGTGCATGTTCAGGTTGGTCGTTCACACCTTCTAACATGACATATTCAATGGTCACATGTTTACGCGCACTTTCATTACCATCTTTAGCAATATAACGCTGACATGCCGCAATCAACTGAGCCAATGGATATTTTTTATTAATAGGCACAAGTTCATTACGCAATTCATCATTTGGCGCATGTAGGGAAATTGCTAAAGCAACATCAATATCTTTTGCAAGTTGATCAATTTTTGGCACAACACCTGACGTTGACAAAGTCACACGACGTTTTGACATACCATAAGCAAAGTCATCGAGCATAATGTGCATTGAGCTTAATACGGCATCGTAGTTGAGCAATGGCTCACCCATACCCATCATCACGACATTGGTCACTGAACGCTCGCGCTCAGCAACAGGCACTTCTTCCATATAGGAATAGTTTGCCATCCAAAGTTGCCCAATAATTTCATCTGGGGTTAAATCACGCTGAAAACCTTGCTTACCTGTTGAACAAAATGAGCAGTCCAATGCACAACCTACTTGTGAAGAAATACACAAAGTTTTGCGTGAACCTGTTTTATCTTCGGCAGGAATTAATACAGTTTCTACTAAAGAGCCAGAACCTTCACCTACGCGAAACACCCATTTACGTGTTCCGTCTTTTGAATAATGACGGTGTACCACTTCAGGGGCTTTAATTTCACAAATTTGTTCAAGCTTTGCACGTAATTTACCTGAAATATTGGTCATTTCAGCAAAATCAGTAACAAAGTATTGATGAATCCATTTCATAACCTGACCGGCACGAAACTTTTTCTCACCAATATCTTCAAAGAATTTTTCTAATTCAGCACGTGACATGCCGAGTAAATTCACTTTTTCGGCAGCAGGCGATGCTGGCGTGGACGAAGATTGCTGCTGTCCATCAAGATTTTCAGATGAAACGACCACTGCAGAACTCATGTGTATTTACCTAAACCATGTCAAAAAAAGAATATATTGTTCAAGAATCAAACAATATGCTCTTGAGAGAATAAAAAAACCAGATAAGTAGTATACCACTTATCTGGTTTGAATGCTTTCGATTAACGAGTGCGTGGGCAGATCTCGTTGTCAGCAAAGAAGTAAGCAATTTCACGCTCTGCAGAAGCAACTGAGTCAGAACCGTGAGCAGCATTTTCATCGATGCTTACAGCGAAATCAGCACGGATAGTACCAGGAGCCGCTTCTTTAGGGTTTGTAGCACCTAAGATTTCACGGTGAGCAAGAACTGCGTTTTCACCTTCAAGAACAGATACAACAACTGGACCAGAAGTCATGAATGCAACTAAGTCACCAAAGAAACCGCGTTCTTTGTGCTCTGCATAGAAACCTTCAGCGTCAGCTTGAGAAAGGTGTTTCATTTTAGTCGCAACAATTTTTAAACCCGCTTTTTCGAAACGAGCAAAAATTTCACCGATGTGGTTTTTAGACACAGCATCTGGCTTTACGATAGACAAAGTACGTTCAATTGCCATGAGTGGCTCCTTTATTTTAAGATTTAAACTTTAAAAAATTTGCCGCATTATACCGATGTCATAGGCAATAATCAGCTTTGAATGTGTAAAAGTTGCGATTTTTTCTACTGTTTTTAGCGAACTTCATCCAACCAAGCCATCTGGATGGCTTCTAGCAATCCTTCGGTTGATTTATTTGGGTCATCACTGAAGTCTGGTAACGCACAAACCCATGCATGTAAATCGGTAAAACGAATCCATTGCGGATCAACTTCTGGATGTGCTTCTGACAATTCAATGGCAATATCAATCGTATCTGTCCAACGTAAGCCCATAGCGGCTCCTATCTGTTTAATCTGCTAAATCACGAACTGTGTACTTTAGCAAATCCACAAACCTAATCGATAGCTTAAGCTGATAAAAATTACTGTTCGTTATAAAGCAATGCCCAATAATGGCGCGATAAAAATAATCAGACTTGCTACTGCTGCACCAATAAGTGCGCCCACAATCACATCACTCGGATAGTGAAGTCCAAGTACCATACGAGACAATGCCACAAGCACCATGAACGGCAACATCGCTGCAAGCAACACAGGTTGGATATACCCCAACACAATTGTCACCATGACAGCATGTAACGTATGACCTGATGGAAAACTAAAGTGATCGAGTGGTCTTTCACCGAGAACAATCACCTGATGTACTTGGTAAGGACGTGGACGCGTGGTTTTATGTTTTAAGAATTTATAAATTGCTGTTCCAACCGAACCACCAAGTAGCAAATAGATAATTTGCAAGCTATAGGTAATACCCTGCATTCCCCATACAATCGCCAACATGAGGTACCAAAAAGGTCCGTCACCAGCACGGCTAATAATTTTGAAGAATAATGCCACACGCTGTGAATGAGAGAAATTATTGAGATATAAGCAGCCTCGTAAATCGAGATCGAGTATTTTTATTTTTGCATTCTTAAATTTCATGGTTGTTCTCCTATTTTAGGATACTTAGGTGAAGTCCGCCGAGGGTTCCTTCACTACCTGATAAAATGCCTGTTCTAATTGCTGTACCGGAAGTTGCCAACCGCTTTGCTGTACTTTATGACAGGCTTGTATGCCCATTTCTCTAAGTTGTTGTATTGAAGGAAGCTGATAAATTTGTTGTATAAAATGGTTCTTATGCCCAAGTGGGCTTAACCAACCGTTTACGCCATGTATTAAATACTGGTGTGCACATGCATAATCATACGCGATAACTGGCAAACCGCTCGCCATTGCTTCCAAAACTACGTTACCAAACGTTTCAACTTGGCTTGCAAATACAAAGACATCGGCACTTGCATATGCGACTGCCAAATCGTGCCCGCGCAAACTACCCGTAAAAATAACATTTTTCGCTTCAGGTAGTGCTTTTAATCGAGCAAGATCCGGGCCATCTCCCACCACAACCAGTTTAGTTTTCTGTTGCTGAATGTTTTGCATAGCTGCATAACTCTCAACGATCAGTTGGACTTCTTTTTCCGGTGATAAACGACCTACATACAACATGACACGTGTATTGGAATCAACGCCCCATTGCTGGCGTAAGCTTTCTGAGCGATGTTTTGGTGAAAAACGAGTAGTATCCACTCCTCGCCCAACAACAACTAGAGGACATGTAATGCCAAAACCGCGTAAAGCCTCTTCCGTATCTTTACTTGGAACACAGGTCACTTGAGTATTGTTATGGAACCAGCAAAGGTATTTTTGAATCGGCTTCACCAAAAAGGCCAAATCGAAGAACCTGCTAAAATCTTGAAACGGCGAATGAAAACCACTAGAGACCGGAATATCTTTAGCTTTTGCAGCTTGCATGGCTGTTAAACCTAACGGCCCTTCAGTCACAATATGTACGACATCTGGCACAAATTTTTCAAAAGCTTTTGAAACTTTTAAATATTGGGGCCAGCCAAATTGTAAAGTTGGATATTTTGGAATCGCTTGTGACATGACCAGACATTCTTGTTCTGGCAAAAAATCATGACATTTGGCTTTTTGCTCAGGTCGAACAAGTAGAATTTTATGCCCTTGTTTCTGTAAACCTTGGCATAACTGCAACAAAGAGAGTGCTACACCATTAATTTCAGGCGGCCATGTTTCTGTCACAATCGCAATTTTTAAACGAGGACGAACCAACTCGTGAAGTTGGTGCAATTCCTGAGTATTAGACAAATGCTGTTTTTGTTTAAAATAGAATTGGAAGCTTTCAGGAAGTTGCTGTTGTTTTAATAGTGCTGTCGCGTATGAGCCTTGCATAGCGCCATCCATCAGTATATTTATTTTCATGCTTAAAGATTAAGCAGCTTTCTTGACACTTTGATGATAAATGCATGACAGTTTACTGACATAAAAATTCAAAAAGCACGCCGAGAACAGCGTGCTTTTTCATAAAACAGACAAGAGAACTTAACGGTTCTGCAATTTCGCATAATCCATCAATACATTCGCAGCTTCATTTACGAACGTTTCTTCTTCTGGCAACGCAGGACGTTGATTAGCTTTCATTTTGGCACGAGATTCAGCTAGAGCATCTAAAGAAGCCTGATAGCTTTCCCAGTTAGGGAAAGGTTTTTGACCTGTTGCTATACGACGTTCATTTTCAGCATCTAAAGTTTGCTTTTCTAAACTCAAAAGCTCTGCACGGCGCTTATCAATATCAAGCACAACTTGTTTCTGGTCACTCGTAACCTTCGCAATTGCTGTACGTTTATTTAAATACTTAAACTGTGGATCAACAGCAACGCGTTGTTCCGAAAGTTGAGACAGCTTCGCTACATATGGCTGCACTGAACCTTCACGCTTAAATGGTGCAGTCGGAATCGTATCCCACTTCAACGCATTTTTCGATTTACGCTCACCAAACTCTTCGTTATAGATATCAACAAGCTTAATATCTGGCACTACACCTTTGTTTTGCGTACTACCACCAGTTACACGGTAGAATTTACGCTGAGTTAAGGTTGCTTGACCATATGCCAAAGTATCGAGTTGGACCTGAGCTGTACCTTTACCTGTGGTTGTACTACCAATGATAATGCCACGCTCATAATCTTGAATTGCAGCAGAGTAAATTTCACTTGCAGATGCTGATGCTAAGTTCACCAATACAGCGAGTGGACCTGTATAGATTTGCTGACCACCATCGTTGTCTTCAAATACACTTACGTTGCCATTACCATCACGAATTTGCACAACTGGACCTGACTTAATCACTTGTCCAAGCATACGTGCAACTTCTTCTAATGAACCACCTGGGTCATTACGCAAGTCAATAATAATACCTTCAACTTTCTTGGCTTTTAATGCCTCAAACGCATTTGCAGTATCTTCAGAAACTGAGCGATATTGTTGACCGGCACGACGTGAACGATAGTCAAAATAGAACGATGGAATTTCAATCACACCTAATAGATGCTTTTTACCATCACGTGTCACTTCAACTGTACGTGAACGAACACCGGCATCTTCTTCTTGAATAACATCACGTACCAAAGTCACATTGCGTGCTTGACTCATTGATGCACCAGCACCAAGAAGCTTCAACGTTACTTTTGTACCGCGCTTACCACGAATCAACCCAACAATTTCCGAACTCGACCAGCCGACCACATCGATCATTTTGCCGCCCTCTTGAGCGACACCAACGATTCGGTCTCCTGATTTCACTTGACCAGACTTACTTGCAGGGCCACCTTCTACAATAGTTTCAATCTTGGTGTAATCTTCATTACCACGTTCTGGGCGAATCGATACCCCAATACCTTCAAGCTGTAAGGTTGTTTGGCGATTGAGTTCTATCGCATCAATTGGCGGATAATAGTTACTGTGTGGATCATAAGTTGCCAACATTGCATTTAATGTTTTATCCAACACATCGTCGCTTTTCACACGACTAATTCTTTCAAGCTGACGCGTATAACGCTTAGTCAAAGTCTGAGCTGGCGTTAAATCTTCTGGGCCTGTTAAGTCTTGACCATCAGCAAGTGAAGGGTTTTCTTTTAACGCCTTTTGTTTCGCCTGCTCTTCTTCACGGCTAATTGTTAAATTGATTAACTGAGAAACCAGCATTTTACGCCAGTGATTTTGCTGCTCAGCTGACGTTTTAAAATACGGTGCTTTTTCGCGATCTACTTCAATAAAAGTATTTGGCTGTTTTAAGTTTTGTGGTTTCTTCAACTCAGCAAGCATGAACTCATAAAACTGTTTTAAGCGCTCACGATATTGCTGGTGAATAGCAAATGGCCCAGTTAAATTCCCCGCTTTTAATGAAGCACCAAAATTTGAACCATATAGCTTTTTATAGTTTTGAACTTCAGCGTCTAAAAATAATGAGTGGTCCGGATCAAGACTGTCTAAGTACATATCAAGAATACGGTTAGATGTGTTCGCATCCAGACGCATATTTAAATAATGTTGGCGGTCTACTAAAGTTGCCAGTTGACGAGCCACCAAGGCTTGCTCTTGCGTTGGCTGGATCGATTGAGAAACAGCAGCAGTATTGGTTGCTGCTCTTGCTTCGTTCATCGTATGAGAGAAGAATAAACCGCCAGTCGCGATTGCTACTGCACAAGCTATAGTTTGAAGTTTCATAAATTCTTAATACTTCCTTGGGTGTTCGTATCTTACACGCTCTGTTTTCGATATGAACTAAGCAGATTCAACATCTTAACCAACTAAATTGTTTATACCGTGTAGTTTTATCATATTCTGTACTGACAAAATGTAGCAAATCATTGCAAAATTCGCTTATTGTTTTTCAATCAAAATTCAAATGGAACCAATATGATTGGCGCGTTGATGCTGGACATAGCCGGCACAGAACTTACTCAAGAAGATATTGAACTATTACAAGCTCCGCAAGTCGGTGGCATGATTTTATTTGCACGAAATATTGAATCACCACAACAAGTCCGTGCTTTAACCGACCATATGCGCCAAGTTCGCCCAGATATTTTGATTGCTGTCGACCAAGAAGGTGGTCGCGTTCAACGTCTAAAATCTGGCTTTACATTATTGCCAGCCATGGGCCGTTTTGGTGAACTCTATATCACTCAACCTCAAAAAGCACTTGAATTAGCTGAACAGTGCGGCTGGTTAATGGCAACTGAAGTCTTGGCTGTGGGGATCGATTTTAGTTTTGCGCCAGTTTTAGATCTGAATGCAATTAGCGATGTAATTGGTGACCGTGGCTTCTCTAAAAATATCGAAGATATCGCTCCACTTGCTGGTGCATTTATGCGCGGTATGAAAAAAGCCGGCATGGCAAATACCGGCAAGCATTTCCCTGGTCACGGATCGGTAAAAGCTGACTCACATGTCGCAGCTGCAATCGATAGCCGTAGCTATGACGAAATTTATAACCATGACATGCAAAGCTTTATCAAGCTTATGCCTGAGCTAGATGCGCTCATGCCGGCACATGTAATTTACGATCAGGTTGACCCAAATCCGGCAGGTTTCTCACCTTTCTGGATTCAAGAAGTCCTTCGTAATCGCTTGAAGTTTAATGGCGTACTTTTCTCCGATGACTTAAGCATGCAAGCTGCTTGTGTCGCTGGTGGTGCAGATGCGCGTATTCAAGCGGCTCTGGCAGCAGGCTGTGATATGGGGTTAGTGTGTAATGACCGTAGTGCAGCATGTACTGCACTCGATGGTATTGCAAACTTAGAGCTACCAAATCAAGAGCGTTTAGAACGTATGCGTGGTCGAATTCCACAAATCCAAGTGGGTGAAACTTTATCGCTTGGAAATGACTGGCAAGCTGTCAAAACAGCCATTGAAGAATTTAAAAATTCGATTTAAGTTAGTAAAAATTTTAATTGGCTACAAAAGCCTATTCACTATCTGATACGCGGTTAAGTCATACGCAACCTGCTCATCTGCTGAAGGATATTGATTGCTTCAATATATTTGATAGATGCAGAAAGTGAACAGGTTTTGCGTATGACAATGGTTTTGGTTACTTTTCCCGAAAGAAAAGTAACTCCAACTGAAAGTTCATCCCAGAATGTCAACCTAATTGACAGGACTCCGTCATGCAAGTTCATTCACCATCAATGCATTAGAACCTCTTCATTGTTATTAATAATGAAGATCACACAAAAACAATAAATCGAGTTCAGGACGAATGACACAACACCTTTCAAAACACCGCCACATTTCTTTTACAGCCCACTATACAGGCTATATCTGGTATCAAATGGGGATCTCACATGAAGCACTTGCCACTAGCAAAGGCAAATCACTGGCATATTTAGTTCACCCATTAGAGTCTTGGGCGGAGAAATATGTCGGTGGCAGTATGCGCACGACGCTTAAACAGCGCCATACCATGCTTGATCATGATTTAGAGAAGTTAATTCAAGAAAATCCTGATTTACAGGTGCTTGAAATTGCTTGTGGTTTATCACCACGTGGTTGGTGGTTTAGGCAGCATTATCCTTCCATTAGCTATCGAGAGCTTGATTTACCTGATATGGCTCAAACAAAACAAAATGCACTACAACAAATTGAAAAAAATGCACCTGAGGTTTTATCAGTCGATTTATTTACCGAAGCCTTTGCTCAAGCATTTGAAGTGTTTGACTCTAACCGCCCACTGGTTGTAATTAGTGAAGGTTTAATTAACTATTTTGATAAAGACTTATTAAAGCAACTGATCCAATCCATTGCCCACTATGGTGCTTCCTTTAAAAAGCTTCATTATTTAACCGACCTGTATCCTGAACCCGTTAAAAACAAACTTGCAAGTATTATCTGGAATAGTAGTAAATTACTTAAACTTATGTCTCGAAGCTCATTTAGTTTTCATTTTAAGACTCCACTAGAAGTGAAAGACTTTTTTAAAGATGCAGGCTTTAGTCAAGTTAACGTTGAACAACCTCAAATATTCTTTGGACAAGTTTCTAAAGACAGCGATGAAGAGCATTTAGGCGACTTAGTCTGGACTATCCATGCTCAATTAAAATAAAAAATGGAAGCCTCGTGAGTTTTGGGGCTTCCAAATCATAAAAGAATTAAACGTTAAGCTGCTTGTTTCTGGCGAGCAATGAAGCGGCTTAAACGGTCAGCAAGCTCAAAGCTACCATGTTTAAATAAGGCACGGACTCCTTGTTCAGTAGCTTCAAAAATTAAACACTCAATCGAGAAAGCACCCTCTTCATCTTCTAAATGTAAAGCCAAATCACGTGGGTGTTCATTTACAAACTCAAGCTGTGCTACATCATCTAACTTCAAATACATCCCAAAGAAAGTCACGTCAACAATCGTCACTGGCACCTCTGTTTCACATTCACGGTGGCTCAGTTTCGTTTTAGGCTGGAGAACTGGTATACGCTCTTCACCTCGGCGTTCCATGTTTTGTATTTGCTCACGCGTCATTGGAATAATGCCATCCAGATTTTGGATAGATTCACCCTTCAAAAATGAAGTGAACAAACTCATAGTTTCTTTACGGCGCTGGAGCTGCGGCACATGGTCAGCGTTAGCAATCAGAGCAAATTCCATATCCGGACATTGCAAAGCAAAATTGGCATTTTCATGAGGCAAAGTAAAACTATCGTACTGCCCTGCTGCGACCAGTGTCTTACATTCTGGAATAGGTACATCTGTTAAACGCAAAAGGCGATTACAGTTAATTTCATAACGTTCTCTTTCAGTACCCGTAAATTCTGCCATTTGCCTAAAAAATAATTTTTTAGCTGTAGGCGACATACGTGTTTTATCTAATTTGGCATGATTCACCAAATATAAAATTACCGCTTGCCCAAACTCTTCCATACGATTTTCTTGCATGAGTTTGAGCGACTCTTCCAGAATCATCCGCCAGCTTTTACGGGTCTTTTGCATAACACCCATTAAAATCATACGGTCCATCAAATCTGGACGATGATAAGCAAAACAAGAAGCAACAACTGAACCCAACGACATTCCCATTACAGAAACTTTTTGAATTCCGACGATATCTAGCCAACGTCCTAACATTTCCGACAAATCGGGAAGCTCTAATGTTCCAGCAGAAATTCCGGTATCTCGATTGGTAATTTGTTGATTTGCGCCCATAGATGGCAAGTCGATTAAAATCACCGGGCCACTTTCAAATAGTTGTTCAACACAATATTTATACGAGTTAAAATTTTGAAAAGCACCGCCAACAATCACAATCGGTGTTTTGTGAATCGTTTGTGGGTCTGCAATCGCCATGTATTCAATTTTCCAACCGTCAATCCATGTGGTACGAGCTGGCTGTTTAAAACTATCTCTATGGTAGATATCGAAAAACCCAAAACCGGCATAAGCTTGGTTTATCTCCGAATCCATTTGAATAATGGAATTCATATCCTTGCTTCCTCCTTGCTGTAATTTTTTTATGCTGCAAGAGTTCCTTCTTGAACATGTAATCTTTTATGCACAAATCTTTAAAATTTGTATTAGTTTGTATTGCACAAGTCCATTCTAAACAATTGTCTGAAATATACGCAATCGCTGAATTGACCGCTCATCCTGTTTAAGCCGCGAATAGTTTGCAAAATATTTAAATGTTTTTTTATAGCGGTCACATTTTTCCAAAAAAGCCATTCATTGTTCCGCATTTGACTGCTACTATCGTAGTCATTGGTAAATGATTAAAAAATGCTATGCAAGATTCAATTGAACAATATATGCAAAAAGTTGGGCAACAAGCACGTGATGCTTCACGCGTCTTAACAAGTGCTTCTACCTCACTTAAAAATCATGCACTCTCTGCTATTTATACTGCTTTGGAAAACAACCAAGCAGCTATCTTGGCGGCGAATCAAATCGACATGGAAAAAGGCCGTAGCAACCAGCTCGACAGCGCCTTACTTGATCGTCTTGAGCTTACGCCCGCACGTTTTAAAGGGATGTTGCAAGGTTTAAAAGATGTGATCGCGCTTGTCGATCCAATTGGGGAAATTACGGATCTTGCATATCGCCCCACAGGCATTCAAATTGGGAAAATGCGTGTACCTCTAGGTGTCGTTGGTATGATTTACGAATCACGTCCAAATGTCACACTTGAAGCTGCATCTTTAGCAATTAAATCGGGCAATGCTATTATTTTACGTGGTGGCTCAGAAGCACTTGAGTCAAATAAAGCAATCGCAGAAGCGGTGAAGCATGGCCTAAAAGTTGCTGGTTTACCTGAGCACTCAGTACAAGTGATTGAAACTTCTGACCGCGCAGCGGTTGGTCACCTCATTACTATGGCTGAGTATGTAGATGTTATTGTTCCACGTGGTGGTAAAAGCTTAATTGAGCGTGTAACCAACGAAGCTCGCATTCCTGTGATTAAGCATCTTGATGGTAACTGTCATGTGTTTGTAGAAGCCCAAGCAGACTTACAAAAAGCATTACCGATTACTTTGAATGCTAAAACACATCGTTACGGCGTTTGTAATGCAATGGAAACTCTGCTCGTTGATGAAAAAATTGCAGAAGTTTTCTTACCACACATTGCTGAGCTTTATGCTGAAAAACAAGTTGAGCTACGTGGTTGCCCAGAAACACGTCGTATTTTGGGTACTACTGTCAAACCTGCGACAGAAGAAGATTGGTATACCGAATATCTAGGGCCGATTCTTGCAGTTAAAGTGGTTAGCGGTATTGATGAAGCAATTGACCATATCAACAAATATGGTTCGCATCATACCGATGCAATTGTGACAGAGAACTATACTTTGGCACGTCAGTTCTTGGCTCGCGTAGATTCAAGCTCCGTCGTAGTTAATGCATCAACTCGTTTTGCCGATGGCTTTGAATATGGTTTAGGTGCTGAAATTGGTATCTCAACAGATAAGATTCATGCACGCGGCCCTGTTGGCTTAGAAGGTTTAACTTCTCAAAAATGGATTGTGTTAGGTGACGGTCAAATTCGTCAATAAGCCTCCTACTTAAATAAAAACGCCTGATCCATATCAGGCGTTTTTATTTTGTTATTTCCCATAAAAAAGCCAGCCCGAAGGCTGGTTTTTTTAACCATAGATCAATTAGAAAATAAAGTCGGTATTCACAAATTTCGAATAGTGCTCAGACACCATAGAAGCCAGCATACCTTTACTGTCATCCGTCTGTTTAGCCGCAATCATAGAGCGAATCGAGAATGCACGAAGCGCATCATGCACAGAAAGTGTACCTTCTGCAGAATCTTTACGACCACCAAATGGGAATACATCAGGACCACGTTGACACTGACAGTTGATGTTTACACGACAAACTTGATGTACAAGTGTATCGACCAAATGACCAATTTGCGCTGGGTCACTACCAAAAATACTCACCTGCTGACCATGATCAGAAGTAGTGACATAATCCAATACAGTTTCAATATCATCATAAACAGCAACTGGTACCACTGGGCCAAACTGTTCTTCGCGATACAGTCTCATCCCCTCAGTCACTGGATAAACTACGGCTGGATAGAACATGGTTTTGCAGAATTCACCACCTTCCGGATTAACCACTTTTGCTCCTTTTGCCACCGCATCTTCAATCACTTCAGTCATGTAGGCTGTACGGTGCATGCCCGGTAACGGCGTAATAGAGACACCTTTTTCCCACGGCATACCTACTTTCAGTTTAGCCAGCTCCGTCGTTAAACGGTTAACAAACTCATCGGCTATCGAGCGGTGCACCATCAGCATTTTTAAAGCTGTACAACGCTGACCATTGAATGACAATGCACCCAACAGGCACTCTTTCACTGTCAGGTCCAAATCAGCATCCGGCAAAATGATGGCTGCATTCTTTGCATCCAACCCCAGAATCGCACGCAGACGGTGAGATTTTGGATGTTGTTTTTTCAAGTGGTCGGCCACTTTACTAGAACCAATCAGTGCCAATACATTAATTTGCCCAGATGCCAGCAAATGCGGCACTACTAGAGAACCTGGTGCATAAATGGTATTGATCACCCCTTTTGGAAATGAATCACGAAATGCCTCTAACAATGGTTCAAATAGTAAAGTTCCAAATTGAGGCGGTTTAAAAATAATAGTATTACCCATCAGCATAGCCGGGATCAGGGTTGCAAAGGTTTCGTTTAGCGGGTAGTTGTATGGTCCCATACACAACACAACACCTAATGGAGTACGACGAATTTGACCAATGGTGCCTTCAGCAATTACAAAGCGGGAGTTAGCATTATCCAGATCTTTCAGGGCATCAATGGTTTGACGCATGTAAGTGATAGTACGATCAAACTCTTTCTCTGAATCGGCCAAGCTCTTACCAATTTCCCACATGATCAGCTTAATAATCAGATCTCGTTGCTCTACCATGCGCTGAATGAAATTTTGCATACATGCAATACGCTCACTAACCTTCATCATTGGCCATTCGCCACGACCATTGTTATAAGCTCGTACCGCTGCTTCTAATGCTTCATCGCTTTCTTTTTCGCCCATGACTGGATAACTACCAAGTTCAACTTGCTGTAGGCTACCGTCAGGCTGCTGAATCCAGATTGGAGATAATGTTTTCTTGGTTGCACCAGCCCATAACTTCAACTCACCATCCACGAGTGAGACACGCTGATGAATTTGAGATGGCAAACGTACACTTTCAGGAATACCGTCCACTACTGGAAATTTATGCTGTAAATTATTTAACTGATTCATTCTTCTTAATACCTTATTATTTGTATGTCTTTATATATCCCCGAACCGTACACTGTAATCAGTTCTTCTTCGGATCAATACCACTATTATTATCAGTACTCACCTTGCTTGAACCGTAGACCACAAGGTGAATTCTTAAAGCATGGATAGTTTCGATATTTTTTAGTTGAATTTACCCCCGACACACACTATCAGTTACCCCTAGCTTCTGGATAACTTGTTCAATGATCTGTTCTGGTGTGAGAGCAATATCGATAGCAATTGCTTCATTCACATCAGGTTCCTCTAATGTATCTAGCTGGGTTTGTAACAATGCTGGATCAAAAAAATGACCAGATCTTTCTGCAAGTCTTTGCTGTAATAGTTCATAAGAACCTTTTAGATATACAAACTTAACGTTCTGGTCCTGCCCTCTTAAAATATCGCGATACATACGCTTTAAAGATGAGCATGTAAACACAGCCGTTTCACCATCTCTTTGTTTTGCTTCAATTGCCTGACGAATAGCTTGCAACCACGGCAAGCGGTCTTCATCGGTTAAAGGAATACCTTGGCTCATCTTACTTTTATTTGCAGCTGAATGAAGCGTATCGCCATCAAGAAACTCACAAGCCAAACGCTCTGATAACAACTCACCAATAAGGGTTTTCCCTGTGCCACAAACACCCATTGCTATCACTATCATGGATTACCTACCTCTAATTACAAAACAGCACTAAGCAACAATGTGAAAGACAAACCAAGTACCGAAATAATTGTTTCCAGTACAGACCAAGTCTTCAGTGTCTGCCCAACTGTCATTCCAAAATATTCTTTGATTAGCCAGAAACCAGCATCGTTTACATGCGAGAAAATTAATGATCCAGAACCTGTCGCTAATACTAAAAGTTCAGGTCTAACGACTACACCTGCTGCTGCCGCAATAGGTGCAACAATGCTACAAGCCGTGGCCATCGCAACAGTAGCCGAACCTGTTGCCAGACGTATGAGAGCAGCAACAAGCCATCCTAATAACAATGGTGAAAGGTTTGCTTTTAAAGCAGTAGAGACGATTTCATTAGAAATTCCACTGTCTCTTAAAATACCGCCGAAACCGCCACCAGCACCAACAATCAGCAAAATACCCGCAATTGAAGCTAGACATCCACCACAGAATTTTTCAATTTGTTCACGGTTAAAACCCTGCATGGTGCCAAAAGTAATAAAGCTGACCAAAACAGCAATAAGCAATGCAATATCAGAAGTACCAATAAAGCGTAATAACTCATTTGGGAACGTTTTTGGTGCAAAGAAAACATCTGCCCAACTACCAACTAACATCAATGCAACCGGTAGCATGATCGTAAATAAGGTTATCCCAAAGCTCGGCAATTCACGTGTGTTGTTAGCATCTGCTTCAACAAACTGCTTTGCTAAAGGATTATTTTCAGGCAATTTGACATATTTGTTGATCCATAATGCATACAATGGACCTGCAACAACCGCCGTCGGGACGCCAACCAACAAACTGTACATAATGGTTTTACCGATGTCGGCATGGTAAGCCTGTACCGCAAGCAAAGCGGCTGGATGCGGTGGAATCAACCCATGTACGACCGATAAACCCGCAACCATAGGTAAACCAACAATTAATAATGATTTACCTGTACGTTTGGCAATATTGAATGCAATTGGAATAAGAAGTACAAAACCAACTTCAAAAAATACCGGAAGCCCTACAATTAACGCAATAAACATCATGGCCCAGTGAATATGTTTTTCACCAAACCATTTAATTAAAGTAATTGCTATTCGTTCTGCACCACCAGACTCAGCCATCATCTTGCCAAGCATGGTTCCTAACGCAATCACAATCGCAAGGTGACCTAGTGTTTTACCGGTACCTGCTTCATATGATTTAACAATCCCGTCCATTGGCATGCCAACTGCAAGAGCTAAACCAAGAGAAACAATAATAAGAACTAAAAAGGGGTAAATTCTAAACTTCGCGATCATGACAATCAAAGCAACGATCGCAATTAAAGTATAGACAAGCAACATGCCACCCTGAACCGTCTCCATGTGACACTTTCTCCTTGGAATAATGATATCTAGGCACTGCCTAAATAAAGGTCTTCAACCAGAGATATACTCATTGTTGAAGCACTCATTTTTTATATTTAGTATGACTGGCAACCGCCAGTCACAGCATCACAAAAAATCTAAAGCACCTAAAAGACACTTTAGATTTTTAAACCACAATTACTTTCGTAAAACTCACAACTGACTTGCAATTTGGGCTAAACGGGTAATTTCAGCCCAATCTTGTGCAGCGACAACAGGTTTAGGCGTTAACCATGACCCACCTACACACACCACATTAGGTTGCTTTAAGAAATCTGGAGCTGTCTCTGCTGTAATTCCACCTGTTGGGCAGAAATGTAAGTTTGGAAATGGACCATAAAATGCTTTTAGCATCTCAACCCCACCTGCCTGTTGAGCAGGGAAAAACTTCACAATGTCGTAGCCCAACTCAATCGCTTGAATGAGATCACTCGGTGTCATTACGCCTGGTAAAAGAGGTAAACCTGCATCTTGTGCAGCCAAATGCAAGTCTTTGGTCAAACCAGGTGATACCCCAAATTTAGCACCAGCTTTTTTAGCTTGCGCACAATGCTCAGGCTTGGTAATTGTTCCCACACCCACCACAATGTCATCTGCTAACTGAGATGCACGTTCAATGGCAGCAAGCCCAGCAGCTGTACGTAAAGTAATTTCCAGTACCTTTACACCACCAGCATGCAACGCACGTGATACATGTTCACCTTGTTCGGCAGAGTCAAAAGCCAACACCGGAATTACTGGACCTAATTTGACAACATCTTCAATCTTGCTCATTACTTTGTAATTCCTTTGTCTTAAATCTGCCCTTGTGGCTCTTCACCAACAAGTGCACCAAACACAGATGCACCATGTTCAGCAGGCGCTGCTGCCGCACGGAACACACCAAATAATTCACGGCCAAAACCAACTTCGTTTTCTGCCTGATGTTCTGGTTGAGCAACAGGACGTGACTGCCAAGTCTGCTCATCTAACTCAATATCGAGTACACCAGCTTCAGCATCAATGATTAACATATCTCCGGTTTGAACTTTGCCAATCGGACCGTTCAATAACGCTTCTGGAGACAAATGAATGACTGCTGGCACTTTGCCTGAAGCACCAGACATACGACCATCGGTTACTAATGCAACATGGAAGCCTTGATCCTGTAAAACACCCAACACAGGAGTCAAGCGGTGCAACTCAGGCATACCATTAGCACGCGCACCTTGGAAACGAACAACCGCAATAAAGTCTCGGTGTAATTCACCACGATCAAACGCTGCCTGTACCGCTTCTTGCGAGTCAAAAACAATTGCCGGTGCTTTCACTTTACGGTGCTCTGGCGCAACCGCAGAAATCTTGATAACACCACGGCCAAGGCGACCTTGCATTAAGCGCAAGCCGCCATCTGGCTGAAACGGCGCATCAATGCTACGGAGTACTTTGTCATCAAGGCTTTGAACTATCCCGTCAACCCAAGTAAGCTTACCGTCAATCAATTTCGGTTCTTTGGTGTAATGTTGTAAACCTTTACCAGCGACGGTCGTCACATCGTTATGTAACAAACCAGCCTCAAGTAAGTTACGAATAAGGAAGGCTACCCCACCCGCAGCTTGGAAATGGTTTACATCGGCCTTGCCATTTGGATAGATTTTTGCGAGCAATGGAACAACTGCAGACAACTCATCAAAGTCATCCCAGTCAATTAAGATGCCAGCCGCACGTGCAATCGCAATAAGATGCAACGTATGGTTGGTTGAACCGCCTGTAGCCAGTAAAGCCACAATACCATTAATAATGGCTTTTTCATCAATAACATGGCCAATCGGCGTGTAGTTGCCTCGCTCGGCAGTTAAGTCAAGTACACGTTTAGCAGCTTCGGCAGTGAGCGCATCACGTAATGGCGTATGAGGATGAACAAATGCCGCACTTGGCAAATGCAAGCCCATCACTTCCATCAACATTTGGTTACTGTTCGCAGTACCGTAGAATGTACACGTACCTTGACCATGATAAGCAGCCGATTCAGCTTCAAGTAAGGCATCGCGTCCTACTTGACCTGTCGCGAATTGCTGGCGGATTTTAGCTTTATCATCATTCGACAAACCGCTACTCATTGGCCCCGCAGGGACAAAAATGGTGGGTAGATAACCAAACTGCAAAGCACCAATCAGCAAGCCCGGAACAATCTTATCGCATACCCCGAGACACAATGCGGCATCGAACATGTTATGGGAAAGTGCAATCGCAGTCCCCATCGCAATGGTTTCACGTGAAAATAGTGATAATTCCATACCAGCATTACCTTGAGTAATACCATCACACATTGCCGGTACACCGCCCGCAAACTGTGCAACACCACCATTTTCACGTGCAGCTGTTTTTATAATGTCAGGGAATGTTTTATATGGGGCATGTGCTGAAAGCATTTCATTATATGAAGACACAATGCCAATATTTGGTTCACGGCCAACTTTAATAATTAATTTTTCATTATCTTCCATGCCAGCAAAACCATGAGCCAGGTTGGCACATGAGAGTGCACCACGAGCTGGGAATTTGCCTTGGGCATGTTCAATACGTTGTAAATATGCAGAACGAGTTTTTTGGCTACGCGCAATTACACGTTCAGTAACTTTTGCCAATACTGGATTCGGCAAGTCCATGCTGGACGCTCCTGTACAACCGGATAAGCCGGAACATAAAAATAGACCAAATGATATATTTCATCATCATTTGATAAGGGGGAGGAACAATATTATTAAGGCAAAAAGCGACATGCAAGCCCTAGTCAACTTTACGGTAATACTCGAGCATCGGTATTAAATACAAATTATGTTTAAGTTTTAAACGAGAAGCTGGTTTTATTTTTGACTATATTTATTGGTAAATCTGCCTCTATTAACTATGAGAAAATTCTCATAATATCAAAGCAATAAATTATTCTTATAAATGTATTAATACCGGCTTTTTTATACTAAGTTTTATATTAAAAATGTTTATGATTTATTCATTTTAACCTATATATAAACGATTAAAATTTAATTTCATTTACGTATATTATTTGTAATACTCCCCTCTAGTTTGATTAAAATAACAGCACTTCTTTTTTCTTAAAAAATTTATCCCAAATATTTGAAAAATACATTAAATAGAAATCTAGCTTTCATAAATATATACAAAAAACTGTTTAATTCTTCTACAAAAAAACAATAAATACAGTGGTTAAGCTTTATACTGAGCGAATATTAGTTATAAAAAATTTAATGGTCGATAGTGCTTAAGTCTAATGGGCTAAAGTCTATCTTGGACAGAAAAACAACACATGTTAAAACATCACAACCTGCTCTTAATGCATCACACAATTAATGCCTTTTGATCAGGAAGTTAGGAAAACTATTTTTATATCAGGACTTGGGTATTTCAACGTGGCTACATCAGTATTAGTTATTAATTGCGGTTCTTCATCTATTAAATACGCACTGGTTTCAGAGCGTCGTGAAGATCGTATTTACGGTTTAGCAGAAAACTTAGGGGCAGCTGATGCTCGTATTAAAGGGATTACCGTCGGTGGAGAACCGCTAGAGCTTTCAATTCCTTATGCTGACCACGCCAAAGCTTTAGAAACTTTACTTGCACGTCTTGCAAACTATAAACCTCAAGCAATCGGTCACCGTGTCGTACATGGTGGAAGCCTTACCAAAGCTGAACTACTCACCCCTGAAATTGTAGAACGTATTCGTGCAGCCACTCCGCTTGCACCGCTTCATAATCCTGCTCACTTAATCGGGATTGAAGCAACGATGCGCCTATTCCCTGAATTACCTCAAGTTGCCGTATTTGACACCGCATTTCATCAAACTATGCCTGCGCATGCATACCGTTATGCAATCCCTAAGTTTTTATATACAGAACATAATGTTCGTCGCTATGGTTTCCACGGTACAAGCCATGCTTATGTGTCTGACCGCGGCAGTGAACTGGCAGGAAAATTCCAAAAAGGCGGTTGGTTAACAGCACACTTGGGCAATGGTAGCTCGACTTGTGCAGTGTGGAATGGACAAAGTGTTGATACTTCTATGGGCCTTACTCCACTTGAAGGTGTTGTAATGGGAACACGTAGTGGTGATGTCGATCCAAGCTTACACAGCTTCCTTGCTAAAAATCTTGGCTGGGACTTAGCAAAAATCGATAAAGTTTTAAATAACGAAAGTGGATTACTTGGCTTATCACAACTCTCTAACGATATGCGTACAGTGATTGAAGCTGCTGAAAATGGCAATGAAGATGCTTGCCTTGCGATTGAAGTATTTAGCTATCGCCTTGCAAAATCACTTGCTGCCCTAAGTTGTGGTTTACCAAGTATTGATGGCTTGATCTTTACAGGCGGTATTGGTGAGAACTCAGCTTATATACGTGAAAAAACTCTAGCTTATTTACCTCATTTCGGTTTACAGCTCGATAAAGACCAGAACAACAATTTAAAACGTGGTACAGAAGGCCGTATTGATAGCGGCACAGGTCCACAAATCTGGGTGATTCCAACCGATGAAGAAGGCCGTATTGCCAAAGAAACTCGTCAGGTTGTAGAGGTTTCACAAAATACATCTCCTGAAGTAAGCCTTGCTTAATTACAGTAGTCAAAAACGCTATTCATTTATTTATAGGTTTATATGAATACAATTTTATTAATTCCTACAGGTGAAGGGGTTGGTTTAACCTCTGCCTGCTTAGGTATGATTTATGCACTTGATTGTAATGGGATTAAAGCAGGCTTTTTAAAACCGTTCTCTCAGGTAGATCAAGAAAATTTAGACCGAACTACATCTTTATTTGGTCATTTATTTCAAAGCAAAACTGTTCAATCCATTTCTCATGAAAAGCTAACCCAACGCATTGCGGCTGGTGAAGTCGATGAGTTACTTGAAGAAGCAGTAAGTCTTCATCGCAGTATCGGAGCAGACAATAATGTGATTATTGTTGAAGGCTTATTACCAAATGGGCAAGACCATTTTGCCAGTGAACTTAATGCAAGCCTTGCTCAAGCGCTTGATGCTGAAGTGGTTTTAGTCAGTACAGCAGATATTCAAAACCCACGTAAAACAGCAGAGAAAGTTGAAGCTCACTTACGGCAGTTTGGTGGTGCAACCTCTAACCGAACAGCGGGCGTACTCTTTATGCGTACACGCGGGTTGTCTGAAGAGACAGCTCAAATACCTGTCGCATTTGACCCGTCGTTACGTCCAACTGAAGACATCGCAAAATTTACGGCAGAATTGCAAAAATATAACCGCTACTTTGGATCAAGCGATTTACCAATTATTGGTCTAGTTCCGTTTAGTAATACCTTAAGTGTACCTAGAACATTAGACATCGCGAGCGTGATTGATGGCCAATGGGTAAATCAAGGCGAAGCAAAAACACGTCGTATTTTGCACTCAAGTTTAATTGCATCAAGCATTGAATATGAACTGAATAAATTCATTGCTGGCGAACTGATTATTAGCGCTTCTGAACGTACCGATGTATTACTGGCAAGTAGTCTCGCCACCAGTAATGGTATTCCACTGGCAGGCTTAGTGTTGACTGAACGTGAAGCCCCTGCTCCCAAGCTTTTAGAGTTTTGCCAAAGTGCTACCAAACAAGGGTTGCCAATTTTACATACCCATTTAAATACACTAGAAACTGCGCAGCGCCTATCCGATTTTGGTAATGAAATTCCAACCGATGACACTGAACGTGCCGAGCAAGTGACCCGATTTGTTTCCAGTCACATAGATGTCGAATGGCTTAAACAGCATAGTAATAACGGTGCTACACCACGCCTTTCCCCTTCTGCATTCCGTCATGAACTGGTGCAAAAATCAATTGCAGCTAAAAAACGGATTGTCCTTCCAGAAGGTGATGAGCCACGCACTATTGAAGCTGCCGCTATATGTCAGGCTCGTGGTATTGCGCATTGTATTTTGTTAGCAAAACCAGAAGCTGTACATGACGTAGCAAAAGCACGTGGTATCGAGTTACCGGCTGGGTTAGAAATTATTGATCCAGATCAGATCCGTGACCAATATATTGCACCAATGGTTGAACTCCGCAAAGGCAAACTCAACGACCTACAAGCTAAAGAGCAATTACAAGATACTGTAGTTCTCGGCACCATGATGCTAGCTCTAGATCATGTGGATGGATTAGTTTCAGGGGCAGTTCATACAACCGCCAATACAGTGCGTCCAGCTTTCCAATTGATTAAAACCGCTCCAGCATACTCACTGGTTTCATCCATTTTCTTTATGCTTTTACCGGATGAAGTCTATGTCTACGGTGACTGTGCAATTAACCCAGACCCTACAGCCGAACAGCTTGCCGAAATTGCGATTCAGTCTGCTGACTCTGCAAAAGCGTTTGGAATTGACCCACGTATTGCCATGATCAGCTACTCAACTGGTACATCTGGAACGGGTGCTGATGTTGAGAAAGTACAGCAAGCGACTCAAATTGCACAGCAATGTCGCCCTGATTTACTGATTGACGGTCCACTACAATACGATGCGGCTTCAGTTGAAAGTGTAGGACGCCAAAAGGCGCCAGACTCACGCGTTGCTGGCCGTGCCAATGTGTTTATTTTCCCTGACTTAAATACAGGCAACACAACCTATAAAGCAGTACAACGTGCAGCAAATGTAGTTAGCGTTGGCCCAATGCTGCAAGGCCTAAATAAGCCAGTCAATGACTTGTCTCGTGGTGCTTTAGTAGATGACATCGTCTTTACTATTGCATTAACAGCCATTCAGGCCGAGCAGCAAGCTACTGCCAAATAATTAATATCATTTAATCTTTTCTACCTCTCGCCATTTGATATCCGCTCAAATGGCTTTTTTTATTTTTTAAGAAATAAGCCTGATTCTAGGTTGTTGTTAATTTTAAATAACTTAGCCTTTGTGTTATTCGACTTTCGGTCAAAAGATCAACCAATCCCCCACAAGATTGTCTTTTTGTCATATAATTTAGCCCGCTAGCTAACAGCCCGCTCAAGAGATTTTTTGGTATGACAACGATTATCAAACAAGATGACTTGATTACATCAATCAAGGACGCCCTACAGTTTATTTCGTACTATCACCCGCAAGACTTTATCCAAGCGATGAGCCGTGCTTATGATCGCGAAGAAAACAAAGCTGCAAAGGATGCAATTGCACAGATTTTAATTAACTCTCGCATGTGTGCGGAAGGTCATCGTCCAATTTGCCAAGATACTGGTATTGTTAACGTTTTCCTTGAAGTGGGCTTAGATGTTAAATTTGATTTAACAATGAGCTTAGACGATGCAGTAAATGAAGGTGTTCGCCAAGGTTACCTTGAAAACAGCAACGTTCTTCGTGCATCTGTTCTTGCTGACCCTGCATTTGGTCGTAAAAATACAAAAGACAATACCCCTGCCGTTATTCACTACAAACTCGTACCAGGTAACAAAGTAGATATTACTGTTGCTGCTAAAGGTGGCGGTTCAGAAAACAAATCTAAACTTGCGATGCTTAACCCATCTGACTCGATTGTTGACTGGGTTCTTAAAACCGTTCCAACGATGGGTGCAGGCTGGTGCCCTCCTGGTATGCTCGGTATCGGTATTGGTGGTACTGCTGAAAAAGCCATGATGCTTGCGAAAGAAGCACTCATGGAAGAAATCAACATGGACGAATTACTTCGCCGTGGACCAGAGAACAAAATCGAAGAACTTCGTATCGAAATCTTTGAAAAAGTAAACGCTCTTGGTATTGGTGCACAAGGTCTTGGCGGTTTAACGACTGTTCTTGACATTAAAATCAAAGACTACCCATGTCACGCTGCTGGCAAACCAGTAGGTATGATTCCTAACTGTGCTGCGACTCGTCACGCTCACTTCCAGCTTGATGGTTCAGGTGTAGCTCATATTCAAGCACCAAAACTTGAAGACTACCCATCTGTAACTTGGGATGCTTCACAATCTAAACGTGTAAACCTTGATACCATTACTCAAGAAGAAATGGATTCTTGGAAACCGGGCGACACATTACTTCTTAGCGGTACAATGTACACAGGTCGTGACGCTGCACATAAACGTATGGTTGAAATGATCGACAACGGTGAAGAATTACCGGTTGATCTTAAAGGCAAGTTCATTTACTACGTTGGTCCTGTTGATCCGGTACGTGATGAAGTGGTTGGTCCTGCTGGTCCTACAACGGCTACACGTATGGACAAATTCACACGTAAAGTACTCGAGCATACTGGTCTATTCGGTATGATTGGTAAAGCTGATCGTGGTCCTACAGCAATTGAAGCAATCAAGGACAACAAAGCAACTTACCTTATGGCAGTTGGCGGTGCAGCTTACCTCGTATCTAAAGCTGTTCGCGAAGCTGAAGTGGTTGCATTTGCAGACTTGGGTATGGAAGCAATCTACAAATTTGTAGTGGAAGATATGCCGGTATCTGTTGCAGTTGATGTAAACGGTACATCAATTCACGCAGTAGCTCCAAAAATCTGGCAAGCGAAAATTGGTAAAATTCCAGTAATCGATGCCGCAGCTGGCTAATCAAGAAAAGCACCGGATTCGGTGCTTTTTTTATGCCTTTTAATATTTTTTTGAAATTGAAAAGAATTGTAACAATTGGTTCGCCAATCTGTGCTATTAATGAATATACCCACCCGCCCTACACTGCATATAGGTCATTTCATGACTATTCGCCCTATTCTTAAAAATCTTTCAATCAGTCTCTGTCTAAGCTGTATTACTACAAGCTTATTTGCTTCTCCTGCCAAGTTAAGTTCAGTGAAAGAACTCATGCAAATGAGCCAAATTGATTATCTATTGAAAGAATCAATCAATGAGTTAACGCCTTACTATGATCAACAAGCTGAACAGATCATTAGCAATATTACGGGCATCAAAACTTTAGGCCCGAAAGAAAAAGAGGCAGCGAAAAAGTTAGGCTTACTTTTAAAAGATTCGAGTAACCAGCTGATTAGTAGCCCTAAAACGACTCAAGCCTTACAAGATATTTATTTAAAAACGTATACCGAAGAAGAAATCCAAGCAAATTTAAAGTTTTTGAAAACCCCAGAAGGTCAATCAATTACCCGTAAAAATGTACAGATTATGGGGCAAATTTCAGAATATATGATGGAATTAGGACAGCAAACTTTTAATGACCCTAAAGCACGAGATCATATGCAAGAAGAAATGCTAAAAATTATTGCACCCTTAATGAAAGATAAAGAAAAGTCTTAACTTTTCTTTATCGACCTCAAATTGTTACCACGTTAAAGGGTTCCACAATTTAAATGGTTTTATCAGATGTACATCTGACTTTTCATTATATTTAGCAGGTTTTAATTCTTGGGGCTTATGACGTATTTTTCCTGAAGCATCTTCAGCAACAAAATTGTAGCTAGAAGATTTAAGCTCGGTAAATGCAATTTCTCTACGACCAATATTATCTTGCATTAACATAAATGGACCCGTGTGCTCACTACGGTCCATTTTATTTTCTTCATCATACTTCAAATAATAAGATGCGCCTGCATCTACCGTAATATCGATATATTTAGGTTCTTGAAAATGAATCCCCAACAAAGGGCGGCTCGCTGAAATACGGTAAGTTCCTGCTGGCAGTTCAATCCAGTAATAATGGTTATGCAATAAACTTGGAATTCGTTTTCCATTTACAAATAAATTGATGGCTGCAATTTCTTGACGATTCCATTTCGTGTCTGGACGGTAAAGATAGACAACTGCTGCCTGCTCATTTTGGGGTTTAACTGGCGCAAATGTCTGACCTAACTTTTGATTTACCCATCCCCCTACAGTGAAGCCGCCTAAACGATATTGATCCAATAAACCGGGTTCTTTATCCACATCAACTTTAGGTAAAGTGGCGGTCAGCTCACCTGAATTCTTTTCTAAGTGTGATGAACTTTGGCAACCTGCAAGTAATGCGGCACAACTTAAAGCAATAATTAAATAACGCATGACATCCCTCAAAGCGTTTTCTTTTGATTTTTCTATATCGCAAAACTATGCGTATTTTGTTTTTTTAGATTAACACCACCTACATGAATTGAAAACAAAAAAAGCATGAATCACCGAGGCAATTCATGCTTTTTAGATGAATGAAATCTAAGCAGACTTCGAATCAATTACTTTTAAATCTGCCTTAGCAACACTTTCATGTGTTACAGCTTCTTTAGGCTGACGTTCTGACTTATAGACAGGTTCAGCTTCACCATTAATAACTGCTTCATTAATGAAAACTGTTCCTACATCTGTACGGCTTGGCAAGTCATACATCGTTTCAAGTAGAACATTTTCCAAAATCGAACGTAGGCCACGAGCTCCGGTATTACGCTCAAGCGCACGCTTAGCCACTGCACGTAAAGCTGAATCTTCAAATACGAGGTCAACATTTTCCATATTGAACAGGTATTGATACTGACGAGTTAATGCATTTTTCGGTTCAGTTAGAATTTGCATTAACGCTTCTTCATCAAGCTCTTCAAGCGTTGCAATCACCGGTAAACGGCCAATGAATTCTGGAATTAAACCAAATTTAACTAAATCAGTTGGCTCAACTTGACGGAATAATTCAGCAAGTTTTTTGGTTTCATCTTTGTTTTTAACATCAGCCGTAAAGCCAATTCCACCTTTCTCTTGACGCTGTTGTACAATTTTTTCCAGTCCAGCAAATGCACCACCACAAATAAATAGGATATTTGAGGTATCAATTTGAATGAACTCTTGCTGCGGATGCTTACGTCCACCTTGTGGTGGAATTGAAGCTACAGTACCTTCAATCATCTTAAGCAAAGCTTGTTGTACACCTTCACCAGACACATCACGAGTAATCGATGGATTTTCAGATTTACGTGTAATCTTGTCGATTTCATCAATGTAGATAATGCCCTTTTGAGCTTTTTCTACATCGTAATCTGCTTTTTGCAAAAGCTTTTGTACGATATTTTCAACGTCTTCGCCAACATAACCCGCTTCAGTCAAAGTAGTCGCATCTGCCATTGCAAACGGCACATCTAACAAACGAGCCAATGTTTGAGCAAGTAATGTTTTACCTGAACCGGTAGGCCCAATCAGTAGAATGTTACTTTTAGCAATTTCCACATCTTTAGACACATGACCAGATTGCCCGACTTTCAAACGCTTATAATGGTTATAAACGGCAACAGATAATGTCTTTTTGGCAAGATCCTGACCAATCACATATTGATCAAGCGCAGCACGTATTTCATGTGGTTTTGGCAATGCCTTGCTCGCCCAGTCACCTGCTTCAACCTGTTGGCTGGTTTGTACAAGGTCTAAGCAGACATCTACACACTCATTACAAATATATGCGTCCTCGCCCGCAATCAGTTTCCCGACTTCAGACTGCGTTTTACCGCAAAATGAACAATGTTTTTGTCCTTGAGGATGTTCGGACATATTCTCTCCACAAATAGAATCTTAAATATGAGGGCAAGCGATAGGGTTAAATGACTATATGGAGGCGTTTTCCAACAACTCAAGCCACTTAATATTTTCCCTTATGGACGCTTACTTAATACCTGATCGACCAAACCATATTCTTTTGCTGCTTGTGCAGTCATAAAGTTATCACGATCGGTATCACGAGCAATCGTGTCATAGTCTTGACCACTGTGTTCTGCCATCAAACGGTTCAAGCGCTCTTTAATAAATAGAATTTCACGAGCATGAATTTCAATATCTGATGCTTGACCACGGAATCCACCTAATGGTTGGTGAATCATTACACGTGCATTTTCAAGGCAATAGCGTTTACCTTTAGCACCAGCATTTAATAAGAATGCGCCCATAGATGCAGCCTGCCCCATACAGTATGTCACTACATCAGGTTTAATAAATTGCATCGTGTCATAAATCGCCATACCAGCAGTGACCGAACCACCTGGCGAGTTAATATAAAGATGGATATCTTTATCTGGGTTTTCAGCTTCCAAGAACAACATTTGGGCAACAATCAAATTTGCCATGTTGTCTTCAACCTCACCAGTTAGAAAAATGACGCGCTCACGTAAAAGTCGTGAATAAATATCAAAAGAACGTTCGCCGCGAGAAGATTGTTCAACCACAACAGGAACTAAAGCATTTTCAATTGTTGGAACATACATACGTTATTTATTCCTAAATTTTTTGTGACTTAACCTATGGCAACAATATGCGGGATAATTTCTCAAATTGCAAAAGGTTCGCACTGAAATATTATATTATTTATACCTAAGTACTTAAGACGTACTCAAATTAACCATATACCTAAAAATGAAAAAGGCGCCTAAAGCGCCTTTTCCTGACTTCTCAAAAGATTAGCCCATACGGCGAGCTTGTTGTTCTTTCAATAAATCTTCGTAAGATACTGCTTTGTCAGTCACTTTAGCAGAAGCTAAGATGTGATCAACAACTTGATCTTCTAACACAACAGCTTCAATTTGAGCGCGTTGTTGAGCATCATTTTTGAAGTATTCAATCACTTCAGTTGGATCTTCATAAGAAGAAGCCATGTCGTCGATGTAAGCATCAACACGTGCTTGGTCAACTTCAAGTTTAGCATCAGCTAATACTTTGCTTACCAATACGCCAAGCTTAACAGAACGTTCTGCTTGTTCTTTGAATAATTCGTCAGGAAGCATGCTCTTGTCAAAAGATTGCGCGCCCGCACCACCAAATTGTTGAGTGAATTGTTGAACCATTTGTTGACGTTGACGGTCAATTTCTTGAGCAACCATTGCAGCTGGAACTTCAATTTCGTTAGCAGCAACAAGAGCATCAAATGCAGCTTGTTTAACTTGGTTACGTAAGCCATTGCGAACTTCACGTTCCATGTTTTTACGAACGTCAGCTTTTAATTTTTCAATGCCTTCTTCTTCAGAAACACCGAAGATTTTTAAGAATTCAGCATCAATCTCTGGAAGTTTAGGCTTTTCAACTTGCTTCACAGTGATTTTGAACTGAGCTGCTTTACCCGCTAAGTTTTCAGCTTGGTAATCTTCAGGGAAAGTTACATCAATAACTTTCTCTTCACCAGCTTTCATGCCAATGATGCCGTCTTCGAAGCCAGGAATCATACGGCCTGAACCTAACACAAGTTTAAAGTCTTCAGCAGAACCGCCTTCGAACTTCTCACCGTCGATAGAACCTTCGAAGTCAAAAGTCACTTGCATGTCTTTTTTCGCCATACCCTTGGTTACAGCCCAAGTTTGACGTTGCTTTTGCAAGTTTTCGATCATAGTGTCAACGTCAGCGTCTTTAATTTCAGCTGTTTTACGTTCAACCTCCAAACCGTCAAATGCTTTTACTTCAACTTCAGGATAAACTTCTACAGTTGCTTCAAAAACTAAAGCATCTTCTTTATGTTCAACTTTCTCAATGTTCGGCATACCTACCGCATTGATTTTTTCTTGTTGAATTGCTTCAAATACGCTGTCACGAATGATGTCATTCACAACTTCTTGATAAATACTTGCACCGTATTCGCGGCGAACAACGTTTGCAGGTACTTTGCCCGGACGGAAGCCGTTGATCTTCACAGTTTTGGCAGTGCGCTTCAAACGAGCTTCAAATTGCTCGTTAATACGGCTCGTCGGTACAGAAACATTTAAACGACGGGCAACGCCCGAAACCGCTTCAGTCGTTACTTGCATGGCTTCCTCGATAAAAATTAGTTAGTAGGAACAGTTTTTAAAAAAGTGCTGTATTATATGACAACTTTCAAGATATACAAAATTAACCGATCAGATCATAAAATTGAAGGACGTATTTTTAGGAAATTTCACAGTAATTTTATGATTTTTTAATTTTTTTTAATGCAACGTTAAGCAAAAGTAATTTTTTAACTATTCTTTACAAATCTAAAATTACAATTAATTTTAATAAAGTTATCGTTTTTCCAAACAGTTAAGTTTAATCAATTAATTAGGGCCAATTTGTAACTAAAAGTGATTAAAACTTTCACATTTTCTTCATAATTCTATCGGCAAATCCAATTAACACAAACTGTACATATAAATAAGAATTATTATTATTCGCATAACGTTTATATTTAAGTCCTGAAAGTCATGTCATTGATTAGAACACGTAAAAAAATTGTTTCCTCTGCAATCGCCTCATCGCTCTCGATGATAGCAACAACTGCGATGGCGCAAGAAGCAGTTTCGCAATTACCAACTATCCATACTAAAGCGACTCAAGAAGAATCTTTAAAGGTTGATCAATCAGCAAACTCTAAATTCGTAGCTCCCCTTCTAGATACTCCTAAATCAGTGTCAGTTATCTCAAAACAACTTATAGAAGATACAAAAGTAACAACTTTAGCAGATGCATTGCGTACTGTTCCTGGCATTACTCTAGGTGCAGGTGAAGGCGGTAATCCGAATGGTGACCGACCTTTCATCCGTGGTTATAGTTCAGAAAGCTCTATGTATATTGATGGTATCCGCAACTCTACCTCACAAAACCGTGAAATGTTTGCGGTCGAGCAAGTAGAGGTAACCAAAGGTTCTGCATCAGCAATGGGTGGTGCAGGTTCAGTTGGTGGCAGCATCAATATGATTTCCAAGGTAGCTAAAAAGGGTGATTTTCTAGAAGGCTCAGTAGCCGCTGGTACTGATAACTACCAACGTATCACTTTAGATGGTAATAAAGATTTTGGAAATGGCATTGCAGCACGTGTAGCTGTTTTGGGACATCAAAATGAAAAGGCTGGCCAAAGTAATGGGGCTGAATATAAACGTGTTGGTATTGCACCAAGTATTACTTTTGGCTTAGATACACCGACACGTGCAACTTTGAGCTACTATTATTTACAAACTGATGATAAACCTGATTCAGGTATTCCTTATTGGGATTCATCTCTTGGAAAAGCTCAAGGTAAACCGGCTGAAGTCAAACAAGGTACATATTACGGCTGGAAAGATCGAGATTTTCAAAAGCAAGAAAATCACATCGGTACAATTAAATTAGAACACGACCTTACCGACAATATAACTATTACTAATACGGCCATGTATGCCAAATCAAAAAATGATTATGTCTGGACAAACCCAGATGACTCAAAAGGTAATGTTGGCAAAGGTCTTGTTTGGCATCGTTTGAACTCAGCTATTACAGATAGTGAAACATTTACTGATCAATTAGCACTTACAGGTAAATTTGATACTGGCTTCTTAAAGCACAGATTTAATGTAGGAGCAGAGTACAGCAAACAAAAGACTGATAAAGGCGGCTATAACATTATTGATGCCAAAGGTAATGTTTCTAGTACTGGCTTCTATAGCGATTGTTCAGACTTATCAACAAATTGGTGTACCTCGCTCAATGGTCCAACTCAAAAGCCATTTGTTGACCGTTTACAAGCACGCCCAGACTTTGATGCAACTGTAGAAAGTACTTCTGTCTACTTACTCGACAATATTGAGATCACACCAAAATGGTTATTAGATCTTGGCCTGCGTTGGGATAAGTTTGAAGCTGAACAAAACTTCTTAGCTACTTCTAGTGCAGCGGCCTATACAGCAAAAAATGATTCAGATTTCGTGACCTATCAAGCGGGCATTACATTTAAACCAACAGAGAATGGCTCAATCTATACAAGCTACGCAACCTCAGCTAGTCCAGTCGGCTTAAATGCAGGTTGGGGGGATAATAGCGAAACAATTAATGCCAATAATCAAATGATTGATCCCGAAGAGGCGCAAACATTTGAAATCGGTACGAAATGGGATTTCCTAGATAACCACCTAAATTTAACAGCTGCTATTTTCCGTACTGAAAAACAAAATACACGTGTACAAATCGACCCAACTACTTATGCAAATGTAGGTGAAAGTAAAGTTGATGGTTTTGAATTAGGCTTAAATGGTGAAATTACTGATAAATGGAACATTTCAGCTGGCTATACTTATTTAGACAGTGAACTAACCAAAAATGGTAAATCTTGCCGTAGCGGAAAATGTACTGACCAATCTATTTATAATGGCAACCAAATGCCAAACGTACCTAAGCAAGCTGCTACGTTATGGACTACCTATAAAGTACTTCCACAATTGACGGTAGGCGCTGGCGCTGTTTACTCTGACAAAGTATATGGTGATGTAGCAAATACTAAATGGGTTCCATCTTACGTACGTTACGATGCGATGGCACGTTACAACGTAAATAAAAATGTTGATCTTCAATTAAATATCAACAACCTATCTGATAAGCGCTATTTCACTAAAGCTTACGCTTCTCACTATGCAACAGAAGCAGAAGGCCGTAGTGCAGTTCTAGCAGTTAACTTTAAATACTAAGTTAACTTAGAATCCCATAATATTTTTATGGTTTCTGATATAAAATAGCCTCTCTTGTTAGAGGCTATTTTAATTTTCTACTATTATTACTCGCAGGTATCACCGTGATCCACCATATTCCCAATGTATTGAGTAAAGAACAGGTCCAATATTTTCGTAATGAAATGGACAAAATTGAATGGGTCAATGGCAAAGTAACCGCTGGTACACTCTCTGCAACTGTAAAACGCAATCAGCAATTACCTGAAGATCATCCGCTTACTCACCATCTGAGTAATATTATTCTTGAGGCATTAGGCACTCACCCATTATTTTTATCTGCTGCAATACCACTTGATATTATCCCTCCCCTGTTTAATCGTTATGAAAATCAGGAGTCTTTTGGTTTTCATGTAGACAACTCTATCCGTCGTATACGTGGTACAAACGAACGACTTAGAACCGATTTGTCATGTACTTTATTTTTAAGCGAACCTGAAGAATATGAAGGTGGTGATCTGGTCGTAGAAGACACTTATGGTTATCACGAAGTCAAACTTCCAGCAGGAGATATGATTTTATATCCATCTACCAGTTTGCATGAAGTGACAGCAATTACTTCTGGCTGTCGTATTGCTTCTTTTTTCTGGGTGCAAAGTATGGTGCGTGATGATGCCGAACGACATATGCTTTTTAACCTAGATCAAACAGTACAAAACCTAAGAATGCAGCTAGGTGATAATCATAGCGAAGTCATTAAACTGACCAACCTTTACCATAACTTGATGCGTAAGTGGGCTGAACTATAACTCTATTTATTTTTGCCTTATTTAGTCTAATCAATTATTTTTATCTCAATAAGGCAAAATAATGAAAATTATTTTCGATAAAATATAGAACAATGCAAAATTAGAAAATTATTTTCTGAACACTGAAATTAAAATGTGTATAAGTCTTTTGCACAACGTGTAATCATTGTTTAGATGTGATATATCTAAACAATAAGCATATTAGCAAACCACCAAACTTACTATTACATGGTCTATAGATGAAAACGAATCACTTGTTTGCCCAGCCTACTCAAGCAAGACATCATCTCGAACTCCTGATGCTGCGCCTCGCGCGCGTATAAATTTTTGTCTGTATTTTAAAGCAGACCTTTTCAAATTCCCTTTAATTTTTCTGTATTAGATACCATATATAACTGTAGACGTTGCCTTTTACACGATACTTGACGCAACCGTGCTACGAGATAAGGAGTTTTCTCATGATGTTGGCTGACCCTAGCAAAAAATACCGCCGTATGTACCAGCGAGTCGATTTACCAGACCGCCAATGGCCAAATAATGAAATTACAAAAGCGCCAATCTGGATGAGCACGGATTTACGTGATGGTAACCAAGCAATTTTTGAACCGATGAACATGGAACAAAAGTTCAAAATGTTCAAAATGCTTGTAAAAATTGGTTTTAAACATATTGAAATCGGCTTCCCTTCTGCGTCTCAAATTGACTTCGATTTTACTCGTATGTTGATCGAAGAAAATCATATTCCTGATGATGTATACATTGAAGTATTGGTTCAGGCACGTGACCATTTAATTGAGCGTACTTTCGAAGCTTTAGCAGGTGCTAAGCGCGCAATTGTGCATATTTATAACTCTAACTCTCCAACCTTCCGTCAAAAAGTGTTGAATGTAGATGTAAATGGTGCAAAACAGTTGGCGGTGAATGCAGCTCAGAAAGTGAAAGAATATGCTGCGCAATATCCTGAAACTGACTGGATTTTCCAGTACAGTCCAGAATGTTTCTCTGCAACTGAATTAGAAGTAGCGAAAGAAGTCTGTGATGCGGTTACAGAAATTTGGGATGCACGTCCAGATCATAAAGTTATTTTGAACTTACCTGCGACTGTCGAAGTTTCAACACCAAATGTTTATGCAGACCAAATCGAATGGATGCATCGTAATTTGGCACGTCGTGATGGCGTGATTATTTCCGTTCACTGTCACAATGACCGTGGCTGTGGTATTGCTGCATCAGAACTTGCCATTATGGCGGGTGCCGACCGTGTGGAGGGCTGCGTATTTGGTAACGGCGAACGTACCGGTAACGTTGACGTTGCAGCAATTGCATTGAACATGTACACCCAAGGTGTAGCGCCAGAATTAGATTTCTCTAATATTAATGAAGTCATTGCAACGGTTGAAGAATGTACTGGTTTACCTGTACACCCTCGTCATCCATATGCAGGTGACTTGGTATTTACTGCATTCTCTGGTTCGCATCAGGACGCAATCAAAAAAGGCTTTGAATACCAGAAAAATGAAGAAATCTGGGATATGCCTTACTTACCAATCGACCCAAAAGATTTGGGCCGCGACTATGATGCTGTCATTCGTGTGAATAGTCAGTCTGGTAAAGGCGGTATCGCTTACTTATTAGAATCAAACTATAACGTTGTATTGCCTCGTCGTTTACAAATCGAATTTAGTCAGGTTGTTCAACAATATACTGATGAGAATGGTACAGAGATTAGCGCTAAACAAATCTGGACCTTATTTAAAGACACGTATGTTGAAGTGAAAAACCACCATTACACGGTCAAAAACTATAAGTTATCTGACATTAATGGTACTCAAATTATTGAACTTGAGATTGATGTTGAAGGTGAAACTCAACAATTACGTGGCGAAGGTAATGGTCCAATCTCTGCATTCTTAAATGCACTTCAATTACCAATTGATGTATTGAACTACGAAGAACGCAGTATTAGTTCAGGTGCAAATGCCAAAGCATTAACCTTAATTGAACTTCAAGTGAAAGGTACAGGCAGAGGCTCATTTGGTGCAGGTGTTCACGACAACACAGTCACTTCATCTATTGAAGCTATTATTGCATGTACCAACCGTTTGATTGATCAAGGTGTTTTAAGTACAGATCAGGTTGTTGCCGCCGCTGTTTAATTAAAAAAAAGACTTTGGAAAGGATACCTAGCTTGGTATCCTTTCTTTTTATTCCTGAAAGATTTAAAAGGCGAAATGTTCCCGTGTCTTTTCCAGCTGACTCAGTGGGGTTAGTCACTCCGCAAAAGTTCCAATTTGAAGAACCCTTACATCTTGAATGTGGCCGTGTTTTACCACGCTTTGAGTTAATGGTTGAAACTTACGGCACTTTAAATGCAGATAAATCAAATGCGATTTTAATCTGCCATGCCCTTTCCGGACATCATCATGCAGCGGGTTATCACCATGAAGATGATAAAAAAGCTGGATGGTGGGATAGCTGTATTGGCCCGGGCAAGGCAATCGACACAAATAAATTTTTTGTAGTTGCGCTTAATAATATTGGCGGATGTAGTGGATCAACCGGTCCAACTTCACCAAATCCTGAAAATGACAATCGTCCCTATGGTCCAGATTTCCCGTTAGTAACGGTCCGTGACTGGGTCAAAACTCAAGCCATGCTTTCTGACCGCTTAGGAATAAGTGTCTGGTATGCGGTGGTCGGTGGTTCTTTGGGTGGCATGCAGGCATTACAATGGTCGGTAGACTACCCTGACCGTTTACAAAAATGTGTCGTTATTGCCAGTGCGCCAAAGCTTTCAGCACAAAATATTGCGTTTAACGAAGTGGCACGTCAATCAATCCTGTCCGACCCGGACTTCCATCATGGCCGTTATTTGGAAAATGATAGCTATCCGAAGCGTGGTCTAATTTTGGCTCGTATGGTCGGCCATATTACCTATCTTTCTGAAGAAGCCATGAAACAAAAATTTGGTCGTGATTTAAAATCCGGCAAGTTTATGTACGGTTTTGATGTCGAGTTTCAGGTCGAAAGTTATCTCCGTTATCAAGGTGAACAGTTTAGTCGTAACTTTGATGCCAATACTTATCTCATTATGACCAAAGCTTTGGATTATTTTGATCCATCGCGTGAGTACGGCCACTCGCTTACAGAAGCAATGAGTAAAACCAAATGCCAGTTCCTGATTGTCTCATTCACCACTGACTGGCGTTTTGCACCAAGTCGCTCACAAGAAATTGTAGATGCTCTCATTACCAATCATAAACCGGTAAGTTATCTTGATATTGATGCTGAACAAGGTCATGACTCGTTCTTATTCCCGATTCCACTGTATGTCAAAACACTGCGCGCTTTCTTAGGCGGTGAAGAACATTTAAAATCGACTTCACTGGAGGCAAGCTAATGCGTATTGATCAACAACTGGCAGAAAAGTGGATTAAACCCGGCTCTAGCGTACTCGATTTAGGGTGTGGTGACGGTGAATTACTCGCTCATATGAGCCAAAAGCATCAAATTCGTGCTTATGGTTTAGAAATTGATCAAGAAAAGATTGCAATTGCCGTCAGTCGCGGGTTAAATATTATTCAACAAGATTTGAATCTCGGTTTAAGCCGTTTTGCCGACCAGTCTTTTGACTATGTGGTTATGGCACAGGCTTTGCAAGCCGTAGATGCACCCGATGTTTTATTAAGAGACATGGTGCGTGTGGGTAAACAGGCCATTATCACTTTTCCAAACTTTGCACACTGGAAGACTCGCTCTTTTCTAGCATTAAAAGGGATGATGCCTGTATCGGATGCTCTACCATATATGTGGTATAACACCCCCAACATTCATTTATGTACGTTTAAAGATTTCGAAGCACTATGTGCGGAAAATCAAATACAAATTATTAATCGACTCGCCGTCAATGGAAACCAGCAGGGAAGCCTGTTAAGCAAACATGTTCCGAATTTGTTTGGTGAAGTCGCTATTTATCGAGTGAGTGCACTATGAAAAAGACATTATTTAGCACACTAATTGCAGGACTGCTAAGTATGCAGGCTCATGCAGATTATATCGCCCAGCCACAATCGGTTGCGAGCCAAGCTGCGCGCTTCTCCACAATGGGGATTCATGACCTTCAAAAAGCAGCTCAAGCGGGTCAAGCTGGAGCACAGTTTTATCTTGGTACACGTTATCAATACGGCAAAGATGTAGCAAAAGACGATAAACAAGCATTTGCATGGTTTAAAGCTGCTGCTGATCAAGGTCTTTCACCTGCGCAATTAAATGTTGGCCGTATGTATGCTGATGGTATTGGCGTTAAGAAAGACGAAGCTATGGCTCGTAAATATTTCGAAAAAGCGGCAAGTAACGGCGATAACCGTGCAAGCTACAACCTTGCGATGATGGAAGAGCAAAAGAAAAACTACGTAGGTGCTTACCAGTGGTATGAACTTTCAACTCGTGATGGCATGCTCGACAATAAAGTGATTAGCTTATCTGAAGGTAAAAAGACGGCTCTTGCTGCAAACTTAACTCAAGAGCAAATCCGTATGGCACGTGACCGCGCGGATAAATGGATTCAAGCACAATAATAATCCAGCTTATACTTACTCGACTAAAACCACCTTATATCATCTATAAGGTGGTTTTAGTTTTTTAAGCTTCTAATTTTATATTCTATTTGTTTTGCTCTATATCCCCTTTCAAAAAACACGTAACATAGCTCACGTTCAATATTGGTTATAAAGTTTGGTTATCTTATGTCTACCCCACATTGGTTTGATCAGGGTTCTTTAGTCCTTGCAAGTAACAACAAAGGTAAAGTCGCAGAGTTTGAAAAACTTTTTGAACAGCTCAAGTTGCCTGTAGAAATTATTCCTCAGGGTCGCCTAAATATTCCCGATGCCATTGAAGACGGCTTAAGCTTTATTGAAAATGCCATTATTAAAGCGCGTCATGCCTCTAAAATTTCAGGGAAACCTGCTATGGCTGATGACTCCGGTATTTGTGTTCCGGTTTTAGGAGGTGCACCTGGTATTTATTCAGCACGTTATGCTGGAGAACATGGTGACGATTCAGCGAATAATGCCAAATTATTAAATGACCTTTTGCCATTTCGTAAAAATGGTGAAGCGATTGAAGGTATGTTTGTGTGCGTACTTGCTTTAGTGACTCATGCGGAAGATCCATTGCCACAAATTTTCCAAGGCATCTGGCATGGTGAAATTTTAGAAGCGCCACGTGGTGAAAATGGTTTTGGTTATGACCCACTGTTCTGGTTGCCAGAGCTACAAGTTTCTAGCGCTGAGTTGTCTAAAGAAGACAAGAATAAGATTAGTCATCGTGGGCAAGCGATGCAGTTATTTAGAGAGAGCTTGCAGAAGTAGGCTGATCACACGGCCAAACTATACAGCGTTAAAACAGATTAAACTTTGTATAGGCGAACCTTACTTTTCAAAGATGAAAAGTAAGCAAAAATCTTTTGTTAGACTGATGGCACTTCCCTGTGCCACAGTCTAACTGGCGGCATCCATGCCGCCTTCGCACCAGCAAGTGCAGGAAACTTATAATTAAATAATTAATTAGACGAACAAGTGTAAAAACACTGCATAAATCGCAATACACACACAACTCACAATCGTCCCTGAAGCGATATAAGCAGCAGATCTACCCGTGCCTTGATAATGGGTTTCTAGAGCTACAATATTGGCTGCCGGTGGCAAGCAAAACATTAAAAACATTACACCGATGTGCTGATTTATATTTGGAATCGGTAAAAACCTATAACTTAATCCACAAAGTACAAATCCACAGGCCACTTTAAATGCTTGAGCTTTTGTACTGTAAATTAAATCTTTTATATAAACTCTGGTACGGCGCAGCCACATTCCAAGCACACACATACCTGCAAAAGTCATTGCAAATTTAGCAACCTCATAAACCCAATGTATAGCAGGGCTTTCGATATGTTGGGCCCCTAAAAGTCTGAGCACAACAGCACAGAATATCGATATACAAGGTGGTGAAGTTAAAACCTTTTTTAATATATTGAGCTTACTTTGCGGTGCCGTAGTAACGGCAGTCACAGCCCAAGCATTGCCAAAAAGCGACATTCCAATATATAAAGCAACAATTGGAGCAGTTGCTTCAGGACCGAATAAAGCCATAGCGAAAGGAAAACCAAGCCACCCCATGTTGGTATAACTTACGCAAAGTGCCAATAAGCGGTCTTTAAATAAAGCCAAATAAGCAAAGAAAATAATGAACGCCGAACCAAAACTAAAGAGCATTAAGCTCAAGCTTCCCGATTGATAAAAGACCATGTTGTAAATAATCACAATCGGAATCAGGAGTCGTGCAAGCCAAGCTGAGAGAATAGGTTTTATGGTTTCTGAAATGGAGGTCTGAGCAAGTAGAAGTCCTGTGATAAATGCCAATATAGGCAGTAATAATGCCACGCTCTCTCCTCTCGCTCGTCAAAATCAGCCTGTTATGCTACACCTTTTGATTTTGAAATGTATGATCTATTTCAAGTAAATTCGTCTAAGAACGAAGCTCAATAAAATTTAAAAATCCTCCCAAAAAATATCTTTAAAAATCTGGTCATAAGTGGCCACTTATAAATATTGTCTTAAAAATGAAATATAAGTGTCACATTCCTGTCATGGCAACCTGTTGATATAAAGCGAACTAAAAAGAGGTATAAAATCATGGCTGGTTTATCTATTTGGCATGTCGTTATTTTCGCAATTGTCGTTATTTTATTGTTCGGTACATCTAAGCTAAAAAATATCGGTAAAGATGTAGGCGGTGCAGTAAGAGATTTTAAAAAGTCAGTTCGTGAAGAAGACGAAGCTGCATCTTTAAATAGCCCTCGTACAATTGATGCACAAGTTAAAACATCTGAAAGCACATCAGTGAAAAGCTAAAGGTTTGACCCATGCTTGATGTAGGAATGACAGAGTTACTCTGTTTTGCAATTATTGCAATTTTAGTTTTAGGTCCAGAGAAGCTTCCGGAAGCTGCACGCTTTGCAGGTCGCTGGTATGTTCGACTAAAACGCTATATTACGAATCTGCAAAACGAGATTGATCAGGAGCTACGTCTGTCTGAGTTCCGCAAAGAAATGCAAGAGGAACTTAACCGCATTGAAGCATTGGAACGTAAAGTACAACAACAGCTTGAAGAAATACAAAAACAGCAGGTTTCAGAATCTTTAGAAGCAACTGAAACAGCTAAAACAACACAAAAGCCTATTCGGAAATGTACTCCTATATCGGGCCATTACAAAGTGCCGTATCTGACTAAAGTTACGCCTTTTCCTCAAACTGATATTTCAGAAACATCTCCTGTTGAATTGAAGATTGCCGTATGAACCAACTGCCTTCAACCGCTGTAAATAGTCAAGAAAACCTAGACCAAATGCCAATCATGAATCATTTGGTGGTTTTAAGACGTCATTTATTTAGGATTGTAGGGGTAACATTATTCTTATTTTTTTGTTTACTGCCCTTTCGAAATCATACTTATCAATTATTATCTGAGCCTCTAAGGTTACAACTTCCTGCCTCATCTTCCATGATTGCAACGGATGTTACAGCAACCTTTATGGCCCCATTTAAACTTAATTTATTTGTTGCGCTCATGTTGGCAATGCCATTTATTCTTTATGAAATATGGTCTTTTGTTCGCCCTGCGCTTTATCAAAAAGAGCGTCATTTAGCGCTGCCGTTACTCATTGGTAGTATTATTTTATTTTATGCAGGTGTCGCTTTTGCTTATTACATTACCCTGCCTGCCATATTACATTTCTTTATTAGCGTTTCACCTGAAACAGTAGCACCAATGACCGACATTAATAGTTATTTAAGCTTCTGCTTAAAGCTATTTTTGGTGTTTGGTGTCACTTTTGAAATTCCTATCGCGACCTTGCTACTTATTTTGATTGGTGTGGTAAATACGCAAAGCCTTGCTGAAAAAAGACGTTTTATTATTGTAGGATGCTTCTTTGTAGCGATGTTTATTACCCCACCCGATGCGATTTCGATGGTGATGCTAGCAATTCCAATGTGGCTACTTTTCGAAATAGGTTTACTCTTCGGCAAAATTCTTGAAAAGAGAAAAACCCATTCTGCTGAATAAAAATAATATATAAAAGCCTGAACTTCTAAGTTCAGGCTTTTTTTATGTAGAACGCTTTTTAATCTACAAAGCAATAAACTGTCTTCAAAGTGACTTAAAAATGTAAGAAAAGTGTCATTTTCAATCCATAGAATCGACTCAACAAATATACACACAAAAGTTACGGATTTATTATGACCACTGCTTCTAACCACCCAACACGTCGCGATATTTTAAAATGGTTTACGGGGATCCCTTTTCTTCCATTAGGTGCGATGGCTACGGCAGCAACGTTAGCAGGTTGTAACGATAGCGATAACGACTCATCTATTGTCACTCCGTCAAAGCCAATTAACTTTAAGAATGCAACGTTCACTTCAATGCCAGCTCCTTCAACGGTAGCAGATATTGCCACAACAGCATGTGCATCAAAACTTGCTATTTCATGGGAAGACGGCAGCAAAACAGAATATCAACTCGCTTACAAACCATTCTTCTTAACAGGTACAGAAGTGCCTGATGGTAAAGGAGGAAAAGTCATCGCGGGTGGTTATTACGATATTAATAATAAGCCAATTATTGATAAATCAGTTGCAGGTAAAGAACGTCAATTCTTCTCTGACTGCCCAGATGGTAGTTCTCTCATTAGTTTCAAACAAGCAACAGGCAAAGATTTCACAGATGCTGACAAGAAAGCATTGGGTGTAACCGGTAACCCAGTGTTCCATGTGGTTCAATTTGAATATCTATCAAAAGACCAAAATGGTGGTGATACTTACGGTAAATTATCATCTCCGATTGCTGTCTTAACTTTAGATCAAGATCCAAAGACAGGTCACTTAACTTTAATTAAATACCATAACGTTGATACTTCAAGTGCACATGGGCTATGGATTACTTGTGGTGCAAGTTTATCTCCATGGGGAACTCATCTTTCTAGTGAAGAATACGAACCAGATGCTTTTGACCAAAAATTAGGTCAATCACTTTCAACACTTAAAGCCTTCAGTAAAAATATATATGGCGATGAAAGCATTGCCAATCCATATAACTATGGCCACTTGCCAGAAATTACCGTAAATGCAGATGGTACTGGTCGCGTTACAAAGCACTATTGTTTAGGCCGTATTTCACACGAACTTGTACAGGTTTTCCCTGATAACCGCACGGTGTTAATGGGTGATGACTATACCAACGGTGGACTATTTATGTTCGTTGCAGATAAGGAGAAAGATTTATCTGCAGGTACACTCTACGTTGCAAAATATACAACAGTACTTAGTGACACAACGACTGGTCAGATTTCTTGGATCAGACTTGGTCATGCAACAAGTGCCGAGATTGAAAACCTCATCAAGAGCGGCATTAAAGGAACTGATATTTTTGAGTCAGTTCTACAAATTGCTAAATATCCAAGCGATGCAACAACAGCAGAGAAAGAGGCTATTGATGCAGGCGACAAAGGTACTCCTGAACAACAAGCTTTAGCCAAAGCGGCAAAAGAGCGTTTAAAACTACAACAAGCTGCCCAAAAAGCAGAATTAGAAGCTCAAGGTTTTAAATTTACTTATTTAAGTAAAACTGGTGTATATCTCAAGCTTAAAGATAATAGCGACAGAACTAAACTTGCAGCGGCTTTCCTTGAAACACACCGTTATGCTGCTTACATGGGTGCTTCAATGGCATTGACCAAAAATGAAGGCACAACAGTAAATATTGCAGATAAAAAAGCTTATTCAGCTTTAGCTAATATTGTCGATTCAATGGTTGAAGGTGGTAACGGTTATCTTGCTGAGCACAACGTTAAATTCCCGAAAATCACTGCTGGTGGTATTTTGGAGCACACATTAACTGGTGGCCAGAAAGACAGCTCAAATATTGCAATCAATAGTGAGTGGGTACCTAGCCAATCTAACCTTCTCATTAAAGGTAAAGATATTAGCTTTGACAGCTTAGGGAACACTGCTGACCCAGAGCAAATTGCTAGCCCTGATAACTTGAAGTTCTCAGAAAAGCTTCGCACTTTATTTATCGGTGAAGACTCTGGTAACCACTTAAATAACTTCTTATGGGCTTATAACGTTGATACCAAACAGCTCATCCGTATCTTATCTACACCAGCAGGTGCTGAATCGACGGGTCTACATGCAGTCGACGAGGTAAACGGTTGGACTTACATCATGAGTAACTTCCAACATCCAGGTGACGAATGGAACCGTTTCTACAAAGAAAAAGATGGTGTTCGTACTGGTATTAGCGCAGATTTACTCGCTCAAATTG
Organism: Acinetobacter sp. AOR01_HL; assembly: GCF_027855455.1. NCBI lineage: Bacteria > Pseudomonadati > Pseudomonadota > Gammaproteobacteria > Moraxellales > Moraxellaceae > Acinetobacter > Acinetobacter sp. AOR01_HL. The sequence goes on along the minus strand of NZ_JAKTIM010000018.1, from coordinate 202,198 downwards.
ATACTGCAATTAATACAAATTACAGTAATAAATTTGCAGCAGCAGTTGGCTATATCACTGCCGACCCAATTGCACCATCTGTTGTGAAGAAATGATTTCTTTCAACACTATAAAAGAGGCCTGCTTTATGCAGGTTTCTTTTATTTTTAAAGTCTCATTAAAAAAATAAAATTCCTTCAACCTTTCACTAAACGGTCAAATATTTCATTAACTTATCATCAAAACGTCAAAGCCTCGTCACATTCACAAACTAAGCTCATGAAGACTTTTAGAACAATCTCTTTATTAACTTAGGAATTTCCCATGACAGAGCTGACGCCATATCATGAAGACCAAGAATTGGACAATAATACTTCTGACAATATCCACTTTCGTGACATTTTAGAACAACACATCAGTCGTCGTAGTTTAATCACCAAAGCAGCAAGCGGTGCAGTAGCACTGACTTTAGCTTCTACTTTAACTGGCTGTAATGATAACGATGATGACTCTGGCTCTAATAATGGTGGAACCACACCTGTAGACCCAAATAAAAAACCGGAAAAACTCACTTTTACGCCCGTAGCTAAAAATTTAAATGATATTGTGACTGTACCTGAAGGTTATGAAGCCAATGTTATCTACGCTTTAGGTGACTCAATCAATCCAAGAGTTGGAGATTGGGACGACAATAATATTCCATCTGGCCCAAGCTTCCAGTTTCGCTCTGGCGACTGCCATGACGGCATGCATTATTTTGGCTTAAACACATCAACAAACCGCTTTGATGAGACTGTGTCAGCACAAGGTTTGTTGGTGATGAATCACGAATATATTAATCAGACCTTCCTTCATCCCAAAGGTCCTACAAAAGTGGATGGACGTCGCCCTGAAGATGAAGTCATTCGTGAAACCAATGCACATGGGGTTTCTGTAGTTCATATTAAAAAAGATCCAACCACTCAAAAAGTAGAAATTGTTAAAAATTCTATTTTTAATCGTCGTATTACAGCTTCTACAGTTATGGAGTTTGCAGGTGCTGCAGCGGGTTCAAGCCTGCTTGCAACTCGCTTCTCACCTGCTGGACGTCAAACACGTGGCACTCATAATAACTGCGGTAACGGTTATACACCTTGGGGCACTTATTTAACCACTGAAGAAAACTTTATTGGTTATTTCCAACGTTCGGGTAGCGATGAATATGCACGTACAGATGCAGAAAAAATTGCATTAAAACGTTATGGTTTAGGCGTTAAAAAAGATGAACCTTATCTGTATGAGAAAGATGAAAAAGGTGCACCTAAAAAAGATAAAGATGGCAAGATCATTTACTTAAAAGATAAAAATGGTGAGTTAATCCCTAACGTTGATGAACAAGGGCGACAAATTTATTTAGGCACAAGTTCGCGTTACGGCTGGGAAACAGCAATTGGTCAAGTAGAGTCACAAGACTTGTATGATCGCTGGAATGCCGATGTAAAAGCAGCTCAAGCTACCCAAGATTACCGAAATGGGCCAAATACATTTGGCTGGATGGTTGAGATTGATCCATTTGATGGACGCCAAAATCCGGTTAAACGTACTTCATTAGGCCGTTTCGCACATGAAGACAGTGCTTGCCGTGCCGTAGTAGGTCAACCATTAGCATTTTATATGGGTGATGACTCTCGTGGTGAATACATCTATAAATTTGTTTCAACCGCTGTGTGGGACACCAAAGATATAAACGGTGGTTATACAGCTGGCGACAAATACATGAATGCAGGCAAATTGTATGTTGCTAAGTTTAATAACGATGGTTCAGGTCAATGGATTGAACTTGCTTATGGCAAAAATGGCTTAAATGAAAGCAACACTACCTACCCGTTTAAGTCACAGGCAGATGTTGTTACATTTGCACGCTTAGCAGCGGATTCTGTAGGTGCAACAAAAATGGACCGCCCAGAATGGTGTACGGTCAACCCAGTAAACGGTGAAATCTATGTCACACTCACCAATAACTCAAATCGTGGTAAAGACTATGCAACTGATGCAGCCAATCCACGTAACTACACAGACCTATATGCAGGCACAAAAGAACAAAAAGGAAACGTAAACGGTCATATCATCCGTTTTAAAGAAACTGATGACAAAACAACTGCTGAAACCTTCAAATGGGATATCTACCTATTTGGCGCAGAAGCATCAATGGCTTCAAACATCAACTTATCCGGCTTAACAGATAACAATGATTTTTCATCTCCGGATGGTATGTGGTTTGACCCACGCGGTGTTCTCTGGATTGAAACCGATGACGGCGCTTACACTGATGTTACTAACTGTATGATGCTTGCAGCTCTGCCGGGTCAAATCGGTGATGGTGGTACAGCAACAACTTCAAATGGTCAGCAGACCATAACAGGTGCCAAAGTTACAGACGCAACATTACGTCGTTTCTTAGTCGGACCAAAGCAATGTGAAATTACTGGTATTGCCATGACTCCTGACTACAAAGCAATTTTCATTAATGTTCAGCACCCTGGTGAAGATTCACCAAGTTACGCGAAACCAGAAAGTAACTGGCCTGCCACACAAAAAGACCCAAGCAATAAAACTGCGCGCCCACGCTCAGCAACTGTTGTGATTACCCGTAAAGATGGCGGCGTTATTGCCGGTTAATTGATTTACCCAAAAAAATGCCGATCACTTGATCGGCATTTTTCTAACGGTTTAAAAGCACCTGTTGCTGCACAATTTGACCACTATGTTCACCCTGCTGGGTCTTTTCCAACCATATCCATTCATTATTGGTCATTCTTAAAAAATTCGAACACCGTGTTCCATATACGGGGCTTTGAATAAAAGTCGATGACAATAATTCTTCCATTTCCGGCTGAATGCCCGTGTTTGGCAACAATGCTGTGGTGACCTTACGCTCATCTTCTAAAATATCCCACGCTGCATGCTGCAAACTTAACTCTTCTGTTTTGTGCTGATGCATAGGCAAGAACTCTTGCGTAAAACGTGTGCGTAAATGTCTGGTTTTTTCCCAGTGGTCGGACATTAAACCATTCGAAACCACATATACACCGTTGGCTAATACTTGAGGAGCCTCACCGCGGTTACTCATATAGACCGCCTGATCAGCAGTTCCCATAAACAGGTTAAAACCAGCAAAGTTCTGTTGCTGTTGTTCTAATTGCTGAGCAAAGCGAATCGGTAACAAATCAGACTCTAAAAAAGCCTGAACTAAATGACCACGAGAGGTCTCATATTGTTTTTTATCACGTCCATCACGGAAATTGGTTAACACAGCCCATCGGCCCTGCGGCGTAACACCCATCCAAGTACCACCCGACTGTAAGTCTTGCCCTGCAATGATTGGCGTATGTTCCCATTGATGCAACAATGCGGTTGGTCGATGATAAAACTCATCGCGATTTGAAATCAGACACAAGGGCATATCATCCAGAACATGCCATGCTAAAGCCACAATACACATTGATTCTTGTTCCCTATGTTTACACATTGAATGTACAACATTTTTCATATCATTCCGCTACAATCTGTCAAAACGTAAGATCAAGGAGCAGCAATGCTGACCTATCCTAATATCGATCCGGTCGCAATACATCTAGGACCTCTTCAAGTCCATTGGTATGGACTCATGTATTTATTGGCATTTTTATGTGCTTGGGGGCTTGCTTCCTACCGTGCCAAACAGCGTGATGGCTGGACATCGGACATGGTTTCCGATCTGGTGTTTTACGGTGCCTTAGGTGTTGTACTCGGCGGACGTATCGGCTATGTGCTTTTCTATGAGTTTGATAAATTCCTTGAAAACCCAATCTGGTTATTCCAAGTCTGGACAGGTGGTATGAGCTTCCACGGCGGCTTCTTAGGCGTCATGATCGCAATGCTATTCTGGTGTAAAAAATATCAAAAAACATGGTTCCAGACACTCGACTTTGTTGCCCCATGTGTACCGACAGGCTTAATGTTCGGACGTATTGGTAACTTTATTGGCGGAGAGTTATATGGCCGTGCGGTCACAGATCCGAATTATCCATTCGGAATGATTTTCCCAACCGATCCATTACATCTGGTTCGTCACCCTTCTCAAATCTACCAAGCGCTTTGCGAAGGACTATTACTCTTTATTATTTTGTGGTGGTTTAGCTCAAAACCACGCCCACGTATGGCTGTATCTGCCCTATTTTTAATGGGTTATGGTGTTGCACGCTTTGTGATGGAATTCTTCCGTCAACCGGATGCCGACCAAGGTTTCATCTTGTTTGGCTGGATGACGAAAGGACAAATCCTCACCGTTCCAATGCTACTGATAGGTCTTTGGATGATGTGGTATGCCTACCAAAAGAAAATTTATGACTGGGGCCCTCAAAAGAACAGTTAACATCTAAATCAGAGGAGTTTCGGCTCCTCTTTTTTATGCTACAGTTTTTATCTCCCAAGAAAGAAGATTCGCCATGCTGGAATTCTGGTTTAATACACAAGTCCCGACTTTTAAAAAATTAATCATTTTAATTATTACCCTCTTAATCTGTATTGGGTTATATCAATATCAACCATTGCCTTTAGATACCATTTTAATGTTTACAGGAACTGGGGTTATTTTTTTAATCTGCCGTTACTTTAAATTGCATTTTGCTCAAAGTAACCCGACTGGCTTACTTTACCGCCTATTTACGTGGGTTCCTATCGCTCTTTTATTTGCACTTATCTTTGTAAAAACCATGCCTAACTTGCTGATCTGGGGCGTTCAAGGAATCGCATTTATGGCGCTTGCTGCTTTTATTTTTTCACCTCAATCGTTATTTAACAAATAGGCTCATTTTTATGTTGGCTTATTGGTATAACGCACCGCGTCACATCAAACTCATTTTCATTATTGTCGTTTGTGCTGCAATTTATGCAGCCAATCAAGTACAGCCTTTATCGCCGACTTACACTGTTCTTAGTCTCGTGTTAGGGTTCGGGCTTCATTTCGGGCAATATTTACAAACAAAAATTCCAGAGCACAGTTCATATAAAGTTAAACTCCAGTTTCTGCTTAGAATTTACCCTCTCATTATTGTTGCTATTATAATGTGGTTACTGCCCCCTCAACACAATTGGATCGCAACACTACAAGCTTTAGGCTTTGTACTGGTTGGATTTTTTCTTGTTTCGATTTATCAAAATCGTGCTAAGCGATTTTAATTACAAAGCAAGGCTCGCTTTCCTAACAGTCCTGAATCCATGCTATTATCTTCCACGGTTTATTAATCCATGAACCGTCTCCCCTTTTATTTTATGGAAATTAATCCGAACTCGAGAGTGTTATGCGTGCATATTTAGACCTTCTACAACATATCCTTGATAATGGCGGTGACAAAGGCGACCGTACAGGCACAGGAACCCGTTCTGTATTTGGTCATCAAATGCGTTTTGATCTCTCTAAGGGTTTTCCTTTACTCACCACAAAAAAAGTTCACTTTCGTTCTATCGTGATTGAGTTACTTTGGTTCTTAAAAGGCGATACTAACGTTAAGTACTTACAAGACAATAAAGTCACCATTTGGGATGAATGGGCAACAGCAGAACAAACTGCCCGTTTCGGCCGCCCAGAACATGAGCTTGGCCCAGTTTATGGCCATCAATGGCGTAATTTCGGCGCAACTAAAAATGCCGATGGTACTTATAACCAAGATGGTTTTGACCAAATTAAATGGTTAATTAATGAAATTAAAACCAACCCAAATTCACGCCGTTTAATTGTCTCTGGCTGGAACCCAAATGAGGCTGGACAAGTTGCTTTACCGCCTTGCCATACGCTCTTCCAATTCTTCGTACAAGACAACAAGTTGTCATGCCAGCTTTATCAACGTAGTGCTGACGTATTCTTAGGCGTGCCATTTAATATTGCCAGCTATGCCCTACTCACCCATATGATTGCTCAAGTGTGTGGCTTAGGTGTTGGTGATTTTGTTTGGACAGGTGGCGATACGCATCTTTATGCCAACCATTTTGAGCAGGCAAAACTACAATTGACGCGTGAGCCATTACCACTTTGCCAATTAAAACTTAATCCAGAAGTTAAAGATATTTTCGACTTCAAATTTGAAGACATCGAGATTGTAGGTTACGAGTCACATCCGGCAATTAAAGCACCAGTTGCAGTATAACGACGGCTTAAATTTCATTAGATTACGGTTTAGAGAATAAGATTATGGCATGGCAAAATGTAGAAGTTGTCCACGTTGTCGCAATGGACAAAAATCACTGTATTGGTAAAGGCAATGCGTTGCCATGGCATATCTCTGCCGATTTAAAACATTTTAAAGAAATCACACAAGGTGGTGTGGTGATCATGGGCCGCAAAACGCTTGAGTCTATGGGTCGTGCTCTACCGAACCGTGTGAACTGGGTGATTACCCGTGACATTAACTGGCATTTTGACGGCGTAAAAATTGCGTATTCAATTGAAGATGCTTTAAATGCTGCTTTAGAAGATGCCAAAAACACCGAAAAGCAAGCTTTATTCATTATTGGTGGTGGTGAAATCTTTAAGCAAACCTTGACAATTGCAGACCGTCTTGAGCTCACTCATGTTGACTTAGATGTACAAGGTGATGCACATTATCCAACAATACCGAGTGAATTTCACAAAACTGCAAGCGAACAGCAAGTAGATGAAAAATCAGGAACTTCATTCGAATTTGCCACTTATAAAAAATAATTTTCTGGTCGCCTATGCACAATATCGGAACACGTGAATTTATTATCGCCCTCCTCTTCGGCGCTTTACATAGTTTATTCACGTTGTTTATTGTGCTTTCCAGCATTTGGGTATGCTTAGCCCTATGGGTCCAACAACCTTTTGGCTGGTTAGGCAGCCGTATTATTATTGGCATATGGATTGCCTTTGCTTTAAGTATGGCGGGTTTATATTTTAATGGGCATATCATTAGCCGTCGTACAGACGTTTTAATCTACCTGTTAGCTTTTGCCTGCTCTTTGGTTTGGTACTTTTCGATTACTGCACGTCAAGACCGTGACTGGAACCCTGAAGTTGCCAATATGCTAAGTTACGAAAAACACGGCGATGTTATTACTTTGCATAATGTCCGTAACTTCAACTGGCATCCTGATGGAACCTATGATGTCCGCTGGGAAACCCGTACTTTTGATCTAAACCAGTTAAATGGTATAAATATCATTACCTCTTACTGGATGGGGCCACAAATTGCCCATACGCTAGTCAGTTTCGAATTTAAAAATCAACAACCTTTAGTTTTTTCGATCGAAATTCGAAAAGAAAAGACTGAAGAGTTTTCAGCAATTGGCGGCTTCTTTAGAAAATATGAACTGAGCTTAATTGCATCTGATGAAAAAGATATTGTCTACACGCGTAGCAATATCCGTAAAGAGCAAGTTTATAATTTCCCGGTCAATATGCCTCGCTCTGAGCAAAAAGCGCTCTTTTTAGAATATCTTAAAAAAGCAGATGAACTACGTGCAGAACCAAAGTGGTACAATACGCTCACAAGTAATTGTACAACTTTAATTTTTGATATGGTTCAAGCCATTAACCCATATCAGCTTCCTAAAGATTATCGGTTAATTGCCTCTGGTTACTTACCTAATTATTTATATGATCTTAAAGCACTCGATCAAAATATTAGCTTGAAACAGTGGTACCAAATTGCACACATTAACCCACGTACTGAACATTTCGAACAATTTGCAGACCAAAGCAGTGAGCATTTCTCTCAAATTGTTCGACAGGGTTTACCTAAAGTAAAATGAAATAAGTAATGCAATTTTCTTTACTTTTTTATACACGCTTTACTTTGTAATCTAACTAGATAAACCCTATTGTAATAGGCAGGAAATAGAGGAAAAAACAATGCAACAGGCATTATTTGGCGGCGGCTGTTTTTGGTGCGTCGAAGCCGTATTTTTACAAATACGTGGTGTAGAAAAAGTAACAAGTGGTTATGCTGGTGGGCATACAACTCACCCAACTTATGAGCAAGTATGTCAAGGTGACACTCAGCATGCTGAAGTGGTTCTTATCGACTTTGATGAACAACAAGTTACATATTCTCAGTTACTTGATGTGTTCTTTGCAACGCATGATCCAACGACTTTAAACCGCCAAGGTAATGATATTGGTACTCAATATCGCTCTGTTATTTACTATTTTAATGAAGAGCAAAAGCAGGCAGCGGAACACACCATTCAGACATTAAAAGATGATGATCTTGATATTGTGACTGAATTATCCCCTGCTCCTACATTCTATCCAGCAGAAGACTATCATCAAAATTACTATGAAAAGAACCCTTCACAAGGTTACTGTAACTTTGCAATTCCACCTAAGCTGTTAAAGTTACATAGTAAATTCCAACATCTCATGAAAAATTAATAAATGAGAAAATAAAAAAGCAACCGAATTGGTTGCTTTTTTATTACGTGAAACTAGATTTTAGTTTTCACTTACAAAGGCAATATCGCTCAGTCCGGCTTCACTGGCGCGAGACATTACCTGAGCAACAGTATCGTACTTCGACTCTTTATCAGCGCGAAGTTGAACTGTCGGTTTAACCGCACCTTGACCTGCTTCTTGGAAACGTTTTTGAAGCTCATCAAGGCTAATTACTTGAGTATCCCAAGCCACTTCACCATTTGCATTGATACTAATCGTAATTGCTTTTGGTGGTGGATCAATAATTTCAGCAGTTGTTTTAGGAAGCGTTAATGGAATCGATGGGTTGGCAACTGTTGCTGTGACCAAAAAGATGATCATTAACACCAACATAATGTCGATTAGCGGAATGAGATTCATCTCATTCATGCCACTATCGTGGTCTTCACCCAATTGAAAAGCCATTAAGCTTGACCTCCAACATAACTTTGCTGTGCAGTTTTAACATCAGACTTTACAGTTGAGTCTTGCTGCAACATGGTGTCGATTAACAAACTGTGTGCTTGATCTTGTAAATCATGAGCAAGGCCACGATTCGCACGTACACAAATGTTATAAGCCAATACCGCTGGAATCGCAACTGCAAGACCAAGACCAGTCATAATAAGTGCTTCACCTACTGGTGTAGCCACTTGAGCTAAACCTGCCTGTCCGCTCTTACCAACGGCAACTAACGCGTGGAAAATACCCCATACTGTACCAAACAAACCAACGAATGGTGCAATTGAAGCAATTGTTCCTAAAACTGAAATACCTTTATCAGCATTGGCTTTCTCAGCAGAAATCTGACGCAATAATGCTTGCTCTGCAACTGCTTTACGTTGTTCAAAACTCAAAGGTTGTAACTTTGCTTTGAGCGAAGTAATAGCCTGAGAGAGTTGAGCATAAGCTTGTTGTTTTAGTTGGCGAGTCCCCATCAAACGTAAGATGAAAACTGTCCAAGTAGCAATCGACATTGCCAATAAGATGAAATACAGGGTTTTACTCACTGCATCTGCATGTTGCCAATAGATTGAAAAGTTCATATTCGAACTCCTGATTAAGGTTAGCCGTTGGGACTCAAATTCGTTTAAGGGGTTAAGTCAAACGGTTGCTCTGCTTTAATTGGATAAGCAACACCGTTTTCCATATAAGGTTTAAATTTTGCACTACGTACAGCGCGGACTACCTTGTCATCTAGACTTGGAATACCGCTGCTACGGGTTACGCGCACGTTAGTAATCTTGCCTTTCTCATCGGCTTCAATAAGTACAACAACCGAGCGTGCTTCGCCCTGTAAATCTTTTGGTGAAACAGTCAAACGTGGTGAGCGGCTCCACTGTACACCCGAACCGCCAATTGAAACGCGTTTTGGCGATGGATCTGGAGCAGGTTGAGCTTTAGGTGCTTCTTGAACCACTGGCTTTGGCTTTTCAACGACTTTTTCAGTCACAGTAGTCGTTGGCGTTACTATTTTTGGTTCAACTTTAGGTTCTGTTTTTACTGTTTCTTTAGGTGTTTCAGCCTTTTTGACCTGCTGAATTTTTTCCACTTTTTTAGGTGGAGTTACAGGTTTCTCAACAACTTTAACCTCTTTCACTTCTTTTTTAGGTTCCGGCTTTTTAGGCGGTTCTTTTGGTTTTGGTGGTAAAGGTTTTGGTTGCTCTTGAATTTTTACAAAACGGACTTGTAAAGGTTTCTTTTCAATTGGCTTTAGTTCAGCAGGCTTAATGTGGCTGACTGCCCATAAGACCCCGATATGACCAATTGCAACCGCAATTAGTGCCGTGATGACTTTCTTTTTCATCGGATTGGGAGAGTTTAAGGCTGCGGAAGATTGACTCATAAGAATCTAATTACCTAATGGATGATGATTTCGGCTTTCAATTTATAGAAACGATTTCAAACATCGGATAGAACAATAAAGTGCCACAATAATAAATGAGAAGTGTTTTCATTTGCAACTACTTTTTTATGAAAACATTCCTCATTATCGCGAGGTCTAACTTGATAAAGTGATATCACCTTAGTTTTCTCATGCTTAGACAACGCACTAAAATTTGTAAGTTCCCTATTTTCACTTATCAGATCGCGCTCAGCTTAAAAAATAATTAAGTAGCTAGATATTAAAAGTAATCTATAGAGCAACAGACTCTAGTTATGTTATAACATTTTAAATTTATTTTAGCCATAAAAAAAGCACGCTCAAAAGCATGCTTTTAAAGGAATATAAGTTGTTAGAAAACAACAGTCTTATTGCCATCTACAATAATTCGGTCTTCTAAATGCCATTTAACAGCACGAGCTAATACATTACGTTCAACATCTTCGCCAAGCTCACGCAACTGCTCAACATTATAATCATGGCTCACACGTTCAACGTCTTGCTCAATAATTGGGCCTTGGTCTAGGTCAGCAGTCACATAGTGAGCTGTTGCACCAATCAACTTTACACCTTTTTCATATGCTTGCTTGTATGGGTTTGCGCCCACAAAAGCAGGTAAGAATGAGTGGTGAATATTGATAATTTTCATTTCCCATTTAGAAACGAAATCTTCGCTTAAAATCTGCATGTAACGCGCAAGAACTAACAAGTCATTGCCTTGCATCATTTCATGAATTTGAGCATAAGCTTCTGCTTTATTGTCTTTGGTTACTTTAATGACTGTAAATGGAATACCAAAGTTTTCAACCGCTTCACGTAAATCTTCGTGGTTAGAAATTACGTGGGTAATTTCACACGGTAAAGAACCACGTGCATGACGCCACAATAGCTCAAGCAAAGCATGGTCAACTTTAGAAACTAAAATACCAACCTTTTTAATATCATTAACAAAAGCAAGACGCCATTGCATGCCATAACGTTCCGCTACATTTGCTGCGAAAGTCTGAATTAAAGCATCTTTACGAGACTGTAAATGATCAAGTTCAAATTCAACACGCATGAAATAACGTCCGCCTTGAGCTTCCGTCGCATACTGATCAAGCGCGGTAATGTTTGCACCCTGATGGTACAAAAAGCTCGATACAGCCTGTACGATCCCAGGCTTGTCTTCACAAGTAATCAGTAAACGGGCTGTATTGGCAGTGGTCATATTCATTTGGTTAATATCACTTAATTGAGACAAAATTTTGATAAGCCGAGTATTCTAGCGCTCTAAATAAACAAGCACAACTATTCATCTTTTAGGGACGATAAGCTGGCAAAAAGATCAGAAGGTCCAAGCGACTCCAATAATTGCTCATAAGTCGCGCGGCTTTCCCCCATTAAATAAGGGCCTTCTAAAAAAACCATTTGACGTAAAGCTTGCCAAACCCATTTTTCTTCAAGGTGGTTATTGTCACTAATGTGTCCGGACATATATAGAAAGTTGGTCCAGTTCGTTAAGACAATCCAGAGGTTAATAATGAGCGCTTCAATTTCCGATGGCGTCATTTTCATAAGCCCGGCATCAACAAAGGCCTGATAAATTCTTTGTCCTTGCTGCATGACCTGCCCTGCGAATCGAGGATAGATCTTTTTAAAGTCTTCGTTACTTTCAACTAAATGATAAACATCGCGGTGGATAAAACGATAGTTCCATAGCTGACCACTGAGTACCTGAAAATAATTAATTTTGTCATTGGTCGTTAATGGTCTGTCCTCAGGTAAAGAGAGCATTTCTAAAGTCTCGACCTGATATTGGTGCATTAATTCCTTAATGATTTCATGCTTGTTTCGAAAGTGATAATACAAGTTTCCAGGACTAATCCCCAACTCTGCAGCAATATGATTGGTAGTGACAGACCGTTCGCCACGCTCATTAAAAAGCTGCAAACTGATTTGTAAAATCCGATCTTTTGTCTTCAGAGCTTTAGGTAGAGACATTTTAATAACCTTCGTTAATTCATATGGTTAAGACTTGCACACAGAAACCAACTTGACTCTTTAGAGTATTTACTCTAAAAAATAAGTATATCAGTATATTTGGTAAGTACCGATGAACAGTCAAACAAAAACAAATCCAGAGACTCAGGTTCCTTATGATGTTAAGCATTTACATGATTTGCTTGAGCAGCAAAAGATTGCCTACTTACGTCATCCGGTACCCACTGCTAAAGAGCGTATTGATCGTTTAGCTCGTCTTAAAAGAGTCTTGGTAAAATATCAAGATCAGATTGCCGAAGCAATTAACCTTGATTATGGCAATCGTGCCATTATGGAAACCAAAATTGGTGAGTTACTTACCTGTCTTGAACAAATCAAGTATTACAGTAAGAACCTGACCGGATGGATGAAACCATCAAAACGCCATATCAGTGTATTACATCAGCCAGCAAAAGGTTGGGTACAATATCAACCAATGGGTGTTATTGGCATTATTACACCTTGGAACTATCCATTACTACTTTCCGTTGGCCCACTCATCTGTGCTTTGGCGGCTGGTAACCATGCCATGATCAAAATTTCGAGTGCTTCTCCAAATTTTGGACAGGTTCTTGAAAATGCTCTTTCTGAAGCTTTTCCACAAGAATTGGTTGCTGTGGTTAATGGCGGTGGTGTGATCTCTGATGCGTTTAGTCACCTGCCTTTTGACAAAATGATTTTCACAGGCTCGACTTCTGTCGGTAAAACAGTCATGGCGGCTGCAGCTCAAAACCTTGTGCCAGTCATTCTTGAGTTGGGTGGTAAATCCCCTGCGCTTGTACATGCTTCCGTAGACATGAAAGATGTCGCACAGCGTATTGCTGTGGGTAAATTATGGAATGCAGGCCAAACTTGCGTTGCGCCAGACCATATTTTCTTGCCGCGTGGTAAAACTGCCGAGTTCATTGAAAACTTTAAATTGATTGTGGCTGGAATGTATCCTCATTTCCGTAACAATCAAGACTACACTTCTATTATTAATGATAAGCAGTACAACCGTATTCAGGGCTATCTAGAAAATGCCCGTGATCAGGGTGCTCGTATTATTGAAATTAATCCTCAAAATGAAATTTTAGATGATGTCCGCAAAATTGCACCGACTCTGGTTACTGGTGTAACGACTGCAATGGATATTATGCAAAATGAAATTTTTGGTCCTGTTCTACCAATTTTAGAATATGACCAAATAGAAGAAGTCATCGAATTTATTAATAGTCGACCACGTCCTTTGGCAATGTATTATTTTGACTATGATCAGGCACGCGCCGATTATATCTCTCAGCATACTCATTCAGGGCATTTCGGAATTAACATGGTGATTACCCATGTAGCACAAGATGATTTACCTTTTGGCGGTATTGGTGCGTCAGGTATGGGTAAATATCACGGACCGGAGGGCTTTTTTGGGCTTTCGCATGAACGTTCGGTCATGTCAAATCCAAAACTTTATAGCTTGAAATATATTCTTCCACCGTTCAATAAACCGATTCATCGCTTCATTTCGAAAACCTTGTTGCGCTAACTGATCAAGGCATGATCTGTTATACTAGATCATGCCTCGTTTTTACCAATTTCGCTTGTCTTTTAATCGTATTTTTGGTATAAAACGCCCCTTGAATGAATTCATCCGTTTACATTTAGTATGACTGGCCACAGATTTGCTGTTGGCTAAATCAATGGAGTTACACCATGTCTAAGGTTTGCCAAGTTACCGGCAAGCGTCCAGTCGTTGGTAACAACGTCTCACACGCCAACAACAAAACCAAGCGCCGGTTCGAGCCGAACCTGCACCACCACCGTTTCTGGTTAGAAAGCGAAAAACGTTTTGTACGTCTTCGTTTAACCACTAAAGGTATGCGTATTATTGACAAATTGGGTATCGAAAAGGTTGTTGCAGACCTTCGTGCTCAAGGTCAAAAGATCTAAGGAGTCTGAGCAATGCGTGATAAGATTCGCCTCGTTTCTTCAGCTGGTACAGGTTACTTCTATACCACGACTAAAAACAAACGTACTATGCCGGAAAAAATGGAAATCAAAAAATTTGATCCAAAAATCCGTCAACACGTGATTTTCAAAGAAGCTAAAATCAAATAATTTTAGCCTCGAAAAAAAACGACTTCTTTATGAAGTCGTTTTTTTTTGCATTTTTTTTATACCAGCCTTTTTGTTAAACTTTCCACATATTCCGCCTTGGCATTTTTTATGCTTGTCTTTAGCCTAACTCACGTAAAAGGAGTTTTTAGTGCCGCATGACGTAGATTTAATTATTTTACTTGCTGTTGGTTTCGGCGTTGCCCTGTTTTTTGGCTATATTGCCGCCCGACTACGACTTCCCCCTCTTATTGGCTATCTCATTGCCGGAATTATTATTAGTCCTAATACTCCTGGTGTTGAAGCAGATATTCATCTTGCAAACCAACTTGCTGAACTTGGTGTAATGTTCCTCATGTTTGGCGTTGGTATGCATTTTTCCTTAAATGATCTTTTACTTGTTCGCCGCATTGCCTTGCCAGGTGCAATCTTACAAATTGCTGTTGCAACTTTACTGGGTATTGGCGTTTCAATGTTATGGGGCTGGAGCTTTGGCTCCGCACTCGTTTTTGGCTTAAGCCTGTCATGTGCGAGTACAGTTGTATTATTAAAAGCTTTAGGAGACCGTGGTCTGCTAGATTCTGTAAACGGCAAAATTGCTGTGGGCTGGCTGTTAGTTGAAGATTTAGTCATGGTACTTGTTTTAGTACTTCTTCCAGCTACAGCTGTTTTACTTGGCGGAAAAGCTCCAGCAGGCACAGAAGGTAACATCTGGCTAACTCTTGGAATCACCCTATTAAAGGTTATTGGCTTTATCGCCTTTATGCTGATTGTCGGTAAGCGCGTTGTGCCTATTATTATGCAGTTTGTTGCTCGCTTAGGTTCAAGAGAGCTATTTACGCTTACTGTAGTCGCTGCTGCTGTATCGATTGCCTATGGTTCTTATGCCATCTTTGGAGTTTCAATGGCATTAGGGGCATTCTTTGCCGGAATGGTTGTTAAAGAATCAGATTTTAGCCATCGCGCAGAAGAAGAAACGCTACCACTACGTGAAATTTTCTCGATTTTATTTTTCGTTTCAGTAGGGATGTTGTTTGATCCACATATTCTTATTGAACGTCCACTACATATCTTGGCTGTTATCGCAATTATTATGGTGGGTAAAACACTTGCTGCAATGGCCTTGGTTTTATTCTTCCGCTATCCAATCAATACTGCTTTAACAGTCGGGGCCAGCCTTGCTCAAATTGGTGAGTTTTCATTTATTTTGGCTACCCTTGGTGTCTCTTTAGGTCTATTAACTCTAGAAGCTCAAAACCTAATTTTAGCAGGCGCATTATTCTCAATTACACTGAACTCTTTCATCTTCTCGGCAATTGAGCCGGTACAACGTTGGATTCGTGAACGCTCTCATTTAGCACGACTTCTTGAACGTAGTGGCGACCCATTAGCCATGCTGCCCGATGAAGTCGATCAATCTTATCTACGCGATCAAGTGGTGATTGTAGGGTATGGTGGCGTTGGACGACGTATTACTGAAAATTTAATTAATCAAAATATTAAAGTCGTAATTGCAGAAGAGAATCGTGAAATCGTAGAAAAACTACGTCAGGCAAATATTGCAGCTGTAAGTGGTGTAGCAACCGAACCTGGCGTTTTAATTCAAGCACATATCATGCACGCACGACTCTTGGTAATTTCACCTATGGATATTTTAGATATTCATCGGATTGTAGATATTGCGAAGCAATTGAACCCTCAAATTCAGGTTTTAATTTGTGCAGAAAGTAAAGAAGAAGCCGCAGTGATTAGAGACGAACACATTGGTGAAGTATTCTATGCGAAAGAAGAAATGGCTAAGAATATGAGCCATCATATTTTAAATCAAATCGAACTTGCGCATCAGTCCACACATCATTAATGCATACAAAAAAAGCGTACTCAAGAGTACGCTTTTTTTAACTTAAGAATTTAGGCTGCTCATCCACAACTTCAGCCTGCCATTCATTGACCTGCTTTTCTAACAGCCCAAACAAAGCTGCTTGAATCATATGTTGTGCAACTATAGGCGTCTGTTCACCTAATATTGCCTTTAGTTCATCACTAAACTGAATTTTAACCAAGGGCTCTTTTTCAGAACCAGCATTACGCAAGGCGAGCTCACCACCTTCTAGTTGGACTAATTCCAACACTGCTTCTTGATTTCCAAATAACTCTTTCAATTGCTGTATAGACATATACTTCCTCCATGTTTCAACATGGTGGCAAAGCACCCTTGCACTTTGCATCTCTCGTCTTATTTATATAGGCGCACTGGGATTAAATTTCAAGCGCTCAGATAGTTTAATTTTAGAACTCGACCATTTCGTTACGAAAACCATCAATTAAATGACTTAACTCTCTATGCCATTCACGCAAAATTTTCACATCAGGTAACCATGATTGTGGTCCCTGAGTCACTTTAATGATCAAATTAGAAGAAGTTTCTTCTTCCGGTGTCGGTTCAGTTGGTTCCGGTGCATATTGGCACATACGGTAAGCACGTTTTAATTCTGCAACGAAGCCATCTTTTGCCAATTGCTGCAAAACAGAAACTTCCGGAGAAACTTGTCCTTTTGCCGCCATATGCTCTTCAATAGATTTTAATGTCGGTTGCAAGTCATTTAAACGGTAATAACGTACCAATTCTTGCAAAAATGCCAACATCGCACCATGTAAATGAAATACAGCTGCTTCACGATACGCTTGTACCTGCTGTACATGATCAGTTTGCTCTGCTTGTTGACACGCTAAGCGTGCAAAATAGAGTTTTTGATTGGTACGATCGGCATGATAACGAGCAACACGTGACATAACTAAACTTTCCTGTTCTAAAATTGCCATCTATATGGCTATTCTTAGCTTAACGACTCCATTGATAAAATCAACGTTATTTATGGTAAATCCAGAGAGACTTGATAAATTTTACGTTTAGCCGGAACTTTCAACTGTCGCTTCATAGGACGCACATTACTTAGAACCCAAGCAAAATATCCTTCACTCCAACCAGAGGCACAGGCAAGTTCAATCTCATCGTTTCGCCAAACATGAATAGAATCAACATCAACCAAAGCGACCGCGACTCCCTCTTCTTCATCACCATCATTTATTAAAAAATTTTGGTTCTCAACAATGAATAGATCTTTAAGAGGCAGCTGTGCAGGGACCCATGAACGAACTTCAAGTGTTTTTATTCCCTGAGCTATACGGGTTCCATTTGGAGCAACCACAGAAAGAGCTAAAAATTGTTGCATAAAAGCCTTACTCTTCAGCTGCCTTAACCCGAATACCGTAACCTTTTACTTTAAGTGTATTTAGACCTTTGATTGCTTTAATGGCTTCACGCGGATTCGGCATTTCGACAAAGCCAAAGCCCTTTGATTTACCCGTATCTTTATCGGTTACAACGACACAAGACTCAACTTTACCATAAGCTTTAAACAGCTCTAAAACTTCAGCTTCAGTCACTGAACGATCTAAATTACGAACTAATATTTTCATTTTCCAACCTTCATTGACCATCAAAAGAAAGGCCAATATACATTTGAGTATTCACAGTGTCTTATACAGTAATTTAGTCAAGATCGATACCAAAACCTAAGTTTACTGTTCGTGAAGTATTCCATTGTTTTTTGGCAAATGGCTGTGGCACCTGACGATGAATTTTGGCCTGAACCAAATGGGCAGGTAAATCATTTAGAAAATAGCTTTCGATTTTGCGGCCTTGTTCGTCATACGTGTCTTGTGACCATGTATTGAGATTTTGCTTCGTCAAAATCAATTCATTTTCCGCACGTGTTAATGCAACATACAATACTCTGCGCTCTTCTTCGACTTCATCAAAATCGCCCTGTGCACGCGCATAGGGATATTGGTTTGGTGAGACATGTGGCACATAACACACTTTCTGTTCTGCACCTTTAGCGGAGTGAATTGTAATTAAGGTCACTAAATCATCATCACCCGCTTTTTCAATTTCAGAAATTGAAATTGGTTCAAGCACATATTCTTCAAGAAATTCACCAAGAGATGCATGTTTACGCGCAAGTTGTTTAACCAAGTCAAAATCCCTAACTCGACGTGACCAGTCTTTAGTTTTATAGTTTTGCTCTAACTGTTCACTTAATGCATCAAGTGCTAGACCAATGCTTGCCTCAACATGCTGCTGTAGCACATCAAGCTGTTTCAAAATCAAAATGGCCTGTAAAGGAACTTTTCCATGACGCTCCAAACGCTGACAACGCTCTTCGACCTCACAAATGCTCATTAACTCTTGCGCTAGCTTGCTGGCACCCACATCTCCAATACCATCCCATAAGGTTAAAAAGCGCATCCAAGCCAAGTCATCCTGCGGGTTACTCACAATACGCAATAAACTGAGCACATCCTTTACATGCGCTGATTCAAGTAACTTTACGCCACCAATAAAACGATACGGAATTTCAGCGGCAATAAATGCACCTTCTAAATAGCGTGCGCTGTAACCAGAGCGGACTAACACCATATGGTCGTACCAATTTGCCCCCTGTTGGTGTCGCTCTATTAAGTCTTGTGCAATCCAGTTGGCTTCTTCAAATTCGTTACCAAACAAATGGAGTTGTGGCTTTTGTCCTTTGCCACGATGAGCCTGTAACTGTTTTTGATAATCGATTGGACTGTGGGCGAGTAACCAATTTGATAAATCTAATATTTCTTGAGTCGAGCGATAATTCAGATCCAAGGTATGAATCACTGCATCTGGAATACGTTCTTTAAAAGAATGAATGTTTTCAAAATCGGCCCCGCGGAAACCGTAAATCGACTGGGCGTCATCTCCCACACAAAATAATTTCACCTTACCAATCAGTGGCTGCAAAAGTGCCCACTGTAAAGGGTTGGTATCTTGCATCTCATCAACCAACAAAGCTTGGCAGAAACCAGCAACCCAGTTCGTCAATGCTTCGGAGTTTTGTAAATGAACAGCGACGATCGACAAAATGTCATCATAGTCTAAAAAATTACGCTCTCTTTTACGCTGTTCATAGGTTTTCATTAACTCAGCAATTTGTGATTTATATTCATATGCTTCAGGTAATTGCTTGAGTAACGCTTCAGAAAGCTTAGATTGCGTATTTCGGGCATAAGAATATAAATCACACAGCTCTGCCGCTTTAGGCAAAACATTATCTTTGTCTTTGCCTCTCAATAAGCGAAACATGAGTAACTGATCATCACGATCAATAATACTAAATTGGGTTAAACCAAACGCTTGCGGATTACGACGCAATAAATACATGCAAAAGGTATGGAAAGTGGATGCACGAAGACCTTTAGCTTGTGCCCCGACATGCTGTTCAACCCTTGCAACAATTTCACTCGCAGCTCGGCGGGTGAACGTTAAAATCTGAATTTGATTTGCAGGCAAACCCTGATCAATTAAATAAGCTGCGCGAGCAACAATAGTTTTCGTCTTGCCACAACCCGCTCCAGCCAAAACCAGACAGTTTTGAGCCGTAGTCGTTGCTGCTTTTTTTTGCTGAGCATTTAATTCATTAATTAACTTTGCAAGACTCATAACACATATCGCTAAAACACCAAGGCTTAGTTTAACAGAGCCATGCCATGAGATGGACCTTCGCTCACTAAAAACAAAAAAGAGCACTCTAAGTGCTCTTTTGTTCGTTATTTATTTTAAGAAACTGTTTTTGAGCTAGAAGGTAAATGCTTAATCGCAGAAGCGAGCCCTAAAAAGTTAATTCCCTGAAATAAAATATCTACTGCCAAAAACATTCCTAACACCCAAAACGGAGAATCTTTAGAAACTAAAATTAAAATACCTGTAGCGAGGGTTAATAATCCTGAAAATAAGGTCCAGCCCCACCCTGCAATTGGTCTTAGTAAAAATGCATTTATAGTGCGGATTACACCCGCAATAATCAGAGCAATTGATAATAAGCTTGTTAAAACAACAGCCGTAGTAACAGGCGTAGAAAATGCATAATAGCCCGCCATTAAATACAGCACTCCAAAAAGTGCCCACAGCCATCGGCTACCGCCTTTAAATACACTTAAGGCAGCAATTAAATGCAATACACCACCCACCATCATTAAAATACCAAACAGAAAAACAACCGAAAATGTGGCAAATGGCAGTGAGCTAAATAACACCAAACCAAAAATAATGAGCACAAAGCCTAATATTAGATACCATTTACGATCAGCATGTAGCTGATTACGAACCAAATCATTACCTACAGTTTTCATGACGGCGACTCTTATTATCAGGTATTAGGAAGTTTATATAATGTCATTATAGTGATGCACTTCACATTTATTGTCTGTATAAGATGTGCATCGTTTATTAACAATTGATGTGGATAAAACAGTATTTATCCACAATTTTATTTCAGCCACCCCACTTCTTGAGCTGTTGGTAAACCTATTACGGTTTCTTGTAAATCACTTGGCATTTTGCTGGTCTGCTCAGATAATGGTGTTCGACCACCCATGATTTCTGCTCGCTTTTGTGGATAAAGAGGTACTTTTTCAGGTTGTGCATATCCTAATGGATATATGGGCTGACCTGTTTTTAAATCATATTTATCTTTTGCCCCAAAGCCATGCAATAGCTCATGAACGATTACAACCTGATTTTGTGATGCTTGCCCACGTGTAGCAAACAAATTAACACTACCAATACGGCCCTTTTCTAAAGCAGTCGAATGCACCAAAACTTTTTGATAATTGGGATCGTAATAATTTAAATAAAGTTTGAGCGATGCTCCATTATCTTCAGGCTGTTGTTGTCGCCAGGCATAAAAACGAAACTTTAAACTCCACCAAACCACATGAAAAATACCGGCATTTTGTGGCACCTCAGGTGGACGCTGCTGTAACTGTTGCCCCAAGCGTATTTCAAAGTTTGCTGATTGCCCCCGATAATGTTGCGACCATTCACTTAAATAGCTTTTAAGCGCCTGAAAATCAGTGTTTTGTAACTGATGAATATAAGCTTGTGTGGTTTGTAAGCCATCTGCATTTATTGGGTGTAATATCACCACAATAGGCTGATTCCAGTCTTGGTTTTGGTCACGCCACGCTTGAACTGCAACGATTAATAAAACAATTAATAGACATAAAATCCGAATGTTTTTCCACATTCTTTTTCCCCATAAAAATTAAAATTTTCTTTTATTGTTGTAGATGTAAAAAATGCTAGCTGAGCTAGCATTTTTTATCTGTCTTATTTAGCCTTCAATCCATTTACCGTCTTGGTAAATTAGGCTCCATTTGGTTTGTTTACCTTCTGGTGTTTCAGAACCCACATATTGTGATTGGTTCTTACGACTAAACTTCACAATGGTTGGATTACCTTCAGGGTCTACATCTGGAGCTTGTAAAATAAACTGGTATTTTGGATCAAGTTGATCAGCTACGCTACGAAGCTCAGCAACTTTTGGTGCACGTGTTTCACGAATTTTCGGGAACTTACTTGCAGCCAAGAACAGACCAGCCGCGCCATCACGTAACACAAAATAATCATCATGCTTGGTTGAACGCAAATGTTCCATCTTGATTGGTTCTACACGTGGTGGTGCAGGTTGACCATTTTTCAAGACTTTACGAGTATTGTCACAGCTTGTACAAGCGAAATACGGACCAAAACGGCCAGTTTTAAGCTGCATTTCACCATCACATTTATCACATGGAATGGTTGGGCCATCATAACCTTTGATCTTGAACTCACCTTCTTCAAGCTCATAGCCATCGCAATCCGGGTTGTTACCACAAACATGTAACTTACGGCCACCATCAATGACGTAGCTGTCCATTGCTGTACCACATTTCGGACAACGATGTTTTGACATCAAGTCTGCTGTTTCAGCACTATCGTCATCAGATAACGCTGCTAAAGACTCAACTGGCGTTAAGTTCAAGGTCCCTTTACAGCGTTCTTTAGGCGGCAAGTTATAGCCAGAACACCCTAAGAATACGCCTGTAGTACCCGTACGAATCTGCATTGGACGTGAACATTCAGGGCAATGTACTGCTGGTACTTCAACTGGCTGGTTACGACGCATTCCCTGCTCACCTTGAGCATTGGTCAAACGCTTTTTAAAATCACCATAGAATGTGTCTAGCAATTCTTTCCAGTTACGCTCACCCGTTGCTACACGGTCCAACTGACCTTCTAAATCTGCGGTAAATGCATAATTCATTAGGTTATTAAAACTTTCATCAAGACGATCCGTTACGATCTCACCCATTTTCTCAGCAAAGAGACGGCGATTTTCTAACTTAACGTAACCACGTTCTTGAATCGTAGAAATAATGGCAGCATAAGTCGACGGACGACCAATACCACGTTTTTCAAGTTCTTTTACTAAAGATGCTTCAGTAAAACGAGCTGGTGGTTTGGTAAAATGCTGACTTGGATCTAGCTTTTCTAGCTTTAAAATTTCGCCCACTTTAATTGCAGGTAAAATGATATCGTCATCAGATTTGTTGGCACCACGAACTTTAGTAAAGCCATCAAATACAAGCGTACGGCCTTTTGCCTTTAACTCCACATTGCCAGCTTCAACTGTTAAAGTTGAAGATAAATATTCTGCCGGAGTCATTTGGCAAGCTACGAACTGACGCCAAATTAAATCATACAAACGCTGAGCATCACGCTCTACACCAGCAAGTTGATCACCAGTCAGCGCAACATTTGATGGACGAATAGCTTCGTGGGCTTCTTGAGCACCTGCTTTATTACCATAGCGATTTGGCTTAGCTGGTAAATATTTTTCGCCATATTGGCTTTCAATATGCGCACGTACCATACTTACAGCATCATCACTCAAAAACGTTGAGTCAGTACGCATATAAGTAATGAAACCAGCTTCATACAAGCGCTGCGCCAACATCATGGTTTTCTTTACAGAGAAACCTAAACGTGTACTTGCAGCTTGTTGCAAAGTCGAAGTGATGTATGGGGCGCTTGGATTCACCTTAGTTGGTTTATCTTCACGCTGGGCAACTTTATATTCAGCGCCTTTTAATACATCTAACAGGGCATCTGTTTCAGCTTTATTTTTTAATTTAAGCGTTTTACCCGCCTGTTTTACAGCCTCAAGACGAATGTCATCTTTTTTAGCTTTAGTGTCTGCAAAGACTTGCCAATATTCTTCTGGAATAAAAGCACGAATTTCACGTTCACGTTCAACAACAAGCTTTACCGCTACAGACTGTACACGACCTGCCGATAAACCACGGGCAATCTTTTCCCATAATAATGGCGAAACCATGAAGCCTACTACACGGTCCAAGAAACGACGTGCTTGTTGTGCATTAACACGGTTTAAGTCGAGACGTGTTGGCTGTTTAAATGCTTCTTGAATGGCATTTTTAGTAATTTCGTTAAATACCACACGATGATAACGGCTATCGTCACCACCAATCACTTCGCGTAAGTGCCAAGCGATTGCTTCCCCTTCTCTATCCAAGTCCGTTGCGAGATAGATTGCATCTGCATCTTTAGCAAGTTTCTTGAGTTCAGCAACAACATTTTCTTTGCCAGGCAGAACTTCGTAATGCGCTTGCCATCCATGTTCCGGATCGACACCCATACGATTGATTAAAGCCTGATTCGCTTTTTGTTCTTTTTCAGCCTCAGTGAGTTTGGTCCGGGCAGCCGGCTTTTTCTCTGTTGCTTTACTGCCGCCTGTTGGCAAGTCACGTACGTGACCTACAGAAGACTTAACAATGTACTGCGAACCTAAATATTTGTTGATGGTTTTCGCTTTGGCAGGCGACTCCACAATCACTAAGGCACGTTTATGTGCAGCAGAGGCAGAAGATGCTGTGCTTTGAGATGCAGAGCGCGAGGTATTCGCCATATAAAATGTTATTCCTATACCAATAAATTTAAAAATCAGGCTTCAGCCAAGGCCAACAGATAAGCCTTCATCTCATCTAATTGCGTAGCTTTCAGGTCCGATTCCTCATCCCAATAAAGGCCTACACAGTTTGCCTGCATATCAATAGCATAAATCCCTTTTAATGCAATGGGAGAATCATTAAATTTCTCATCGCCTTGCACAACTTTTAATTTTCCGTCTATAACGCGAGCACGCATGAGCGGTAAACGAGCATCGGGGATCAATACACTATAGTAAGCAACCATGCTGGCACGCTTTTCAGTTGCCATCGGGACATGTGTCCATTCAGGTGCAGCAATTACGCGTGGATGTAGCCCCATTTTGCGGGCTTTGTCTCGCATAATTCCCAACGCCTTTTCACGTGGACTCACTCTTAAACCAAAAATGGAGCCTAGCACGAAAAGAACAATGATAACGGTAACCCAAATTCCGATATTGTCCATAGCAAAACCTATTAATCTCTTTTATTAGAGTTGCATAAGCTGACCAGAAAACGCAAGTTACATCATAAAAATAATGTCCAATTAACCGACAAGGCTAAAAACTACAACATTTCCTCATAGATATTTTTAACAATCTAGGCAGAATATTTAGGCGCTCTTTTCAGTTTCAAGAGTAGTTAACTTACCAAACTGATCCAGATGCGCATCTCCCCACGTTTTTAAAGCAAGAAGTATCTGCTCAAGCCCGCGCCCTAAATCAGTTAGACAATATTCCACTTTAGGAGGCACTTGAGGATAAACCTCACGATGAATAATGCCATCTTGTTCTAATTCCCGAAGCTGATTGGTCAGCATTCTTTGTGTAATGCTTGGAACTCGTTTACGAATTTCATTAAATCGTAAAGTTCCTTCATTTAATAAATGCCAAAGAATGACACATTTCCATTTGCCATCAATCAAACTGATTGCGGCCTCAACTGAACAACCTGGTGAGCAGTCAAAACTTGAATGTCGAGCTTTTGCCATTTTACAGTATCCTTTTTGACACTATGAGCGTTATTTGTCTGTAGTCACTATTTTTAAGCTTACGTTATGATCAAACTCTCAACAAGAGGAATGATGATTATGAAAGCTGTGGCGTATCAAAAAGCGGGGCCTATTACATTGCCAGAGGCACTCGTAGATATTGAACTCGACACTCCAGTAACTAAAGGACATGATTTACTTGTTCGTGTTCAAGCTGTATCAGTAAATCCAGTCGATACCAAAATACGTAAAAATGTAAGTGCTGAACAATCTGGTTGGAAAGTACTTGGATGGGATGCTGTAGGCACGGTAGAAGCGATTGGCGATAAAGTTACTCAATTTAAAATTGGTGATGTGGTTTGGTATGCAGGTGCTTTAAATCGCCAAGGCAGTAATAGTGAATTGCAATTAGTTGATGAACGTATTGTCGCTCATAAACCAAAAACTTTAGAAGTGACTGAAGCTGCGGCTCTTCCTTTAACAGCAATCACAGCTTGGGAAATGTTATTTGATCGTCTGCAAGTTCCAAAGACTGCGCCTGCTAATACGACTATTTTAGTGATTGGTGGAGCTGGTGGGGTAGGTTCAATTACCATTCAGCTTCTTAAGCAATTAACTAACCTCACGATTATTGCTACAGCTTCACGCCCCGAAACAAAAGAATGGGTAGAACAACTAGGTGCTGACTATGTATTAAACCACCGTCAGCCTTTAGCTGCACAAATTAAACAATTAGGTTTAAGTGCACCTTTATATGTATTCTCAACCACTGAAACAGATCAACATTTATCAGATATTGTAGAGTTAATTGCTCCACAAGGTCATTTTGGACTTATTGATGACCCTGATCAGTTAGATATTAAACCGTTTAAATCTAAGTCTGTCTCAGTTCACTGGGAATTTATGTTTACGCGCTCTATGTTCCAGACTGAAGATATGGAAAAACAAAGTGAGCTACTAAATGAAGTCAGTAAACTGGTGGATGAAGGTAAAATCAAAACAACTGTGACTCAGGTTTTAAGCCCAATTAATGCTGAAAACTTAACACGGGTTCATGAGCAAATTGAAAGTGGTTCAACCAAAGGAAAAATCGTTTTACACGGATTTTAAGTTGCACTTTTGAAAATAAATGGCAAGCGTAACGCTTGCCATTTTAATTAGTAATGCGGTGGTTTATTCGTTAATGGATCAAAAGGTGCAACACCTTCTGATAAATCTGCAGATTCCACACGTTGATAAAGTAATTGCATTTGTTTTTTTAAATCAGCTATTTCTAAAGTTTGAATCGCGAGTTGCTGATTTAATTCCTCAACTAAATCATCTAAAAATGCAATTCGCACTTGCAAATCTTCAATGGGTGCGGAAAATGACGCTTGATCATCATGATATGGTGGTTTAGTCATTTAAGTCCTCATTTGAGATTTTGGAAAACATTATGGCCTATATTACTTTAAGGGATGTCCAACTTGCTTTTGGCGGACCTGCCCTGCTCGATGGCGCGAACTTCAACCTAGAACGTGGCGAACGAGTCTGTTTAATTGGTCGTAATGGTGAAGGTAAGTCTACTTTACTTAAACTCATTGAGGGAAGCCTACTACCAGATTCTGGTGAAGTTTCTGTCCAAAATGGTTTAACTGTTTCTATGTTAGCCCAAGATGTTCCGATGTCATCGGGCAAAGTTGCAGATATTGTAGCAGAAGGTGCAGGCGAAGCCGCTGCCGTACTTAAAGCCTATCATGAAGCAAGTGATGCCTGTGTACTGGGTGACATGGAAGCTTGCGATCGTATGGGATCTTTACAGCATAAACTTGACCAACTTGATGGATGGGCATTAGAAAATAAGGTCAACACGATTTTAGGTAAAATGGAGTTAGATCCGAATGCAGATCTAGCCGACCTATCGGGTGGTCGTAAACGTCGTGTTTTACTTGCGCGCGCCCTACTTACCCAACCAGATGTGTTATTACTCGATGAGCCAACTAACCACTTAGATGTTGAAAGTATTGAGTGGCTTGAGAAATTCCTGCTTGATCAAAATAATTTAACCTTACTCTTTATTTCGCATGACCGTTCTTTTGTAGACCGCCTTGCAACTCGTATTGTGGAATTGGACCGCGGCATATTACGCAGCTATGAAGGAAACTATTCTCGTTACCTTGACCTAAAAGCTCAGCAACTTGAAGCTGAAGAAAAACAAAATGCCTTGTTTGAAAAGAAACTTGCCGAAGAAGAAGCATGGATTCGTCAAGGTATTAAAGCACGTCGTACACGTAATGAAGGTCGTGTCCGTGCCCTTAAAGCATTACGAGAAGAGTCAAAAGCTCGCCGTTTCCAACAAGGCAAAGTCAATATGGGCGTTCAAGAAGCACAGCGCTCAGGCAAACTTGTATTTGATATTGAACATTTAAGCGTAAGCTACGATGGACAAACCCTCATTAGAGATTTCTCTGCCATTGTTATGCGCGGTGACCGCATTGGTTTGGTCGGTGATAACGGCGTAGGAAAGACTACTTTAATTAAAGCGATCTTAGGCGAAGTTCAGCACGAAGGTGTTGTCAAAACAGGAACTCAGCTTGAAATTGCTTACTTCGACCAATTACGTAATCAGCTTGATCTTGAAAAGTCGGTTTCTGAAAACGTTTCTGAAGGTTCAGATTTCGTTGATGTAAATGGTCAACGTCGCCATATTCTCAGTTACTTACAAGACTTCCTATTCTCTCCGGAACGAGCTCGTACACCGGTGAAAGCACTTTCTGGTGGTGAGCGTAATCGTGTCCTGTTAGCAAAACTGTTGCTCAAGCCTTCGAACCTGATTGTAATGGATGAGCCAACGAATGACTTAGATATGGTCACACTTGAGCTACTTGAGGAGATGTTGTCTGAATATAAAGGTACTTTGCTTCTAATTAGCCATGACCGTGCTTTTATGGACAACGTTGTGACATCAACTTGGGTATTTGATGGCAAAGGCGGTATTGCAGAATATATCGGTGGTTATCAGGACTATTTAATTCAGCGTCCAAATGAGAGAGTCGTTGACCAAAAAGGCGATGTAAAAAAAGCTCAGGCTAAAGCAGAAGCTGAAAAAAATGCAGCTCAAACGAACGTAAAAAAGGTCAAATTAAGCTACAAAGATCAACGTGAACTTGAGCAATTACCGGCAGAAATTGAAAAGTTAGAAAATGAGCAAGCTGAACTTTCTGATAAACTTGCTGACGGCTCATGGTTCGTAACGGATGCCGATGCGGCAACCAAAGCAAGCCAGCGTCTAGCAGAAATTGAAGAGTTACTCCTTGAAAAGTTAGAGCGCTGGGATGAACTTGAGCAAATGAGTAAAGGCAGTTAATCAATAAAAAGGGCTTTAATTAAAGCCCTTTTTTTGGATTTAGAATTTCTAGTAATTTCATAAAAGGCTTATATACAAATAAAGAGATGAAGCGAATTAAACGTTCAAATATCTGTAACTGTAAAACCATGCAAGTTAGGACAGCTAAAACAAGACTAATGAAAATATTAATCTCTACCGAATATTTAAAGCTTAACTGATGGGTCAAAACAATAATTACAAAAGCATGCAATATATAAACTGGCAGTGTTTTTTGACCTAAACCAATCCAAGGTTGTTTAAAATTTTGAGTGAATACAAATAAACTCAAAACACCCATAGCCGATAGCAACATAATTACACTGCGGATCAGCACTCCTTGCCATAAATCTACATCTAACTGAATATAAGATAGACTCCCAAATAACCAATAATAACTATAATGGCTTATAGCGGCTACAATAGTAATTATTAATAATATGATAACAGCAAATAACTTTTCATAAGGTAACTGCGGAATATACTGAAAAATAGTTTTACCATAGATCGCCCCAGTCATAAAAAAAGGTAAAAATACGAAAATTCTACCTATTGAATAACTATAATTATTGATAGGTGAAAATCCAATAAGTAAAGCTAAAATAATAGAAAATAGAACCGGATGTGCTGTCTTTTTTAGGAAAAAAGCTAAAAGTGTCCAAATTCCCATGCTAAATAAATACCAAAGCACCCAATAAGGTTTAGCAAACCATAAGAATTGAAATGTACCATTCCAAAGACTTCCATTATAAAAAGCATCAAGCAATTGAAATAAAAGCTGAAACGGCAAATATAACGATAAAAAGTAAATTAACTTTTCTAGGATTTTCTCTTCTTTAAAAAATATTCCCGATATAAAAATAAAAGCGGGCATATGAACAAAGTAAATACTCCCTAAAATCGCTTGATTTAGAGGTTCGTTCCAGCCAATTAACCTTTCAAGGTAATGACCCAATACAACCAGAAAAATTAAGACACCTTTTGTGGCATCAATATGGAGATTTCTCATAAATTTCTATAAATTCAAGATATTCATATCATACTGAATTATTCTTATTTTTTGATTCAAAAAGACAATGAATAAAGATTCGCTGTATACAAAACAATTATGTTATACCTATCAGTATAATAATATTTAAGGATATTTCCGTGCTAGATCTCTCTCAAATTTTGGCATTTGGATTCATTTGTGTGGCGATGGTACTCACCCCTGGTCCTAACATGATTTATCTTATTTCTCGTTCCATTAGTCAGGGTAAAATCGCAGGATTTATTTCTCTCGGTGGCGTTGCCGTTGGTTTTGTATTTTACATGCTCTGCGCATCTTTCGGGATTACGGCACTTGTTGTTGCAGTACCATATGCATATGATACTATTCGTATTGCCGGTGCAATGTACTTACTTTGGTTAGCATGGAAAGCTTTACGTCCCAATGCCGCACCTATTTTTAATATTAAACATTTGGCGGTTGACTCACCATTAAAGTTATTTTTAATGGGCTTTTTGACAAATTTACTTAATCCTAAAATTGCGATTATGTATTTATCTTTATTACCTCAGTTTATTCACCCACAACAAGGCAGTATTTTAGCGCAGTCTATCCAACTCGGAACTATACAAATTTTTGTAAGCGTTTCAGTAAATGCGCTGATTGTATTTTCTGCCGGCAGCATTGCTCTTTTTCTACAGAAAAAACCACTTTGGGCAAGCATTCAACGCTGGGTCATGGGTACAGTCTTAGCCGGACTTGCTGTTCATATTCTCCTAGAACACCGCCGATAACCCACTTTATTTTTTATCCCCTCTAAACCTTCAATTTACTCCTGTGTATTACGACGATAAATTCAGTTCGTGATACACTTTTGGCAGTTTTAACTTTTTAAATTCTTTATATCATTATGAGCCAAAAGCAGCCTTATACGCCCGGTGAGTTTCAATGGTCCTTTTTGTTGCCTAAATATTGGGGTGTGTGGATTGCGATTACTTTCCTGATGCTTTTGGCTATTTTACCGTGGGCAATTCAATGGCGTTTGGCTCACGGGTTGGCAAATATCGCTTGGAAATATTTAAAATCTCGTCGTAAAACCACAATTCGTAATTTAGAAGTTTGCTTTCCAGAATGGACACCTGAAAAAGTACAGCAACAAGCAAAACAAGTTTTTGTGGATATGATGCTTGGGGTATTTGAAACTTTAAACGCATGGTATAAGCCTTACTGGTTTAAAAACCGTGTCACTATTGAAGGCTTAGAACACATTACCAATGCTCAAGCTCAAGGCAAAGGTGTTTTATTGCTTGGTACACATAGTACTTTACTCGATGCAGGTGGTTATGTATGCGCCCAATATTTCGAGCCGGATGTTGTGTATCGCCCTCAAAACAACCCACTCCTCGATATGCTAATTTATCGTTGCCGCGGCACAATTTATAAAGCACAAATTGATCATGATGACATGCGTGGTTTGATTCGTCATCTTAAAGAGGGCGATGCAATTTGGTATAGTCCCGATCAAGACTTTGGGCTTAAACAAGGTGTTATGGCACCATTTTTTGGAGTGCCAGCTGCCACTGTAACCGCTCACCGTCGTTTATTAAAAATCTCGAAAGCGGTTGCTGTGCCTTTATATTTTTATCGTCATGGCGATGTACAGAACCCTAAATATCATATTTTGATTGAACCTGCGGTCGACAATTTACCAAGTGAAGATGAAGTCGATGATGCAACGCGTGTGAATAAGATTATTGAGAACCAGCTTCGTATCGCACCAACTCAATATATGTGGTTTCACCGTCGCTTTAAAACACGTCCAGAGGGATATGAAGAGATTTATTAAGATAAGGCTGTAATAATTTTAGATTAGTAATAGGCCCAGCCTCGATTTAAAGTGATATTCAAATACTTTCGGATAGGCAGACCTTACTTTTTAGGGATAAAAAGTAAGCAAAAATCCTTTGTTCCGCTGATGTTACATCCTTGTAACACAACGCAACAGCGACATCCATGTCGCTATCACGATAGTAAACTCCGGATAATGATTTAGTTTGAGATGATGTATCTATGGATGATTCATCTTTTATGAACGTATAAGGCAAAAAACAATGAAAGTGATGCAACTTCTCCCAGAACTCAATAGCGGTGGCGTAGAACGCGGCACACTGGAAATTGCACGTGCACTGGTTGCACAAGGCCATCAATCTTTGGTTGTTTCAAATGGCGGCCGACTAGTGTCTCAACTTGAAGCTGAAGGTTCTACTCATTTAACGCTGCCTATCCATAAAAAATCATTGTCAAGCTTGTGGCAAATCCGTCCATTACGTCAGCTGATTGAAGAGCACCAACCAGACATTGTACATGTGCGCTCTCGCGTACCTGCGTGGCTAACCCACTTCGCTTTAAGAAAAATACCAGCGAATAAACGCCCTCACCTCATTAGCACGGTACATGGTTTCTATTCAGTTAATCGTTATAGTGCGATCATGACTCAGGCAGAAAAAGTGATCGCTGTTTCTGACAGCGTAGTTAAATACATCACAGACCATTATAAAAACTGTCCACCACAAGATATTGTCCGTATTTATCGAGGCATTGACCCTGCTGCTTTTCCGCATAACTACCAACCTTCAGCACAGTGGTTTAACCAAGTTTTTAACGACTTTCCCGAACTCGAGAATAAATTTTTACTTTGCCTACCTGGCCGTATTACTCGTTTAAAAGGACATGAAAGTTTAATTGAACTGATGCAAAAACTAGGTGAACAATATCCTCAACTGCATGCTGTTGTTGTGGGTGGGGCTGATGTAAAAAAACAAGCCTATTTAAGTGAGTTGCAAAACACCATTCAAAGCAAAGGACTTGCAGATAAAATTACCTTTGTAGGACATCGCTCAGATATACGCGAATGGCTCGCTTTTAGCGATATAGTGCTCTCTCTATCCAATCAAGCAGAAACATTCGGTAGAACAGCATTAGAAGCCCTTTCGGTAGGCACGCCGGTCATTGGCTGGAACCGTGGCGGTGTTGCCGAGATTTTATCTCATGTATACCCACAAGGTCTTGTTGAAGCAGAAAATGAAAAAGCTTTAGTAGAAACAGTAAAGAATCATATTGAACAACCGCAAACAGTCGCTCCTGTGACAATGTTTAGTTTAAAAGATATGTGTGACCAAACCCTTGAGCTATATCAAAGTGTATTGAAATAACCCAATAAAAAAACCCGCGATGTTCGCGGGTTTTTTTCGACTAAAAAACTTCTCTATTACTTAAGAGATGCTTCATAAGCAGCAGCTTTTTCATAGTCGTATTGTTTTTCCCATTTACTGATTACAAGTACAGCAAGCGCGTTACCTACAACGTTCAACGCAGTACGAGCCATATCCATGATACGGTCAACACCAGCAATAAATGCTAAGCCTTCTACAGGAATACCAACACTACCTAATGTCGCCAATAACACAACAAATGATACCCCAGGAACACCTGCAATACCTTTAGAAGTAATCATTAACGTTACAACTAAAATCACTTGTTGGCTGATTGACATTTCAATGCCGTAAAGCTGTGCAATAAAGATTGCTGCGATACTTTGGTAAAGCGTAGAACCATCAAGGTTAAATGAATAACCAGTTGGAATTACAAAACTAGAAATCGCTTTTGGCGCACCATAAGCTTCCATTTTTTGCATAATACGCGGTAAAACTGTTTCCGAACTTGCAGTCGAATACGCCAAAATTAATTCATCTTTCAAAATCTTAAACAAAGTAAAGATATTGATGCTGAACATTTTTGCAGTAATACCTAAAACCACTAAAGCAAAGAATAAGATTGCACCATAAACCAATACAACCAATTTACCCAATGGAATAAGCGAAGCAAAACCGAAGTTTGCAACAGTTACAGCGATTAAGCCAAATACACCCACTGGCGCATATTTCATGATGATGTGTGTTACACGGAACATTGTTTCCGATACAGCATGAAATACATTTAATAATGGGTCTTTTGTTGTTGCTGGTAATGAAGATAAACCAATACCAAATAGCACAGCAAAGAAAATCACTGGCAACATTTCGCCATGCGCCATTGAACTAATAATGTTCGTTGGGATAAGCGATAATATCGTCTGGATAATACCATGAGACTGTGACTGTACTTCTTCAGTTGTATGCTTATATTGAGAAATATCAGTTTGTACCAGTTGAGACATATCAATGCCTGAACCTGGATGGAAGATATTCGCTGCAAACAAGCCAACCAAAATAGCAATAGTAGTAATAATTTCGAAATAGAGAATGGTTTTAAAACCAAGACGCCCTAGACTTTTTGTACTGCCAACACCAGCAATACCTAAAATCAATGTAGAGAAAACGATTGGGATTACAATCATTTTAATCAGGCTAATAAAGATCTTACCTAATGGAGTAAGAACGTTATTTACAATACTATCTTTGATTTCAGGCTGGTTATGTAAAACAGCCCCGACAACTATCCCTAGGATTAAAGCAATTAAAATTTGCCATGCAAGGCTAAATTTAAAATTCTTCATAAGACAATCCTTATGCACCGCAAAGTATCAAATATGAGAGGGAGAAGACCACTACTTTAGAGTGAAACCTCAATATGTACACGAATTTCCAAACAGAAATTTAAATGCACAAGCAAATCACAACCCGCCGATCCGGCGAAGTAAACAACAATGCCTGTTGACGATCCAACATGTCAACGATCGGCACATTCTATTGAGATTTGCCAATTAAACAAGTCCAATTTATATCTAAATAGGTCAAAGCCTAGATTTATCCGTCAATAATCTATAAAAACAAAAACTTAACAAAAAAGTTTTTTGTATCCATTTTCATTAAAAATTGCTCAGATATATAAAAAAATTTATGGACAATGACTTATAATTAAGTAGATTTTAAAATTAAGAATACCTTAAAAATATTGGTTTTATTTACAACGAATTAAATGATATATCTATAAAATATCAACCCGAGTTCTGCGTCCTGCAAAACTCGGGTAAATGAGGTTGTGCTTTCAGGGTATATAATTCTTTTTATCGCTTCCGTTCTAACATCTTATCCGTGATGTCGTTCCATATCAGCTTAGTGCATCCTTACTTGGGATTATCCATTCCCGCTTCCGTGTGCCGATGAATGTAGAATACGGGTTTTAACTCTGCCTGCCTATTGGACCTAGACTCAAATCTTTGTACGTTATTGCTTACAACTCACTTTATATATTTTTCTCTTTATAAGGCTGTGCAATTTCATCAGTCACGATTTTTTCTTCTTTTTCAGCTTTAGCAATACCTTCTTGTATCGCGGCTTGAGCTTCTTCTTCATCGGCTTGAGTTTGTTCTAGTTCCTCGTGAATTTCTTCAAATATTCGACCTGTTTGTAAAACGACATAGACAGGAAAATGGTCTGATCCAATATGAGATAAACGCTGCATTTTTACTAAACCGAAGTCTGTACTATGAAAGATATGGTCAAGTGACCAGCGCAATAAAGGATAGTCCGCATGAAAAGTATTAATAAAATGCCGCCCCACTCGTGGATCGAGTAGCCCACTAATACGTTGAAATAAACGGGTTGTTCGTGACCACGCTACGTCGTTTAAATCCCCCATCACAATACAACTTTCATCAAGATCTTTAATTTGATCTCCGACAATTAAAAGCTCAGCGTCACGCAGTGTTGAATCTTTTGCTTCAGTTGGGCTAGGTGGCTTAGGATGTAAACAGTAGAGCTGAACAGGCATGCCAGATCGCAAAATTACCGTGG
This sequence comes from Acinetobacter sp. AOR01_HL, assembly GCF_027855455.1. Lineage (NCBI taxonomy): Bacteria > Pseudomonadati > Pseudomonadota > Gammaproteobacteria > Moraxellales > Moraxellaceae > Acinetobacter > Acinetobacter sp. AOR01_HL. The sequence continues at coordinate 166,773 of NZ_JAKTIM010000018.1, read as the reverse complement.
TATGAATAGAAGGTATTTCATTACTTAAAATGAATTTAACCTCAGTATTTTTAAGCGGTAACCGGCTATATAAATGCATCCCGTATAAATTATCTAAAGGTACGGGCACACGGTATGGATAATCTTTCTCGATCTCTTTTAAAGCATTTTCCCAAGTTGTATCGCTCTCTAAAGTAAGCAATAAATCAGGTTTCAACGTCCGTACATGCTCAAGTAATAAATGATATTTATCATTCGGGGTGAGCACATTAGAAACTATCAGTGAAATCTGTTTTGTAGGATCTAGCTGATGCTGTTTGACCTTTTTAACCTGTTTTTTCCAAAACAGCGTATACGGTAAAACCATTTTAAGTTGGTAGGCAATCGCTGCGATGAGTACCGCAAGCAAAAGCTCACGCCATACATCCCATTCGGTCGGCCAAAACAACATACCAATTAAAGCAATTAAGCCAATAAACAGAATTTGTAATCTTGGAAAATCTGCACCTCGAAACCACCACTCATCACGAGGAATAAGTGACCAGAAGCTTAACCAAATCACCACTACTGCCAGTACTTCGATATAAACCATTGAAATTACTCTTTTAAGATGATTTGTTTTTTAATGTTTTTGTCATCTTTATCAATTTTGTATGTAACATAAACAAGATATTCTACTCAATAAAATTGCTGTTTTGATTCTGTAACGCTTGCAGTTGTGAGCACTTTTGATACACTCAACTCCCCCTTTAACAATTTTAACGCACCGAGGCAAAATGACATGAAAGTAGGTCTGGTCGGTTGGCGCGGGATGGTCGGTTCCGTCCTTATGCAACGTATGGTTGAAGAGAATGATTTTGCTCATATTGAGCCATTCTACTTCTCTACCAGTAATGCAGGTGGTGAAGCTCCTTCATTTGGTGGTAAGACTGCCCCAGCACTTATGGAAGCTACAGACATTACCAGTCTGAAGCAAATGGATGTCATTATTACCTGTCAAGGTGGTGACTACACGTCTGAAGTTTTCCCAAAGTTAAAAGCAACTGGTTGGGATGGCTACTGGATTGATGCGGCATCTACTTTACGTATGACTGATGATGCAATCATCGTTCTTGATCCGGTTAACCTTAATGTAATTAAAGACGGCTTAGCGAAAGGTACTAAAACTTTCGTTGGTGGTAACTGTACAGTATCACTCATGTTGATGGGTGTTGGCGCACTTTTCCAAAATAATTTGGTTGAGTGGATGACTGCGATGACTTATCAAGCGGCATCAGGCGCTGGCGCACAAAACATGCGTGAGTTGTTAACAGGTATGGGTTATTTATATAACAATACCAAGACTTTGTTAGATGATCCTAAATCTGCAATTCTTGATATTGACCGTCAAGTTGCCGAGTTACAACGCGGTGAAGGTTTCCCTTCTGCGAACTTTGGTGTGCCACTTGCTGGTTCATTAATTCCTTACATTGATAAACAGCTTGAAAGCGGTCAGTCAAAAGAAGAGTGGAAAGGACAAGTTGAGACCAACAAGATCTTAGGTAACTCTCAAATCGTTCCTATCGATGGTCACTGTGTTCGTATCGGTGCAATGCGTTGCCACTCTCAAGCATTAACCATCAAATTGAAAAAAGATGTTCCGCTTGATGAGATCGAAGATATGATTCGTAACTCAAACCAGTGGGCTAAAGTTGTACCAAATACACGTGAAGCATCAATGACTGATCTTACACCTGTTGCTGTAACTGGTACCCTAACTGTACCTGTAGGTCGTTTACGTAAACTCAATATGGGTAAAGAGTACCTCGGCGCATTCACAGTAGGCGATCAGTTACTTTGGGGTGCTGCTGAGCCTCTACGTCGTATGTTACGTATTTTAGTAGAATACAAAAGCTCATAATTTGATCTGAATTATTCAGTCAAAATAAAAAGCCGATCACATTTGATCGGCTTTTTCGTAACTGGTTTGTAAAAAATTAACAATTTATTTACATTCCATTATTGTATAATTTTGAACGACTTTACGACTGATCAGGTCATGGATTGAGATGACTGCATATAACAAATTAAAAATTGCCATTTTCACCATTATGTCTTCGCCTTCTATTTATGCGATTACATTAGATCCTATTCAAATTCAATCTGCACCTGGGGAATTACTTTATGCAGAAATGAATTTTCAGCAAGCAGATCCTAATACCCCATTGCAAGTCAGTTTGGCCACTCAAGATGATCTCAATGGTTTGGGAGTAACTCATCAACCTCCGGGTAACCTAAACTTTTATACACGCCAAAATGGTCAGGGTTCTGGCGTTATTGTGATTACCTCATCGCGTCCTATTATCGATCCTGAACTGAATATTGTCGTAAAAGTCAGTGAAGGTAACGCAACCCGTCTTCAACATATTAAAACCGTTTTAAAGCCATCGCCTATAAAAAAAGCCGCCATGAACGAAAGTCCACTTTCACCGCAATTTATCGTAAATGAAAAAGATATCGCACTAAATTTACCTGAAAGTACTCAGTACACACCTACTGAAAATACATCAACCGTGGCTGAAGCCCCAAGTAATGAACATAATCTAAATATTAGCACTGGAACTGCTCCAGCTTTGAATAGTTCTAGCCCTGCTCCTGTGGCTCCTTTTACCGAAAAACCTTCGACTCAAACACCTCAGCCAACTATAGCTACAATGAATACCGAATCATCGGCTGTAGAGAAACAACCTTCGACTTCACTCAAATCAAGTGGTAGCAATCAAACAACTACCGTCAAAAAAGCAGCGCAATCTAAAACTGCCCAACAAAAAAATGTATTAAGTAAAAATACGCCGAAAAAGCAAAAAATTAGCGCTTATAAAGGCCCGGCACCTACTGGTAAATATGTCGTACAACGTAACGAGTCTTTATGGAGTATTGCCAATCGTATTGCAGCACAGACCAAACAACCTGTGGCTAAAGTCATGCGAGATATCCAAGCACAAAACCGACATGCTTTTATTCAAGGCGATGTAAACCGTTTACGTCAGGGAAGTTCGCTAAACTTAACAACAAATGCAACTAAAGCTTCCCATTTAAAACCTAAATCGAGTGAAGCTCACTTGGCAAAACCCTCTTCTGGCAGAGCTAAATATCGTTTACAACAAGCTGAAATGAGCATTGTGGCAGAGAACAGCCCAAATTCTGCTCATGGAAGTGCAAAAAAGAGCACACAACAAAGTCAAAACAATACTGAGTTAGCAGTAAAAGTTATGACAACTCGTAAAAAAACCGTTACATTACAAAGGAATGTAACCAAACTAAATCAAACTTTAAGTTTAAAAGACCAACGTATTCAACTCTTGAATGCGCGTTTGGCAGAGTTACAACAGCAATTACAGGCACAGCAACAAACTCACAAGCAAAAACATTAAGTTAAAACCAGAGTTAGCACGCTTTATATTGCAAATATTTATTTTTTAAGGGGAAAGTAATGTTATATGTGATTCCGTTTATCATATTACTCGTGGTCGCCGTTATTTTAAAAAAACGCGAGAATAGTCAAAAACAAGAGGCCACTTCCCCAAAAAATATAAATAGAAAATCTGGCAAAAAAGCGAGTGCTAAATCAAGCAAAAGTTCGCGTGAAAAAACCAAAGCCAAGGTCATTGAGGAAAATACTCCTGCTATCCCTCAAAGTAATCCTGTACCAGAAGCTTTACGACACAATATCCAACAGCTCATTCAAGAAAAACAGTTTTCAGCAGCTGAAGCTCAAGTCAATCAGGCGCTAAAAAAAGATAATACTCAACATGAACTGTATTTATTACTTCTTGAAATTCATATTGCTCAGAAAGATGAATTTGCAATTCAACAGTTGATTAGCCATATTCGTAGCTTGGGTTTAAATGAAATAGCAGCTCAAGCAGAAATTCGACAAAAAGAATATGAATCATCCAGACAACTTGATGCTATTGATTTCCCTCAAGCTCAAACATATGAAGAACCGAAAAACACAGATACAACGGCTCAGTTCGATGAATTAACAACAAGTTCTTCCGAGGCTTCTTTTGATGACCTACAGAAAGACTATACCCCTGTAAAACAAAAACCTGCTGTTGAAATTGAACCTTTAGAGTTTAACTTTTCATTCGAACAGACTCCGACTACGGAAAATACCAACCAACCGGCACAACAACCTGAATTATCATCCACTCAAGAAACAAATGAGCTGGCCGATTTAGAGTTTTCTTTTGACTTGGCACCTCTGCATGAAACTGAGGAAAAATCTCAAGCAGTAGAGGTAAAAGCAGAGCAAGAAAATAGCATCAATGCATTAGATTTTAACCTTGACTTAAATCCTTCAAGTTCAGAGACGAAATCTGTTCAACAAGCTCCATCATTAGATGAAATTAAACTCGTAGAACAAACCCCATTAGAAGCAGCTTCTATCGCACCTCTTGAGTTTTCGTTAGATGAGCCTGCCTTAGTTCCAGCGCCAGAGCTTGAAACTCAAAGCCATATAGATGTAGTAAATGAAGCAACTACTCAAACCCAAATAGAGGATCCGCTTTTAGAAGCTTTTCCAGAATTAAAACAAATAAATGAAAATGAACTCGATTTAAAATTGGCTGAACAATACATTAAGTTTGGAGCGAACCAAGCAGCGCGTAATTTACTAGAGGGTGATGAGCAAAAATTCAACACAGAACAACAACAACATGCGAAAAACCTACTTAATCGCATAGCTTCTTAGAACTGTTCGATTTACCATAAGCAGTCAGAGATGACTGCTTTTTTATGCCTGCAAAAAGATGAAAAAAATAGCTTTATTTTATATGGGTGGTACTTTTGGTTGCATTGGTGAACCTTTAGCTCCTATGCCTTATGACCAATTCCTACCTCAACTTGAGAAAGTGATTCCCCCACACTTAACAGTTGACTGCTTTGCTGCGCCCAATATTGTCGATAGCAGTGCATGTACAGCACCTGACTGGTTGCGTCTAATTCAACGCATACAACAATTACAACTAGAAGGCTATCAGCATTTTGTTGTCATTCATGGTACAGATACGCTCAGTTATGCAGCTGCGACTTTAGCCCGCTTTTTAGGGCAAAGCTGTCATATTGTGATTACTGGTAGCCAATACCCGTTACTCAATATTCAAGGTGATAACACCCGTGAATTTACTGATGCAATTGAGAACTTATATCTTGCATTAGAGCAGGTCATTGCACTTCCGGTTGGTGCTTATCTCGCATTCCACCATCAAGTATTTCACGCACAAACTGCATTAAAAACGCATACCACTGAACTTGATGCATTTTCAGGGTTAAGTAGTAACGTTGAGTTTACGCCTCAGCAAAATGAATTGATCGTACAAGATGCTCAAATTGAAAAAGCTGCTTCCTTTCAGATTTTAAACTGGATGATGCAACCGATTGCAACACAGCATTTAGTACAACAATTACGTCACTTACTTCCTGCCCCACCACACTTTTTAGTGTTGCAAGGTTTCGGTACAGGTAATATCGCCGTAAACGATGAGTTTTTGGCAACATTAGATGAACTCTATACTCGTGGATGTGTACCAATTTTGGCGACACAAGTCACTTTTGGAAGTATTGACCAACGTTATGCAATTAGTGCTTGGGCCAAAACTGCAAAAATTGTCATTAATGATACCCATAGCCATGCAGATCTCTATGCAAAAGCACTTCAAATCTATTTAAAATACCCAACCCCAGAACAATGGTTGAACCATTGGAATGAAAATCTGCATTAAATAGAGGTGAAGCCATGCAACGTTATGCGGTCGGTATTGAATTTAGTGGTATTCAATATCGAGGTTGGCAAACACAACAGCCAGGCGTTGTCAGCGTTCAGGAAACCATAGAGCGTGTACTCAGCAAAATCGCGGATGAACCGATCACACTTCACGGTGCTGGTCGAACAGATGCAGGAGTACACGCAACAAATATGGTGGCTCATTTTGACACTAATGCGATTCGTCCAGAGCGTGGATGGATCATGGGAGCAAATAGCCAGCTTCCTAAGGATATTTCAATTCAGTGGATTAAACAGATGGATGAAGAGTTCCATGCACGGTTTAAAGCCACTGCTCGTCGCTACCGCTATGTTGTATATAACGCTCCACATCGCCCTGCACTTTTACATAAACAAGTCACGCATATTTATCAAAAATTAGACGTGCAAAAAATGATTAAAGCTGCCAGCAAATTTGAAGGTACGCATAACTTTGAAACCTTCCGTGCAGCAGCCTGCCAGTCAAATCAACCTGTACGACATGTAAAGCATTGCCGTTTGTTTGAACATGGACGTTATTTGGTTTTAGATATTCAAGCTGATGGCTTTTTACATCATATGGTTCGAAACATTATGGGTTGCTTACTTGAAATTGGGCAAGGCATGTATGAAATCGACCATATTGATACAATGTTCGCAGCCGAAGATCGTAAGGCAGCAGGAATTACCGCCCCACCTGATGGTCTCTATTTTATTCAATGTTATTATCCCGAGCAGTTTGACTTACCACAACCACCACTCGGGCCACATTGGTTAAACCTACCTGAGTAGGCTTAACCAATTTTTAGTTCTAACGGTGTTGCTTACGCTTACGGTACTCAACCGGTGTTTCATTGGTCCAGCGCTTAAACGCGCGGTAGAATGTACTCGGTTCAGAAAAACCAGTTAAATACACAATACGCTCAACACTTTCATTAGTGTTTGCTAAAAGTTTTTTAGCTAAACGACAACGGTAGTCAGAAAGTATTTGCTGGAAGCTGGTATTTGCTTCACTTAACTGCGTCCGTAAACGACGCGGCGTAATATTTAATTGTGCCGCTACGGTTTCTAGCGTCGTTTCTCCACTTTCAAGTGTCGAACCAATCGCACGACGGACCTCACCCACTAAATCATAACGGGCAAGTTCTTGTAACTTTTCAATTGCCAATTGTTCATGCAATTGAAGTAATTCAGGCTCTGCCTGCCAAAGCTGAAAATCTAAAATGGCAGGGTCAAAATATAGCCGTGTTTCTTTCTGCCCTAAGCTTACCGGACAGCCATAGACGCGGAAGTATTCATCTTCAGAGGCACCTTCACTGAAATTAAAATCAATGAAGATTGGATGAAACTGGCCTTCGGTAATAAATTTGAAGAATCTGAGCACACCTGAAATCGCACATTCTGAAAAATGACGATTAACAAGGTTGTCTGCCCCTACCTGCTCACCATTGGTCAAATAGCAGCGTCCATCTTCAACCACCAGTTTTGCATCAAATGCATCACTAATGAGTCGCTGGTAAGCCAAAGCTCGCTTAAGTCCTTCACCAAAAGTTTCACTACTAATAAATAAATGTTCAATCACCTGACCACGGTACAAAGGTAAATGCTCACCTAAATGCAAACCAATGTCTGGATCTTTACTGACTTCCTGAGCAGCAGTCCAAAAGGCATACTGCGCACTTAACGGAGTACGTGCGTTTGTATCGACCTGATTTAAAGCGACTCCCGCTTTAGTTAATATTTCTTCTGTTGGCAATCCTGCACGACGAATTGCTTGATAGCCAAAACGTAATACAACTGATGCATCTGTTAGCTGACCCACGCAGTGCCCTTCCATGTAGATACTTCATTGATACTTAGGAGCTGTTGACTCTTTATGCATGAACAGTCCCTAATAACTATGATTTTAGATTAGCGTTGATTGACCAAACTGACAACAGAATTAGAGTTCTTTTGTGAAAAAAATTACATCTTTTTTTATTAGTCATACTTTAACCAGATGCTTTCACAAGAAGATGTCTATCTTGTTTTTTTTAAATAAATTGACTATAATTTGCGCCTTTCCAATTTGATCATCAGGTAGGCTATGGCCAATAAAGAGGAACTCATTGAGTTCGAAGGCGTTGTCACCGAAACGCTTCCTAATACGATGTTCCGTGTACGTCTTGAAAACGGTCACGAAGTTATTGCACACATTTCTGGTAAAATGCGTAAACACTATATTCGTATTCTTACTGGCGACAGTGTGAAAGTCGAAATGACTCCATATGACTTAACCAAAGGTCGTATTACGTACCGTGCTCGCTAATTAGTGAATGCAAAAAAGCCACTTCATCATGTGGCTTTTTTATTGCGTTTTTTATTCACTTAATCGACTGGTTTTACATCCCACCGTTTGGCATTCACGCAATCTTTCTTGCAGCCAATGGTTTCTTTCTTGCGTTGTCTGTAAACGACACTGCACGTCTACGCTATTTCTATTAGAATCTGTACATTCAGCATCACGTTGGCGTATCCAAGCAAGCTGCGACTTCTTAAGCGTATTTCTTTGTGCTGTATTTAATTTCGCTCTTAATGCCTGATAATTCTTATTCAGGTCTGCATCAGCACTCGCATAGATTTTATTGGTACAGTAAATATCATCATAAGTATTACGAGCACTATCACAGTTATCAGCATAGGCCGTGGTTATTCCGAAACACAAAAAGGCAAAAACTATTTTTTTCATACTCTTCTTCCTTAAGTTTTGGGCAATTATTATTAGTCTGTAAATATAAGAATAAGTCTAAAGGCAAACTTACCTTCTATTTATCATAATCCTGCTTTTTTACTTTACAAGTTAGCAAATCCAACCTATTGTTCTTTAATGATAAATATAATTCTATATAGAGAAAAAATGAATATATCTACCTTATGTCAAATGAGTTTGCTTTCATTCATGCTGTTAAATATTAATGGCTGTGCTAGTCATCCACGCCAATCTGTAGATTTGCAAGAATATTTAAAAAATTTTATAGGCAAATCATCTACAACGATTCAGCAAGATCTCAACTTACGGAGTCTTGGCTTTCAAGTCGCCCGCACACCACAAAAAACTTCTGATCAACTTATTTATACGATTTTACGACCCTTAAGCATCCCAATTCCGATGGTGAGTAATGTCGATATGAGAGGTGGTTCTGTTCCTATACAATCAGGAAATTTGAGCGGCAACTCTTATGATATTAACTTTAATTGCAAGGTTATTTTTAAACTCAAAAATGACATTGCCGAGTCCATTCAATACGAAGGTAAAGCTTGCTAAACACAACCATAAAAAACGCAGCTTTAAGCTGCGTTTTTTAGCAAAGTAGCGATTAAGCAAGAGCAGCAACAACTGCTTCACCCATCTCGGCTGTACCAACTTTAGTCATGCCTTCAGACATAATATCGGCTGTACGTAAACCTTGATCAAGTACTTGCCCTACTGCATCTTCAATTGCTTTAGCAGCAGCTTCTTCACGGAAGGTATAACGAAGCATCATCGCAACTGACAGTATGGTTGCCAACGGGTTTGCAACGTTTTGCCCTGCAATATCAGGCGCTGAACCATGACAAGGTTCATACATGCCTTTGCCATTTTCATCTAAAGAAGCCGATGGCAACATACCAATTGAGCCAGTAAGCATTGCTGCTTCATCAGACAAGATATCGCCAAACAAGTTACCTGTCACGATTACGTCAAACTGTTTAGGCGCACGTACAAGCTGCATGGCAGCATTGTCCACATACATGTGTGAAAGCTGAATATTTGGATAGTTGGCTTGCTGTAAATCTGTGACCGTTTGCTTCCAAAGCTCTGTTACTTCTAAAACATTGGCTTTATCTACAGAACACACTTTACCGCCACGTAATCCTGCAAGTTCAAAAGCAACTTTTGCAATACGCTTAATTTCGCTTTCAGAATAAACGTCAGTGTTATAGCCCTGTTTTTCACCATTTTCGAGTTCACGAATACCACGTGGTTGACCAAAATAGATACCACCAGTCAATTCACGAACGATCAAAATATCTAAACCAGCAACTATCTCAGGTTTTAAGCTAGAAGCATCGGCTAATTGTGGATATAAGATTGCTGGGCGCAAATTAGCAAATAAGTTAAGTTCACTACGAATTTTTAAAAGACCGCGTTCAGGACGGATAGAACGTTCAATAGTGTCCCACTTTGGTCCGCCAACAGCACCTAATAAAATGGCATCAGCCTTCTTTGCTTGCTCGCTAGTTACTGCTGGGTACGGTTCTCCATGAGCATCAATCGCTGCACCACCTAACAAGCCATGTTCCCAAGTCAACGACAAATTAAATTTTTCATTTACTTTATTTAATACTTTTTCTGCTGCCCCAACAATTTCAGGACCAATCCCATCGCCAGCCAAAATTAAAATCTGTTTAGACATGAAGTTTTCCATTTTCAAAGACAAGACAGCGTTACGACTGCCGTGGTGTTAGTTTTTTCTGTTCGAGAAATTCACCTAGTCCTGTGGTGACATCAAATGGTCGACAAAAACGGCGAATTACCCGCCCATCCTGCTCTAAGTCAACACATAATGGATCTGGTACAGAAACATTCAGCAAACTACCCGAACGGTTAGATTTGTCTCGGTACATTTTAAACATATAGCGATGGTTAGCTTTGAATTGGTGAATAACATGAATCGTTTCAGCCCGATCTGGAGAAATCGGATAGTAACGAATCACCACTTCATATTGTTTGGCAGGCACAGATAGATACAAACTATTGCTTTGACTTAACACCGAACCATTTAATCTCACAATTCCTTGATGAATTGCCTGATTACTAATACGACGTGTCTGTGCATCAACAACAGTAATATCATTTAGCCGTTCAAATTCGCAACTTTTTGCGCCCGAACAATATATTGCTGCATTCTGCCCCAAATTTTCTTGTTCAGCCTGCTTAATACGAACAGTATCCACTACATTGTAAGTGCTCTGACAAGCACTTAGTGTTATCGCGCACAGGCTCAACAAAAAGCTATGAGTAACGTTCCTCTTCATTGTTCAAGCCCAATCCTCATCTAGTGCATAATTTTAAGCTGTTGTTATGCTTTAGCATGTTAGCAAGAGTTTGAACACGACGCCATGACTATGTTTAAAATGTACCGAAAGGTTAATTTATCTCTTGGAATACCCAAGGACGAACCTGTTTGGTTTTTTCTTCATAAGCGCGAATTGCGTCCGCATTTTGAAGTGTCAAGCCAATATCATCCAAACCATTTAACAAGCAATGCTTACGAAATGGATCCACTTCGAATTTAAATGCTTCTCCAGTTGGTGTACGAACTTCTTGCGCAGCCAAATCAATTGTTAATTGATACCCTTCTTGCGCAGCACATTCCTTAAATAACTGATCAACAATGTCTTCAGGCAAAATAACTGGCAACATTCCGTTTTTAAAACAGTTATTAAAGAAAATATCAGCAAAGCTTGGTGCAATAACAGTACGGAAACCATATTCGTTTAATGCCCAAGGTGCATGCTCACGGCTTGAACCACAACCAAAGTTAGTACGAGCAATTAAAACGGTTGCACCTTGATAGCGAGGCTGATTTAAAACGAAATCCGGATTTTTTGGACGTACCGAGTTATCTTGTCCCGGATAGCCTTCGTCTAAATAACGAATTTCGTCAAATAAGTTGTCGCCAAAACCTGTACGTTTAATCGACTTTAAAAACTGTTTTGGAATAATTAAATCTGTATCAACATTGGCACGATCTAATGGTGCAACGATACCTTGTTCAACTGTGTAAGCTTTCATGGTTTGCTCCAGACCGAATTAAAATGAACGAACGTCAACAAAATGACCTGCGATCGCAGCCGCTGCTGCCATTGCCGGACTGACCAAGTGAGTACGACCACCATTACCCTGACGACCTTCAAAGTTACGGTTCGAGGTTGATGCACAATGCTCACCCGGTTGTAACTTGTCTGCGTTCATTGCCAAGCACATTGAGCAACCCGGCTCACGCCATTCAAAACCAGCTTCCAAGAAAATTTTATCCAAACCTTCTTTTTCTGCCTGTTGTTTAACTAAACCAGAACCTGGAACAATCATGGCTTGCTTAATGCTAGGTGCCACTTTACGGCCTTTAACTACTTCAGCAGCAGCACGAATATCTTCAATACGTGAATTAGTGCAAGAACCAATAAACACACGATCAAGCTGAATATCAGCCAATGCCTGACCTGCATTTAAGCCCATATATTGATATGCACGTGTCCAGTCATTGCGTTGTACGTCATCTTTCGCTTGTTCTAAAGTTGGTACAGCTTTCGAGACAGGAATTACCATCTCAGGTGAAGTACCCCAAGACACTTGTGGTTCAATCTCCGCACCATTTAATTCAACAACTGCATCAAACACAGCATCATCGTCTGAATGCAATGTGTTCCAGTAAGCAACTGCTTGATCCCATTGCTCACCTTTTGGTGCATAGCTACGACCTTTTACGTATTCAATGGTTTTATCATCAACAGCAACCATACCCACACGAGCACCAGCTTCGATCGCCATGTTACATACCGTCATACGTCCTTCAATCGACATATCACGGAATACCTGACCACCAAATTCGATTGCATAGCCCGTACCGCCAGCAGTACCAATTTTACCGATAATGGCTAACACTACATCTTTTGGTGTTACACCCTTACCTAAAACGCCATCAACGCGAACCAACATGTTTTTGGATTTTTTCTGAACCAAACATTGTGTCGCTAACACATGTTCAACCTCAGATGTCCCAATACCATGTGCCAAGCAACCAAAAGCACCGTGAGTTGCTGTATGCGAGTCACCGCACACCACCGTCATACCCGGCAAAGTTAAGCCCTGTTCAGGTCCGACAACATGCACAATTCCTTGGCGAATATCATTAATACCGAATTCAACAATATTAAATGCCTTACAGTTATCATCTAAGGTCTGAACCTGAATACGAGATGTATCATCTTCAATACCAGCGATGCCCTGATCACGTTCTTTTTTAGATGTTGGAACGTTATGGTCTGGGGTAGCTACGTTTGCACTTAAACGCCACGGTTGACGACCAGCAAGTTGCAAACCTTCAAATGCTTGTGGACTCGTTACTTCATGCAATAAATGACGGTCGATATAAAGTAAGCACGAACCATCATCACGCTGAGTAACTACGTGGTCATCCCACAATTTGTCATATAAAGTTTTGCCTGCCATGTCGTCTTGCTCCATTGGACTGGGTAATTCTAATCTTTCTTCGATTATAGCCAGAGTTTTACATAAATCTAATTTATCATTTTTATAAATTAGAAAACTTTTAGGAATAATTCCTGAATGTTTTAATATCAGTCAAAATATATAAATCGGATTTGTTAATGATTATCATTTGCATAATCCATTTTTAATCCTATACTCTCATCTCTATACTAAAAATATCAAATACAGGTAGAGAGAATGGTTATGGCTAATATTCAAAAATTCGTTGTTAATAATCAACGTACCTTAAAGAAAACCTTAAGTTACTACATAATGCATATTACGGTAGCCATGTTAGTTGCCTACTTTGTAACGGGTAATATTTGGATGGCTTTAACATTAAGTATGTTAGAACCAACAGTACAAGCTTTTGCATTTTTCTTTCATGAAAAAGTATGGGCAGCAAAAGACCGCCGTATATCAGCTTTAAGCAAAAACGAGACGACTGCTTAGATTAAGATTAATACGCTAAATCACAACTTTATAGAACGTTGAGCTGCAAGCATGATACGATTTTGGCTTGGCAACTTTAGCCTCTCTCGATTTTTCTATTCCAAGTAGAGTTGTATTATGAATCTTGCAGCCTTTGAAGCTTTTGTAAAAGTTATGGAAACAGGTTCGATCTCTGTGGCTGCGGATCAACTATTTATTACCCAACCTGCTGTCACCAAACGTATTCATAGCCTAGAAGAGTACTTTGGCGTAAAGTTATTTGAATCGGCAGGCCGTGGGGTTCAAGCAACTCATGCTGCGCATTCATTATTACCAAAAGTTAAAAGCTGGTTAAATGAACTTCGAGATATTCACCACACGCTAAGTCATGAGCAAACCCAAATACAAGGACGTTTAAAAATCGGGACGAGTCATCACATCGGTTTGCATCACTTGCCTGCTCCGCTTAAACACTTTGTTCAGCAGTTTCCTCAAGTCACGCTAGACGTACATTTTGTTGATTCCGAACAAGCACACGAACAGGTACTTGCTGGCGATTTAGAGTTAGCTTTTTTAACACTCCCGCCCTCAGGTGATGAGCGTCTTAACTATATTACGATCTGGAATGATCCTTTAGTTTTTGTAGCTGCTCCATTTCATCCATTGGCTCAAAAAAAGAATTTGACCTTACAAGATTTAATTGAATATCCAAGTTTGCTGCCTGCTGCACAGACTTATACAGCTCAAATCACCTTGGCTGAGTTTGAAAAGCAAGGCCTTAAACCGAAAATTACCATGAGCAATAACCCACTAGAGTCAATTCGTATGTTGGTTTCTATTGGTTTAGGTTGGTCAGTTTTACCAAAAACTCTGCTGAATCAAGATATGCAGCAGCTTGATTTAAATGTCGAGATGAATCGGCAGTTAGGCATGGTATGGCATCCTGCACGTACTCAATCTAGAGCCATGCAGGAATTGATTAAAATGATGCAAGAATAACGGTATTAATGGCTATATTTTTTAACAAGGATATAAATCAAAGCCGCGAAAGGTAGTAGTAAAAATAGAACGCCCCAACTGAAACATATAGCAGCGAAAATAATTCCGCCAAGTGCACTCATAAACAGTAAAGCAATGATATAAATAAGTAACTCACCAAAAATAGCGGTAATGAGCTGATCTATAAATTCTTGAAAGAAACCATTGCTGCCTTTACTTTTAGTGCGCTTATTTTTAGTCATGCTATTTTAATTAATAAAATTATATATTGATTAGAAATAATACTATAAATATATACCCTTTACTCTACTATCATTATACTTTTCACTTAAGATTCATGAGCGTGAAGAATCAATATTCAAAGATAATTAAAATCGGTTTATATATATTTATAACTTTAGCTATCTTAGTTCTAGTTACATTTATTTGGTTTAAACCGATACGTGTTATTTTCACCCATCACCTTTCATTGTTACATTGTGATGGTCAAGTCTGTGTAGATGATCCAAAGACACAGCCTCTTGCAAAGGCACTTTATAATCAGGCATTAAAAGAGACCCAAAATAAAGTAGGTGCTTTTCATCAACAACCCACTATGGTTTTTTGCTCAACTCCACAATGTGCAAATACCTTTGGTATGGAAAAAGCAGCCGCTAAAGCGGTTGGTAATTTGGGGTTATTGGTTGCACCGCGAGGCTGGAAAGATTTCTATATCACTCATGAGCTTATTCATCATCGACAAGCAGAAGAATGGGGAAATATAGCAATGCTAACTAAACCTAAATGGCTGGTAGAAGGCATGGCTTATAGCTTAAGTGATGACCCACGACCTACTTTATCGGTTCCTTTTCAACAATGGCGAGCTCAATTCAAGCTTTGGCATCAACAAAATCCTGATTCAAATATTTGGCATGCCACAGAGAAAGTTAAATAATTTATTAGAGAGCTTCCGGAATATTACATTTTTCTAGGAAGCTCTTGCTTTAAATTAAATCGACCAGTCCTGAATTTCCCAGTTGTGTTCTTGAGCCAGTTTCTCAAGGCGATCATCAGGGTTGACTGCAATCGCATGCGTTGCATATTCAAGTAAAAAACGGTCATTAATTGAATCTGAATAAGCCCAAGACTCAGAAACGCTACGTCCGTCCAGCCATGCCTCAAGACGTGCAAGTTTGCCCTTTTGATAACACGCTAAACCCGCCACTTTACCTGTATATTTACCATCAGCAACCTCGGCGTTAGTTGCTAAGATTTCAGTAATTCCAAATTCACGGAAAATCGGCGCAGTAATAAAATCACTTGTTGCTGTAATACCTACAATGGTATGGCCTAAATCTTGATGTTTTTTGATTGCATCAAAACCTTTTGGTCGCATTTGAGGACGAATCACTTTTTCCATAAACAACTGATGAAGCTCAGTTAAGTAGTTATTGTCATGCTTTGTTAGAAAGCCGAAAACAAACTCATTATAAGCATATGGATCTAGTTGCCCTGCTTTGTAGTCTTCATAAAATTTATCATTCATCTGACGATGATGAACCGGATCAACCAAACCTTCATTGACTAAAAATTCACCCCACGAGTGGTCTGAATCGGTATTTAACAAGGTATGGTCTAAATCAAACAACGCCAGTTTCATGAAAATTCTCGTTTAAACTGAAATTTAAGAAAAAAAATGTAAATCTATCTCCGCTAGTCGATAGAAATTCGTTAAGATCGTAACAATTTAAACATTTTACTTTGATCTTTTCGAGCTGGACATAAAAAAGTGTTTGTCCCCGTGATCGAAGTCAACGATATAGACAATATTTAGGTAGCCAAATGATCGACTCAGAAGGTTTCCGACCCAATGTCGGGATCATTTTGGCAAACGATGATGGACAGGTTTTATGGGCAAAGCGCATTGGTCACAATGCTTGGCAATTTCCACAAGGAGGCATCCAGTTTGGAGAAACCCCTGAACAGGCACTTTTTCGAGAACTGAGAGAAGAAATCGGCTTATTGCCCGAGCATGTCCAGATTATTGCGCAAACCAAAGGATGGCTGCGTTATCGTTTGCCACATCGGTATATTCGGTCAGACTCTGACCCCGTATGTATCGGACAGAAACAGAAATGGTTTTTACTGAAGTTAACTGCGCCTGCAAAAAACATTCAGTTAAACCTCGCCGACCCGCCTGAATTCGATGAATGGCAGTGGGTTAGCTATTGGTATCCTCTTGGTCAAGTGGTGAACTTCAAACGTGATGTTTACCGTAAAGCCATGGTGGAGTTGTGTACACAGTTGCCAGTGCAACAATTACCCTAAAAATCATTTATCTAGCAAATGATTTTTATTAAAAGTGCTGTTATAAATACATTCATAGTCTAAAAAAATACTGGAGTATACATCCATGTCAAACATGCAACTCGACACTCTAAGACGCATTGTCCAAGAGATTAATGCGTCCGTGAGTTTGCATGAATCGTTAGACATTATGGTCAATCAGGTTGCTGAGGCCATGAAAGTGGATGTTTGCTCTATTTATTTACTCGATGAACGCAATCAACGTTATGTATTGATGGCCTCAAAAGGCTTAAATCCAGAATCTGTTGGGCATGTTTCATTGCAGTTAGGTGAAGGCTTGGTGGGTCTGGTTGGGCAACGTGAAGAAATTGTTAACCTTGACAATGCGCCAAAGCACGAACGCTTTTTGTATTTACCTGAAACGGGCGAAGAAATTTATAACTCATTCCTTGGCGTACCCGTCATGTATCGCCGTAAGGTTATGGGTGTTTTAGTTGTCCAAAATCGACTTCCTCAAGATTTTAGTGAAGCAGCCGAATCATTTTTAGTCACCTTATGTGCACAGCTCTCAGGTGTTATTGCACATGCGCATGCGGTTGGAAATATTGACGTATTTCGTAAGCCAAGCAATGGGCCTGCCTATAAGACCTTTCAAGGCGTTTCCGGTGCAGGTGGGGTGGCTTTAGGTCGCGCTATTATTTTATATCCACCTGCCGACTTAGGTTCAGTACCCGACCGCGAAGCAGAAGATATCAGCGATGAACTCCGCATTTTAGATCAAGCTATTTCATCGGTACGTTCAGAGATTCGTTCTTTAGATGAAAAAATGCATGACTCGCTCATGGCAGAAGAACGTGCTTTGTTTAGCGTATTCTTAAGAATGCTAGATGAAAATGCCTTACCTGCAGAAATTAAAGAACTGATCCGTGATGGGCATTGGGCACAAGGTGCGGTGCGCCGTGTAATTGAAAAACACACTGCCCTATTTGCACAAATGGAGGACGATTATCTTCGTGAACGCGTTTCTGACCTTAAAGACTTAGGGCGACGTATTCTAGCGTGCTTACAAGAAGAAGATTCGAGCCACCGTGAACTTAGCCCAGACAGTATTTTAATTGGTGAAGAAATTAGTACCGCAGCGCTAGTAGAATTACCAGTAGATAATATCGCAGCTATTGTGACGTCAGAAGGCGCAGCCAATTCGCATATGGTGATTGTTGCCCGTGCATTAGGTATTCCAACGGTGGTCGGCGTAACCGAACTGCCTGTAAATACGCTTGATGATGCAGAAATGATTGTGGATGCCTATCAGGGCCGTGTTTTTGTAAACCCTCCACGTCGTTTACGTCAACGTTATAAAGAAATTCAAAAAGAAGACGAGCAAATCGCAAAAGATCTCAAACAATATGAGACCAAAGAAGCGATTACACCAGACGGTGTCTCTGTTCAACTGTTTGTGAACACGGGCCTTATGATTGATGTAGTCCGCGGTGTACAACGTGGCGCTCAAGGTGTGGGTTTGTACCGTAGTGAAATTCCATTCATGTTACGGGAACGTTTCCCGGGTGAAGAAGAACAACGTGCCATCTATCGCCAACAATTGAGTCACTTTGCCAATAAGCCGGTAGTCATGCGTACCCTCGATATTGGTGCCGATAAAGACTTACCTTACTTCAGTATTGAAGAAGAGAACTCGGCATTAGGGTGGCGCGGTATTCGTTTCACGCTCGACCATCCAGAGATTTTCTCAGCACAAATCCGGGCAATGCTTAAAGCCAGTATTGGTTTAAATAATTTGCATATCCTATTGCCAATGGTAACGACAGTAAGTGAAGTCGAAGAAGTACTTTATTTACTTGAGCGTGACTGGATTGCAGTACAAGAAGAAGAACAAGTTAAAATTACTAAACCAAAAATCGGGATTATGGTTGAGGTACCGAGTGTACTGCTACAAATTGATGAGTTCGCAGAACTTGTCGATTTCTTCTCGGTTGGTTCAAATGACTTAACTCAATACTTACTTGCTGTGGACCGTAATAATCCGCATGTCGCAAACGTCTATTCACACTTCCATCCGTCTATTTTGCGGGCTTTAACTCGACTCGTGAAGGAATGTCATAAATACCAAAAACCGGTAAGTATTTGTGGTGAGATGGCGGGTGATCCGTTATCGGCAATCTTACTGATGGCCATGGGCTTTAATACCCTTTCGATGAGTTCAAGTAACATCTTGCGTGTCCGAAAAGCAATTTGCCATGTCCCAATGTCAGATGCCCAAAAGCTGCTTGATGATGTCATGAAAATGAATAATCCGCTTATTGTAAAAAGCTGGCTTGAGTACTACTTTAAAACTCACGGTCTAGCCGATATGGTTAAATCTAACCGCCTTGTAAGCGTATAAATATTTAAAAAAGGAGAGTCAAAAAGCTCTCCTTTTTCAATTCATCTATTTTTAAATTTTCTCTTCATTTTTAAGCTGCCACTTAGCGCACTCCTGATCTTTAATCCCCCAAAAATCGGTTTTACCAATTAATATGGACAATTTAATCCATTTGAAAAATAAACAATCAGATTCTAGTATATTTAAAGAACGAAATTGAAAGATATTGCGATGTTTCAATGATTAAGGAGCTCATGCCATGCGTCATTATTTGCAAAATTTGAACCATTTTCCCTCTTGTTTTTTAGCCTTCATGCAGTAAATTGAAGGAATAATAAACAAAGGAAACTCATGTATTGTTGAATAAAACTGATGAGCTGACATAACAGTGAAAAATTTTTAAAACGGTTTCTCTCACCATTTGTTCTCTCATTTCTTTATTCGATACGCATCATTTTTTTAACCCAGAAGTCCAGGAAAATGAGCCTTCAGTTTTATTAAGAGCTCAATAAATATTACCCAGAGAGAATATAATCATGTCAAACGAATCAAAATGTCCTTTTTCAGGTCATAACTCAAAACCGCAAGTAACAGTCGGTGGTGGCACGGCTAATTTACACTGGTGGCCAAATCAATTACGTGTTGACTTACTTAATCAACATTCAGAACGCTCTAATCCACTCGGTAAAGATTTTAATTACCGTCAAGAATTTAAAAAACTCGACTACTACGCACTTAAAGCCGATATCAAAAATGTATTAACCGATTCCCAAGACTGGTGGCCAGCCGACTGGGGAAATTATACGGGCTTATTTATCCGTTTAGCGTGGCATGCTGCCGGTACATATCGTATGGGCGATGGCCGTGGTGGTGCCGGTCGTGGTCAACAACGTTTTGCTCCATTAAATAGTTGGCCTGACAATGCAAGTTTAGATAAAGCACGCCGTTTACTATGGCCAGTTAAACAAAAATACGGTCAAAAAATATCTTGGGCCGATTTATTTATTCTTGCCGGGAACATCGCACTTGAGTCTTCTGGTTTCCGTACCTTTGGTTTTGGTGCCGGTCGTGAAGATGTTTGGGAACCAGACAACGATGTAAACTGGGGCGATGAAAAAGAATGGTTAGCTCATCGTAACTCTGAAGCATTGGCGGGCAGTAATCTTGCTGCAACCGAAATGGGCCTAATTTATGTGAACCCTGAAGGACCACAAGCGAGTGGTGACCCACGATCAGCAGCACCGTTTATTCGTGCCACTTTCGGCAACATGGCAATGGATGATGAAGAAATTGTTGCCTTGATTGCAGGCGGTCATACTTTAGGTAAAACTCACGGTGCTGCCTCTGCTGACCATGTCCAAGCAGACCCAGAAGGTGCACCAATTGAACAAATGGGCTTTGGTTGGGCAAACAGCTATGGTACAGGTGTCGGTAAAGATGCGATCACTTCAGGTTTAGAAGTTATTTGGTCACAAACACCAACACAATGGAGCAATTACTTCTTTGAAAACCTCTTCAAATACGAATGGGTACAAGAACGTTCACCTGCTGGCGCAATTCAATGGGTAGCAGCAGATGCTGAAGCCATTATTCCAGATCCTTTCGACCCATCAATTAAACGTAAGCCAACGATGCTTACTACAGATTTGACCTTACGTTTTGACCCTGAGTTTGAAAAGATCTCTCGTCGTTTCCTTAACGATCCACAAGCCTTTGCCAATGCTTTTGCTCGTGCTTGGTTTAAATTAACTCACCGTGATATGGGACCAAAAGCACGTTATTTAGGTCCAGAAGTTCCTGCTGAAGATTTAATTTGGCAAGATCCATTACCTGCTGCTAGCGCTACACCATCTTCTGCAAGCATTGCTGATGCAAAAGCAAAAATCGTTGCTCTAGGGTTATCTGCTGGTGAGTTGGTTTCCCTTGCATGGGCATCTGCATCAACATTCCGTGGTGGAGATAAACGTGGTGGTGCAAACGGTGCACGTATTGCTTTATCACCACAACGTGAGTGGGAAGTAAACAAAAAAGCTGTTGAGACTTTAACTAAAATTGAAGAGCTCAAGGCATCAACCCAATTGTCATTGGCGGATTTAATCGTGTTAGCTGGTAACGTTGGTGTAGAACAAGCTGCTCAAGCAGCAGGTTTCAATATTACCGTTCCGTTTGCCCCTGGTCGTGTTGACGCATTACAAAGTCAAACCGATGTTGAATCATTCCAATTACTGCTCGGTCTTGCTGACGGTTTCAGAAATTGGAAAAAACAGGGAGTCAACACACCAGCTGAAGTCTTATTAATTGATAAAGCACAACAACTGACTTTGACTGCACCAGAGTTAACTGCATTGATTGGTGGTTTACGTGTACTGGGCACTAACTGGGATGGTTCTCAACATGGTGTCTTCACTCAGCAAGTTGGTGTACTCAGCACAGACTTCTTCACAAACTTACTCGACATGTCGAATGTATGGGCACCTGTTGATTCAACAAGTGAAGTATTTGAAGGTAAAGACCGTAAATCAGGCACAGTGAAATTTACCGCAACACGTAATGATTTAGTCTTCGGTTCAAACTCAATCTTACGTGCATTAGCAGAGGTTTATGCTCAGGCAGATGGTAAAGAAAAATTTGTTCAAGACTTTGTTGCTGCATGGACTAAAGTCATGAATCTTGACCGTTTTGACTTAGCTTAATTTAAGCCAAAATAATAAAAAGCCAGTTCAAATTGAACTGGCTTTTTTAATACAAAACAATGAATTTTAGACAGTCAATTTATGCCCTTCTCGAATGCAATAAAAAGGATTAGCAAGCTTTGATGAAGCTTTAATGGCTTGAGCTAACGCATGTTCAGGATCTTCACGCCCCTCATCCGTTAACTGAAAAGTTCGATAGTGAATTGCCACAGACCGATGTGCTTGTAAATCTAAATGCGCATGAACTGCATCTTGCGGATTCATATGAACATAGCTCATTAATTTACGAGGTTCATAAGCTCCGATTGGAAGTAAGGCCACACGCGGCGCGCCATAGCGCGTATGAATTTGTTTGAAGTGGCCCGCATAACCGGTATCACCCGCAAAAAAACAATGTCCTGTTTTCGCCAAAACCGAAAAGCCGCCCCAAAGTGCCTTATTTTGGTCACGTAAACCCCGCCCCGAGCCATGCTGAGCAGGTGTATAAACAATTCTTAATTCGTGATAAGGAATTTCCTGCCACCAATCCATTTCAATTACATGGAACTCTTTAGGTAAGTAAAATCCGTTGCCAAGCCCTGTATAAATCGGCATAGCAAACTTCTTATGAAGCCACTCAAGCGTTGCTAAATCCATGTGGTCATAATGGTTATGGCTCAACAATACCCCATGAATGGTAGGTAACTGCTCTAAAGCAAAACCCGCTGGGCATACACGGCGTGGACCACGGCCATGTAAAGGACTTGCGTAGTCACACCATACCGGATCGGTAATAAAGTTATAAGGTCCAATTTGAATGAGTACCGTAGCATGCCCTACAAACCAAACTTGCCAATCATCTAAATCCGCATGAGGACGGTTTTGTGGTAAAGCAATTGGTGTATTAACACGTACATCATATTCATTCTGAATATCAACATTCCAAGTATAAGACTCACGAGTGACTAACCAACGCAATAACTCTTTCGATCCTCGTGCAGGCGATCTAGGCTGCTGATTATAAAAACGGGTGTCATTTTCATGGCCCAGTTCAGGATGACAAAAAGGTGGTTTTATCCATGTATGCGTCCAACAGGACTGAGTCGGCAATTGATAAGTTAATGTCGGCTTGTCTTTCATGGGCTTATTCTATGGTTGTAGCATCAGGAGGATGAATCATTCAGTTTTCTATCTTAGCGATTTAAATAAATTAAGCTATGACACTTACACTTATTTATCATATAAATATCCCTTTTATTTTTGTCACAGCCGACATAGATCAATCTAAAGTGCCACAAAAAAATGTTTAGATGTGTTGAGTTTGTGATTCGTTAATTACTATTCTTATTAAAAGCTACTGTATAACATAACAATAGAATATAATAAGCAAAGACTTACAACAGAGGTGAGCTAGTTTCTTTATGGTTAATCTCTTATTTTTAAAACTGCTCAATTTTATCAATTTTGCTTCATATATAAACTATTAAACCAAGCAGCACATGCATTGAAAAAACTAAAAAAATATAGCAAGATGAACCGAAACATTTATTAACAAAATACTCCTTACACATTTTTTGTTAGAAATTAAGATTCTCAATTCTTAAATTAACAATACTTTTTTTCATAATATGAGAAAACTTTAAGTGAATTTCTGAAAAGTAATTTAAATTTCTTTTCTAAATTTAAAATCACTTTGGTTATGAATATGAATTAATATATTTTACAAATTAATAATTAAATAAAATTTCATATTAATTTCATAATGATTTATAAATTTTCATTTATTTTATAAATACCTAAAGCACCTTCACGCTATATAGTTTTATGCTTTATACTTTGCTTAAATCATAGTAAGACATTTTTTGGATTAGTCTTATGGAATTACGCCATCTTCGATATTTCATTACAGTTGCTGAAGAATTAAATTTTAGTAAGGCCGCTCTCAAACTCTATACTGCTCAACCCTCCCTTAGCCAACAAATTAAAGATTTAGAAGAAGATGTCGGGGTACGACTTTTAAACCGCACAAAACGTAAAGTTGAGTTAACAGAAGAAGGTGAAGTATTTTTAGAGCATGCCCGTTTAACGCTTGCTCAAGCTGATAAAGCAGTAGCGATGGCCCGCCAGGTCTCAAAGGCTAAACAACAATTATTACGTATCGGTTTCGTCCCCATCGCAGAAATGAAAATTTTTCCATACGTACTTCCAAATCTGCGCTTACAACACCCTGACCTCACCATTGAATTATCAAGTTTAAATAACGCTGAGCAACTCAAAGCCTTAAAAAGAGGTGAACTCGACATCACGTTTACCCGTGATAATACTGAAAATGATGAAATCCAAAGCCAATTTGTCTTAACAGAACCTTTAATTTTTTTATTACCAAGAAACCATCCACTTGCGAAATATGACCGTATTCCGGTCAAAGCTTTGCATGGTATTGATTTTATTATTCCGGCAGCTGAACAATCTAATACACTACACAATACAATTTTAGAGTTTACTAAAACTCATGGTATTGACCTCAATATTGTACAAAAGGCCGATAGCATTTTACTTAATATAAACTCTATTGGTTCAGGCCTAGGTTGTACTATTTTACCTGCCTATGTCGCGCCTTTAGGGGTTTCTAACACTGTAGTTCGCCCTCTAGATGTCGAATTACCTTCTTTAGATTTATTTGTTAGTTATCGTAAAAATACAGAGTCAGTCGGTGTAAAAAGATTTATTGATCAACTCAACAAAGTATTTCATCTTGATAAAAATCTAGATTAAGCACTTTAGGTATATTTACGCTTATTATTAAATAATAAATGAGTTAGAAAATTTAAATGCATGTATAAAAAAATGAAATTAAAATTTATTTAATATCTTTTATCGATTAATTAATTTGAGATAATTTTTATTATATTTTAGATTGTCACACTTAATAAAAACAAAAATGACGATCTAAAGTATAAAGGTTATATAAAACTTAATGTTAAATTAACCAAATAGTAAAAAATATATTTAAGATAACAGCAAGGAGAGTTAACAAGATGGTTGGACTATTTCAGCATTTAGGACGTAGTGTACAAAACCGCCCTCACTTCTTTATTGCTTTAATTTTTGGAGTGGTTGTTGCAAGTTTATTGGCATGGCTCACTTCATGGAAATGGTCTACCATTTTATTAGCAAGCTGGAATGGCTCAATCAGTTTATATTTACTCCATGTCTGGAAACTGATGAGAAGTGCCGACCATTCACAAATGCAACAGCAAGCCAAAAAACAGGACGAAAGTAAATGGGTCATTATGCTCATTGTTTTATTGGCCATCACAATGAGTCTAGTTGCGATTTTGGTACAACTTTCCCAGCTCCCTTCTGGGCATTATGAAAAGTTAGGACATGTAGCGTTAGCTTTACTCACCATTATTTCAGCATGGCTTTTCATGCATACTGTTTTCGCTTTGCATTATGCCCATGACTTTTATATGGCTCTATCCAGAAATGAAGAGAACGGTGGGTTAGACTTCCCGGGTACCGAACATCCGACCTACCCTGACTTCTTATATTTTAGCTATATCATTGGCACCTCAGCACAAACCGCCGATGTTTCAATTACGAACAAACATATGCGTCTTTTAAACTTATTTCATGCTGTATTATCTTTTGGCTTTAACACGACCATTTTAGCGATTTGTATTAACGTTGCTGCTGGCTTTCTTACCAATTAAGACCTTTATAAAAAACAAAAAAGCCCCATTTAGGGGGCTTTTAAGAATAACTATACTTACAACAGTTGGCCCATACTGCTTTGTTTTAAGCCTTCGCGCTGTTTGATCGTTTCAACATAACGTGTAATGGCTGGGTGCGATTCAATCGTTTTCATTTTTAATTGCCATAATAGCATGGCTCCAACACTTACATCTGCGGCGGTAAATTGTTCACCACATACATACGGATTTGCTTCACTCAGTCCTTGAACTAAAGCTTGATAAGCATCGTTATAATCACCATAACCCACAAACATTTTTTGCTCAGGTGCGATTTCTATTCCTAAAGCTTTATCGACACCAGCAGCTTCCCAAGGACCCGCCATCATAAAAAGCCAACGATAGTACAAACCACGTTTCGGATCATCTAAAGCAGGTGCCAAACCTTTGTCACTAAATTTGTCTGCCAGATATGCACAAATTGCACCTAATTCATAAATAACGACATCGCCATCTACCAATACAGGCACTTTCCCAAACGGGTTAAGCTTTAAATATTCGGGTGATTTCATCTCGGTTCGGTATGCTACTTCAATACGTTCACATTCCACGCCAAGCTCAACCAAAAGCCAGTCTATAACGACACCACGCGATTCATTGTTAGTATAAAGTTTAAGACTCATTCTTATTGCTCCTTGTTTATCGTGATTCCTAGTTTACAAATACCTTTTGTCAGTTTTTGTCAGTAGTCCTTTGCATTTCTTGTTTCCACCATCTTTGAAACAGATGTTTTTTAAATTCAGGATATATTTCCTCACTCATTTGCAAGTTATGAATACGATCTATCCGAAAATGGCGAAAGGCCTGCCGTAATTCACACCAAGCAGCAAGTACAACTTTGTCATGTAAATACCCTAAAGCAAAAGGCCAAAGAGAACGTTGACTCATACGCTTGTGTTCATCGCAATAATCGACTTTGATCTTTACTTGTTTACGAATCGCTAAACGTACTTGTTCTACTAAAGCTTCATCAACCGGATGCCAGTAATGTGTAACACCTAGCGTCATGTCATCGATCAAATATTTCCGGTGCTCTGGTAAAACTGCATAAAGTTTGGAATAAATTGAAACGGCTGCCGATTTCATTGCGTGATCTGGAACGTCTTTCAACCACTCTAAAGCTAAAAATAGAGCCTCGGCTTCATTCTCATTAAAAGTAACCGGTGGTAATAAAATGTCTTCTTTAAGCTGAAACCCCAAACCTGCCGATGCATCTATTCTCACACCTTGAGCACGTAAACTATCAATATCACGGTAAATGCTGCGAATACTAATTCCCAAGCGTTCAGCCAAGACTTGAGCAGTAACGGGATAACGAGATTCACGGAGTTGCTGTAAAAGATTTAATAGACGAATAGAGCGGCTCATTTTTTCTCTTCTTATTGTTCTTTAGTTTTAAAAAGAAGGAGGAATAAATTCCTCCTTCTTACATCATTTTAAATTACGCTACGTCCACAGTAGATAACTTTGCATACTCTCTTAAAAAGTTGTGCAGCTCAGATACATCTTTAGCAATGGTTAAAGGTTGGAACTGTTGTAGAACTTCGACCGAGTGCACTCCATAGCCCACCCCAATACGAGGCATACCCAAACGCTGAGCCATTTCAAGGTCATAACTACTATCACCAATCATAACTGCCTGTTCGACACTTACTCCAGTTACAGTCAAGATTTCTTGTAACATGAGCGGATCTGGTTTTGAACGGGTTTCATTGGCTGCTCGAGTAACATCAAACAGATGAGTACTCTGTGTTTTTGCAATCACACGGTCTAATCCACGACGGTTTTTACCCGTCGCAACTGCAAGTTTTAAACCTTGAGCTTTTAAGTCATGAAGTAGTTCAGAAATACCTTCAAACCATGCATCATTTGTCGAGTTGGCAATATAGTGATCGCCATATGCTTTTAAAATCGAATCATGCAAATCAGGTACGTCTGGAAATAAGGTCTGCATCACTTCCGGCAAACCTAAACCGATAATACTCTTTGCGGCTTCATCAGTCAGAGTTAACTTATGCTCTTCTGCCGCATGCTGTAAACTTGCCACAATCTGACCAACAGAATTATATAAAGTACCATCCCAGTCAAAAATCACTAATTCGGTTTTCAGACTCATTTTGCTACTCTCAAAGCCTCTAATAACTGGGTCATGTCTTCTGGCAACGGTGCTTCAATCGTTGGGTAACCCGGAATATCCAAACGCATGGCATGTAAACACAAACGGCGTGCTTCAGGCCCCGTATATGCAGTGTTGTGCCCATATTTATCATCGCCCACCAACGGATGTCCAATACTTAAACCATGTACACGAATTTGATGGGTACGCCCTGATAAAGGAGATGCATGAACTAAAGTGGCATTTTTAAAGCGCTCTGCAACTACCCATTCGGTTTTACTTGGCTTACCTTCTTTAGATACACGTACACGACGTTCGCCATTGGCTAACTCATAACGAAATAAAGGAGCATCAATGAGCTGTTTATCAAGACTCACCTGACCTTTTACAATCGCTGCATAGGTCTTACGAATTTTGTGTTCACGCAACATATCTTGTAGCAGTTTTAAAGTGCTACGTTTCTTACTAATCATAACTAGACCAGAAGTGTCGCGGTCAATACGGTGAATCAATTCTAAATATTTTTTACCTGTTGCCGCGCGTAGTGCCTCAATCAAACCATAAGCCACGCCACTACCGCCATGTACAGCAATACCCGATGGTTTATTTACAACTAATAATCCTTCATCTTCATAGACCACACGGCTTAATAAACCTTGAGCCACACTGTCGCTTACAGGAACAGCAGTTTCATCTTTTTGTTCATAGCGAATTGGCGCAACACGAATCTGGTCTCCAATTGCAAGTTTGGTCTCGGCTTTAATACGTTTTTTATTCACGCGAACCTGACCTTCACGAATCAAACGATAAATTCGACTCTTTGGCACACCCTTTAAACGTGAAAACAGGAAATTATCGATTCGTTGTCCTGCTTGATGCTCATCCACCTCAAACCAAGTGACACTTTGCCATTGCTGTGTAGAATTCATACTAATATTTAAACCTGAAATTTTACGAAATTTGATTAATAAATGACCGATTAGCTTAGTTTTTTCACAAGAAATCTAAGCTTAGCCCATAGGCAGATGCTGCAAGGTTTGATATAGTCAGCGCACGGATACCACCGTAAGTGAACATCTAAAGGGAAATTTCCCTGATTGAAACCTCAATCAAAATGATGCTTTCATCACCAGCTCGGACAGGTCCTAAAGAATTATGCCGACGCCGAAGGCTTATTATATCGGCAAAATGACAAACTGTTGCGTTTAATTCAGTTTGTTCAAAAAAATATGTTACCAACTCTAGTTGGTTATGGAACGTAAACTGATACACATCAGACAAATCGCTCCTTAATGTTGCCTTCAGGCTAAAGCGTTGATGCATTGGAACTGCCGAAAGCACCGATACGATGAGCATTCCGTATCAAACTTCCAATAAAGAAGTCACTTCGCGCCCAATGACAGTGAAAGTCATTAACCAATGCACCGCTCACCCGCCAGTGAAGCAAAAAGGAATTCCGATTTAAAGGTTGAAGCAGTATTGCCTACATCACAGACGAGAATCGAAGCTAAGGCTAAATGTAGCCGGTAACAGATGACTCAGACCACAAGTATTTTGAGATCTGGGAAATGATCCGTCATGTTCGATGTTCGTTCAGAACCTTTAAGTTTGTTTGGTTTGTTTGTGTGAGTCACTATTAGGTGTCACACCCATGAAACGTATGTTGATTAATGCAACTCATGCCGAAGAAGTTCGCGTTGCACTTATCACTGGTAATCGTCTTTACGATTTTGATTTAGAGAATCGTACCCGAGAACAGAAAAAATCCAATATCTATAAAGGCCATGTCACCCGCGTAGAACCATCTTTAGAAGCTGTTTTTGTTGAATATGGCGCAGGTCGTCAAGGCTTCTTGTCTATGCGTGAAATTGCGAACAGCTATTTTCAGGCAGACCCACGTCAAACTTCAAACATTCGTGAACTTATTACTGAAGGCACAGAGCTTTTAGTTCAGGTTGAAAAAGAAGAACGTGGTAATAAAGGTGCAGCACTTTCTACGTTTATTTCCCTTGCAGGCCGTTATTTAGTTCTTATGCCAAATAACCCGAAAGGTGGTGGCATTAGCCGTCAAATTTCAGGTTCAGTACGTGAAGAATTAAAAGAAATTTTAGCTTCTTTAAATGTACCTCGTGGTATGAGCGTTATTGTTCGTACTGCCGGTATTGGGCGTACTCAAGAAGAATTACAGCTCGATTTACAACACTTGCTTGACCTGTGGGCACAAATTCAAGGTACAGCGAGCTCAGGCCCTTCTCCGATGCTTGTTCATCAAGAAGCGGGTGTAGTAACACGTGCAATTCGTGATTACTTACGTGATGACGTTGCTGAAATCTTAATTGATAGCGAACAAGCTTATAACGAAGCATATAACTTTGTTAAAGCAGTGATGCCTCGTCAATTAGACAAATTAAAAACTTATACTTTAAACGAGCCATTGTTTGCTCATTTTGGTATTGAAAGCCAAATTCAAACTGCTTATGAACGTGAAGTAAAACTTCCTTCAGGCGGTTCAATCGTCATTGACCAGACTGAAGCTTTAGTTTCAATCGATATTAACTCTGCGAAATCGACTCGCGGTCATGATGTTGAAGAAACTGCACTGAATACTAACCTTGAAGCAGCAGAAGAAATTGCTCGCCAACTTCGTTTACGTGACATTGGCGGTTTAGTTGTTATCGACTTCATCGATATGACTAAAGAACGCAATCAACGTATGGTTGAAGCAAAACTTCGTGAAGCAACACAAAGCGATCGTGCCCGTATCCAGTTTGGTCAATTGTCTCGTTTTGGCTTAATGGAAATGAGCCGTCAACGCTTACGCCCATCGCTTGAAGAAGCAACAGGTTATGTATGCCCTCGCTGTCATGGTACAGGCATGGTTCGTGATTTACGTTCGCTTTCTCTTTCAATTATGCGTAAAGTTGAAGAGATTGCACTCCGCGAACGTCATGGTGAAGTTCAGGTTGAAGTTCCAGTTGAAATTGCAGCCTTCTTGCTTAATGAAAAACGCCATAGTCTGGTGTATTTAGAGCAAACTTCTGGTGTACGTGTGACTGTATTACCACACCCGCACTTAGAAACTCCACATTACGAAATTGCATATAACCCAGATGGCTTTGCTCCATCTAGCTATGAACGTACAGAAGCAACCCGTTCTAGCGAGAAAGAGTTAGGTTATGAGTCTTCTGAATGGCATTTAGAAGAAGCAGATCATGGCCATGCTCATGTAACTGCTACAGCTTCAACTCATGCTGCGGCTCAGAAAAAAGCAAATCATGCAACTCAACCTGTAGCACAACCTTCTGCTCAAAAAGCAGCAAGCCCATGTGCATGGTTAGAAAACCTGTTTGTTCAAAAACAAGCGCAAACAGTTGATCAATCTCGTTCAGCACAAAATGCTGCTGCTGCGATTGAGCAAATGGTGAATACAGGCGCAGTAAGCCGCGGACAGTTCGGTCAAGTAGCCGTACCTGCTGTTGCAGAAGTTGCGCCAGTTCAATCAAATAACGCTTATATTTCACAGTCACCTGTGAAACAAGACGTTCGCGAACATGTTGAAAAGGATGATAAATCTCAGCAACAACGTCAGAACAACAAAAAGCGTAAACATAAAGAGCAACGTGAACAACATCACCAATCACATGAACAGCAACATCAAGTTCATGAAGAAGTGGTTCAATTGTCACGCCAAGAACAACGTGAGTTAAAACGTCAGCAAAAACGTCAACAGCAGCAAGATCAGCAACATCAAAATAATGATGTACAACACACTGAAAATGCTGTGCCACGTCGTGACCGTAATAATCAACAACGTCCAAACCGTCCAAATCGCCACCGCGATCCAAGTGTATTAAATGAAAATCAAAATACACCGGTTGTTGTTGATGAAAAACAAATTAAGGTTGATGTGATTGATGCACCTAAGCATGATGTCATGAACACTGCTTTAATCATCAATGTTGATCAAGGTCAAAGTGAGATTGTTGCACTTACACCTGAGCGTCGTCACGTTGAGCGAGTTGAAACGACTTCTACTGAAGTTGCTCAAGAGCCAACTCCAGCTCCTGTTGTAGCCGAGAAAGCTGCTGTAGTTGAAACCAAAGAAGAAGCTCAGCCAAGCCAAGAAGCTGCTCAGCCACAAATCAAACGTGCTAGCAATGACCCTCGTATGCGTCGTCGTCAGCAACGTGAGGCTAAACACGCTAAGGCAGCTACGCCATCTATTGCGCCATCGCAAATTCCAACTTTGGCACAACACACAATCGGTAGTTTAATCCGTCATGTGTATGGTGAAGATTGCACCGTATTGATTGAACAATTTGGTCTAGTCCCAACGTTTAATCGTGCTTTGCAGAAATTTGCAGAACAGTACGCAAGTACGTTAGTAGTTGAAGTTACTGCTGAAACGGAAGAGAAAAAGCCGGTAACTCGTGATGCAGAACTTCCAAGCCACAAACCGGCTGAAGAAGCAGAACCTGCACCAGTACTTCCACTTACTCCGCCGCAAGCACCAGCTCCACGTGTTGCAAATGACCCGCGTGAGCGTCGTCGTTTAGCAAAACTTGCTGCGGAACAAGCATTTGAGCAAGTGAAACAACAACATTCTGCTCAAGAAGAAGTTGCTACTCCTGCTCCTGTAGCAGAAGAAACCGTTGCTGCTCCAACTGCTGAAACACAAGCAACAGTTGAACCAGCACAACAACCGCTTGAACTTAATCAGTCAACTGAAGTCGTACAACCTGAAGCTGCTCCTGCAGAGGAAAAAGCTACAGAAGAAACAGTAGCTGAAGCTCCTGCAGCGAAGGAACCTGCGCCATCAAAAGCAGCAAGCAAAGCAAAAGCAGCGGCTGAAGAAACAGTAGCTCCGACTGAAGCAACAACTGATGCCGAATCAGAAGACGTTAAGGCAGATAAGGACAAACCGAGCCGCCCTCGTCGCCCTCGTGGCCGTCCGCCAAAAAAAGCTAATCCTGTAGCTGAGTAAGCCATTTGCTCAATTGCAGCTAATTTAAACAAACCTAGTCATTTCGATGACTAGGTTTTTTTTGTTATTTTTAGCCAATTAGGTTGATTGCACTAGAAGAAAAGTTTTAAAAGCATGGTGAACCATGAAAACTATTGGACTTTTTGCCCACACAACCTTTTTTGGATTGATCGAAAAATAAATAGGATTGATATGAGCCAGACAACACAGACCGATATCATTACGCTTGGTGATGTTGCCACAAGACTTCCTAGCTTCATTCCCAAAGTACCCCATATCCTAAATGGTCTTAAACAGGCTTATTTAAGAACATCAAATACTCCAACAGGTTTGGGTATTGCTTTTGAAAAAGCTGTTAAAAGAAATCCGAAAGGCACGGCATTATTATTTGAAGATCAAAGTTATTCTTATGAAGCTTTAAATGAATGGGCAAACCAGATTTCCCATTACTACCTTTCTCTCGGAGCGCGTAAAGGGGACGTCATTGCTGTAATGATTGAAAACCGCTCTGAGCTGATTGCAACAATTGTTGGTTTAGCCAAAGTTGGTGTGACAATTGCACTTGTAAATACATCTCAAGTCGGTAAGGTTCTCGCTCATAGCATCAATCTTGTAAAACCTATTGCCGTTATTGCGGGTGAAGAAGTCCGAGCTGCTATTGATGAAATTCGTCAGGACTTAAATGTACCTAAAGACCGCTTCCACTGGTTCGCAGATCAGGCAACACGTCAAAACTCGGGTACAGCGCCTGAAGGCTATGTCAATCTTGCGGATCAAATTGATCAATTTCCAAAATTCAATCCGTCTACTACCCGCTCTGTCACAGGTAACGATGGTCTGTTCTATATCTACACATCAGGTACAACAGGTTTACCAAAGGCGGTTATTTTCAAGCACAGTCGCTGGACATTAGCGTATGGCACCTATGGTCATATCTTAAACTTAGGACCAGATGACGTCATGTACGTGACCTTACCGCTTTACCATGCAACAGGCGTGGTGGTTTGCTGGTGTGGCGTTATCGCAGGCAGTGCAACACTTGCGATTCGACGTAAATATTCGACTAGCGCATTCTGGAAAGATGTTCAAAAATTTAATGCGTCTGCCATTGGTTATGTTGGTGAACTTTGCCGCTACTTGATGGATGCTCCTGTCACCGAGCTTGACCGCAACCATCGTGTAACCAAAATGATTGGTAATGGTATGCGCCCAAATATCTGGGACAAGTTCAAACAACGCTTTGGTGTTAAAGAAGTACTTGAGCTTTATGCATCGAGTGAAGGCAATGTTGGATTTAGTAATATTTTCAACTTTGACAATACGGTTGGCTTCTCTCCTACTCCATATGCCATTATCCAGTTCGATAAAGAGAAAAACGAGCCAATACGCGATAAAAATGGCTGGTGCCAGAAAGTAAAAGCAGGTGAAGTTGGCCTACTCATCGGGAAAATTACCAGCCGCTCGCCATTTGATGGTTACACCGACCCTGAAAAGAACAAGTCTGTGATCTGGAAAGATGTCTTCAAGAAAGGCGATTCTTATTTCAACACAGGTGATTTGGTCCGTGATATCGGCTTCCGTCATGCACAGTTCGTTGACCGTCTAGGTGATACTTTCCGATGGAAAGGTGAAAACGTATCAACGACTGAAGTTGAAAACATGGTATGCGAATACGACAAAATTGCCGAAGCTGTCGTTTATGGGGTAGAAATTCCAAATACTAATGGCCGTGCTGGTATGGCAGCGATCACTCTCGCAGATGGTGAAGAGCTAAATGATGCTGATTTAACCGAAATGGTGACCGTATTTAAGAAATGTTTACCTACCTATGCAGTACCTGTATTTTTACGTGTACAAAAAAAGGTCGAAACAACAGGTACATTTAAATATCAGAAGAATAAACTGAAGGAAGAAGCGTTTAATCCAAGCAAAACTTCTGAACGTTTACTCGCTTTATTACCTGGTGCAAGCTGTTATTGTGATATCACAACTGAAATTTTTGACAATATTCAGGCGTATAAATACCGTTTTTAGTTTATTTTTTAGCTAAACAAGAGGAAATCGTGCTTTTTATAAGCAATCATGCAAATGTTTTTAAATTTCCTCTTGTGTTAGTTGAATAACTTGCTAAAATACGCGACATCAAAACGATACAGTGTTTAGAAGTGTTACTTCTCTCTGAGTCAGTTCGAGTTTGAATGCTAAAGAAAATTATAGATTTTCTCCTGCATTCAAGTAAAACAAGGTTTTACTTAATTCTCGCTCAGGGTCGTTAGCTCAGTTGGTAGAGCAGCGGACTTTTAATCCGTTGGTCCCGCGTTCGAGTCGCGGACGACCCACCACTTATTAGTTTTGAACCTATTTGGGTCGTTAGCTCAGTTGGTAGAGCAGCGGACTTTTAATCCGTTGGTCCCGCGTTCGAGTCGCGGACGACCCACCAAATTCTAAAAAGCCTCTCAGTTCGAGAGGCTTTTTTTATTGTTATCCTATTTTCTTTTTATGACTAAAAGATGACGATACATTTGCGATTTAAAACTTCCCCCACCCAATTCATAAAAACTTCTAGTCGCTTTGGAATATAACTCCTGTTGGGATACAAAATATTAAGTGGAAGCGATGGTGCACTGTAAGCACTCAGTACTTCAACTAAAATCCCCTGTTCAATTTTATCCTGAACATCATAATAAGGAAGTTGAATAATTCCCAAACCTGCACAAGCGGCGGCGATATAGGCCTCGGTATTGTTCACACTTAAAGCACTATCCATCATCACAGTTCCACCTTGATATATAAATTCTCCCTGCTTTTCTCCTACAGCTCCTGCGTAATTAATTAATTTATGCTGTTCAAGATCATTTAACTGCTCAGGAATACCATAATCTTGTAAATATTGCGTGCTGGCACAATTCACCATCACCAAATGACCAATAAATCTTGCAATTAAACTACTGTTATCTAGTTCTCCTACCCGAACAACACAGTCAATTCCCTTTTCAATTAAGTCAGTCAGGTCATCAGAACTATTGAGCTGTAAATGAATATCCGGATAACGATGATAAAAATCAGGCAGCTCAGGAATAATCACTTGATGCACAATCCGGCTAGGCATCGAAATTTTTAATGTGCCCCGGTAATGCTGTTTTTGTGTCTGAATCAACTGTTCTAATTGTTCATAATCAAACAACAGGTTTTGGCATTCTGGCAATATTCGTTGGCCATCTTGAGTAAGACTGACTTTACGGGTAGTACGATGAAATAAGCGTACTCCATAGTGAGTTTCTAACTGTTGAATGGCACTCGTCACTGTCGAGCGAGGTAAATCAAGCTGATTTGCTACCTCACTAAAGCTTTGTCGTTTAGCGACTTCTGTAAAAATATAAAATTGCTGCAACCGATCCATTTTAATTGTTCGTATTTTCTGAATAGTTAAACCAAACTAGCATAATTGATCACAAATTACTGCCAATCTAGACTTAAAAACACTAAAACAAGTCATCATAGGAACAATCATCATGACAACTCATAGCCTCAAAGATAAAGTTGTATTGATTACTGGCGGTGCTAAAAACCTAGGCGGACTCATTAGTCGTAAATTTGCAGAACAGGGTGCAAAACTCGCAATTCATTATAATAGTTCGGAAACTCAGGCAAATGCCGAGCAAACACTCGCAGACGTAAAAGCCTTGGGTGCAGATGCAATTCTAATTCAGGCAGATCTAACAGATATCGATAACATCGAGAAGCTATTCTTAGACACTAAGCAGCATTTTGGTGGTATCGATATTGCGATTAATACCATCGGAAAAGTCCTTAAAAAACCGATTTTAGAAACCACCGAACAAGAGTTTGATAGCATGAGTGATATCAACTCAAAAATTGCCTATTTCTTTATTCAATCGGCGGGTCGACATTTAAATAACGGCGGAAAAATCTGTTCAATCGTAACTTCTCTTCTGGCTGCTTACACAGGGTTCTATTCAACCTATGAAGGCTTAAAAGCACCTGTTGAGCATTACACCCGGACGGCATCGAAAGAATTTGGAGATCGCCAAATTTCTGTGACTGCTGTTGCACCGGGACCAATGGACACACCATTCTTTTATGGTCAAGAGTCTGCCGAAGCAGTCGCTTACCATAAATCAGCTTCAGCTTTAGGTGGACTTACTAAAATTGAAGATATTGAGCCATTAGTCCGTTTCTTAGTCACCGACGGTTGGTGGATTACAGGTCAGACGATTTTCGCAAATGGTGGTTATACCACCCGCTAAAATTAAAAAAGCCGCATCTCATCGTGCGGCTTTTTCTTAATATTGATTTAATTATAAGAACTCTTCGAGTACCGAGTTTAAGAAAATATGCCCCTGCTCTGTACAGGCCAATCGATCGCTATCCTCTACCAATAACTTTCTCGAACGCAATGAAGTAAGTACATCATTTAAATCATCTAAACTTAAGCCTGTGCGCTGTTCATATAACTCAGCTTTTACCCCATCATTTAAACGTAAAGCGTTCATCATAAACTCAAAAGATAGTTCATCTGCTTCAATCTTTTTCATTTGCAAATGTTCGGCTGGAACCTTAGCCAAATAGTCTTTCGGTAAACGAGTCTTTTGAAAACGATATACACCATCTGGTCGGGTTACTTTGCCATGTGCTCCTGCACCAATCGCAAGATAATCACCAAATTGCCAATAATTTAAATTATGAGCTGAAGGCTGCTCTTTACGCCAAGCTGACACTTCATAATTGATAAAGCCATTTGCTTTTAGATAGGCTTCACCTTGCTCTTGAATATCTTCTAACACCTCATCTTGAGGTAAAACAGGTTGTGTTCGGAAAAATACAGTATTTGGTTCAATGGTCAGTTGATACCAGCTGATATGTGTTGCACCCTGCTCTACAGCCGTCTTTAAATCATAAAGTGCTTGCTCTAGTGTTTGTTCAGGCAAGCCATGCATTAAATCAACATTAACTCGCTTAAAGCCTGCTTGTCGTGCCTGCTCAATTGCATCCATAGCATTGTTGGCTGAATGAATACGCCCAAGTTTTTGCAAGTGATCGGTATTAAAAGTCTGTACACCAATCGACAAACGATTAATTCCTGCTTCTAAATAGCCTGCAAACGGGTCATGCTCTAGTGTTCCCGGATTAGCTTCTAAAGTAATTTCACAGTCATCTTCAAAGTTAAGCAGCGATTTAAGCTGTTCAAATAGCCATGCATAGCCTTTGGCAGAAATAAGTGAAGGTGTTCCACCACCAATAAATACACTGTGAATTGAACGTCCTTGTGCCATCTCGACTTGAGTTTCAAAGTCGGCCACCAATGCTTTTAAATAAGTTTGCTCGAGTTCTGCCGAAAGCGCACCATCAGGCACGGCATGTGAGTTGAAGTCGCAATAGGGACATTTACGCACGCACCAAGGCATGTGGATATATAAAGATAAAGGAACAGAAGCAGGATTTAATACGGCCAAGGAACAGGGTCCAATTTACAC
Source organism: Acinetobacter sp. AOR01_HL (assembly GCF_027855455.1). Lineage (NCBI taxonomy): Bacteria > Pseudomonadati > Pseudomonadota > Gammaproteobacteria > Moraxellales > Moraxellaceae > Acinetobacter > Acinetobacter sp. AOR01_HL. Next base: position 128,596 of record NZ_JAKTIM010000018.1, on the reverse strand, counting down.
AATATTTCTATTTTAACATGACTGCATCAATGGGCTTATGAAAACATACCTTAATTGCTTTAGACTGTTTTTAAACATACTTAAATATTGATAAAAATGATGAAATTCTCTAGTCAACTTTTCCTGATCTTACCATTAGCTATGGGAATCGGTGTTGCCATGGCTTTTCAGACTGCAATTAATGCTCAGCTTCGTGAGCAATTACACTCACCTTTGCAAGCAGCATTGTTATCATTTTTCATAGGTACTATCGTCTTAGCCATTATGGTGTTCTTCCAAAGTGCCGAGAAACCGAGTTTAAGTGAAATATCCAATATTCCATGGCTTCTCTGGACCGGAGGATTCCTTGGGGTTTATGCAATTAGCATGAGCATTTATACTGCACCTAAGCTTGGTTTTTTAACCTTTACAGGGTTAGTCGTTTTTGGGCAATTGGTCATTTCTATGTTACTTGACCATTTTGGCTGGTTAGGTACCGAAAAGACACCTGTTACATGGCAACGGTTTCTAGGTGGAGTGGTCATCTTTGTTGGTGTATTACTTACCTTGCAACGCTAGTTTCATTTTTTATATTTATAAAGAGTACCTTTTGTGTCGAATGTCACGTCGTTTCGGTCTGAATTAAAACAACTCTTCCATTTAATGTTACCTATTTTAATTACGCAGTTTGCTCAAGCAGGGTTCGGGTTAATTGATACCATTATGGCTGGGCATTTATCTGCCGCAGACTTAGCCGCTATTGCGGTAGGTGTAGGCTTATGGATTCCAGTCATGCTCTTGTTCAGTGGCATCATGATTGCAACCACACCATTAGTTGCCGAAGCAAAAGGCGCTAGAAATACAGAGCAAATTCCAGTGATTGTCCGCCAATCATTATGGGTTGCAGTAATTCTAGGGATATTGGCAATGCTCATTTTGCAGCTTATGCCATTTTTCTTACATGTGTTTGGCGTACCAGAAAGTTTACAACCTAAAGCCAGTTTATTCTTACATGCAATTGGTTTGGGTATGCCCGCTGTAACCATGTATGCAGCGCTACGAGGCTATTCCGAAGCATTAGGCCATCCCCGCCCTGTAACGGTCATTAGCTTACTAGCCTTAGTGGTTTTAATCCCGCTTAACATGATTTTTATGTATGGCTTAGGACCAATACCTGCTTTGGGTAGCGCAGGCTGTGGTTTTGCAACATCCATTTTACAGTGGCTGATGCTCATTACGTTAGCAGGCTATATTTATAAGGCTTCGGCTTATCGAAACACATCTATTTTTAGCAGATTCGATAAAATTAACCTGACTTGGGTTAAAAGAATTTTACAGCTTGGTCTGCCAATTGGTTTAGCTGTGTTTTTTGAAGTGAGTATTTTTAGTACAGGGGCATTGGTCCTTAGCCCTCTAGGGGAAGTCTTTATTGCCGCACACCAAGTAGCAATTTCAGTCACTTCGGTACTGTTTATGATTCCACTTTCTCTTGCCATTGCTTTAACCATTCGCGTGGGAACATATTATGGTGAAAAGAACTGGGCTTCCATGTACCAAGTACAAAAAATTGGTCTAAGCACAGCAGTATTTTTTGCTCTATTGACCATGTCTTTTATTGCTCTAGGCCGTGAACAAATTGTCTCGGTTTATACTCAAGATATAAATGTTGTCCCGGTTGCCATGTATTTGCTCTGGTTTGCAATGGCATATCAATTAATGGATGCCCTACAAGTTAGCGCTGCCGGCTGTTTAAGAGGGATGCAAGATACTCAGGCACCGATGTGGATCACTTTAATGGCATATTGGGTAATTGCTTTTCCAATCGGTCTTTATTTAGCGCGTTATACCGAGTGGGGCGTAGCTGGTGTGTGGTTAGGTTTAATTATTGGTTTAAGTATTGCCTGTGTTTTATTGCTCTCACGACTCTATTTGAATACCAAACGTTTAAGTCAAACCTAATAAAAAAGCCGATGAAACATCGGCTTTTTTTATTTTATGCAGTCTTTGCCCGTGGGCTTGCTCCAATTTGCCAGACAAATGGTAAATCCGTACGGTTTACTTCCCAATCTCCAATCACCTTTTCTTTGTAAATAAGTGGATTATGTGAAGACACAGTCCGCGCATTACGCCAGAAACGGTCAAGTTGTTTCACTTGGCTACTTGCCGATGCACCCAAGGCATTAAATAACTGACTTGTTAAATCAAGCACTAGGTTAGAAATTACGACCTGCCCTTGTGCCGACTCAAGCTCGGCATCTACATTGAATTGATGCTCTTTCACTTCGGATTCGGCAAAATGACTTTCATAGGCTTTTTGCAGTGCCTCAGCGGTTTTTAAGGTAATTGCTTCACTTGCATACGCTTGAGCTGAGGCTTTGCCAACCACTTGTAAAACTTGTGGGTCGTGACGAACTAAGTCCCCATTACCATGACTAAAAATACGTTTACGTTCACGAATTTCCTGACTAAACGTCTCAACCGCGGCACGCGCAATACCCGTTAAAGTTGCAAGATGCACCACCTGATAAAAAGCGGTCTGATATTTAAAACGTTGGTCAAATGGAATAAGGTGTGAAGCTGGCAAATGAACCTGATGTACTTTTAAAGTACCACTGCCCGTTGTCTTTTGACCAAAACCATCCCAGTCATCAATCACGCTCACCCCTGTTTCATGGCGGTAAATAGCAGCAATCACATGACGGTCATTTACTTCATCGTAAGCAAATAAATCAATCCAGTCTGCAAAGATACTACCGGTTGAATAGTACTTTTCACCATTTACCACCAAGTTACCCGAAGCGTCTTTGGTGACACGAGTAACGACATCGCCGATCTGTACGTTTCCAACTTCTGTCCACGCATTCCCGACTAAATCACCTTGTACAAAGCGCTGAAACCAGACTTCCTGAGAATGTTCTTTATGAGCAACCAAGCGATCTTCAACAAATGCAAAATGACCTCGTAGAGCTTGCACAATATTGGAGTCAGCTTCTGCTAACTCTGCCAAAAGCTGGAACAGTTGAGGTAATGAAACCCCATCTCCACCATATTTACGGGGTATTCGTACAGCGCCCAATTTGGCTTCTTTTAACCACTGAATCGGCTCAAAAGGCAAGATTCGCTCTTTTTCCCGTTGAATTGCACCTTGTGCAATTTTTTCGAAAATGGGACGGAATCTGTTTGCAACCTTTTCGTAATCAGCACCGACCGACAGTTCTTCTAATTCAATTTGAGCTGTTGTCATCGTTATTCTCCTAATTTTGTTTTTTCTTTCAATTTAGCTCCATGCATGACGAGGTGGCTGAACCCCATTGAGATAATAGTTACCAACAATGTGATATTTCCAACGCACAGGGTCATGCAAAGTGTGGGTACGGGCATTGCGCCAGTGACGGTCAAGGTTGAGTTCAGATAAAGTAGAACGCGTACCCGACAACTCAAAAAGTTTATTGGCTGCCAAAATAGCAATTTCTGTGGTGAGTACTTTTGCCTCGGCAACCAATAGAGTGGCTTGGTTTACATGTTCTTCGGTGGTGTTGGCAATGGCCTGATCAATTGCATCTCCAGCCAAATCCAATACCGCTTCTGCTGCACGCAGTTTGATTTTTAGGTCACCAATATTTGCAATGGTGTAAGGGTCATCACTGGCTTTTTCCAGACCTGAATCAATCCATGCACGGCTATAGTTTTTGACATATTGAATCGTTTCTTCAATTGCACCACGCGCAATACCGGCATCGACCGCAGCCTGAATAAACTGAGAAATAGCACCTGCTGGTGTTGGGCGCTCAAATGCTTGGTAAATTGGAACTAGATATTCTTCACGTACTGGCACCTGATTCAGCTCTACCGTGCCACTAGCTGTAGTACGTTGTCCAAAACCAGACCAGTCATTAATAATATTGACCCCAGATGTTTCACGTGGCACAAGTGCAGCATAAGGTTGTCCTAGTTCATTTACAGCAACAATTGGAATCCAATGTGCGAGCAAGGCACCCGTTGCAAAGAATTTCTTGCCATTAATTTCATAACCATGCTCGGTCTTTCGTAATGTGGTAGTGAGGTCTGCTACTGTCTTACTGTGTTTTTCGGAAAATGCATTCCCAAAACGAATTCCTCTTAACACCAAGTTAAAGAAGAATTGTTGCTGTTCAGGTTTCGCATCTAGTCTTAAATGTTCAATAAAAGCCAAGTGGTTTTGAGGCAATTGAGCAAGAGAAGGATCAACACTCGCAATTGTTTTGATCACTTCCGCTAAAGTTCGATACTTGACTTGCGCCCCACCAAATTGCTTAGGTACTGTAATGGCCCACAGGCCACTTTGTGAGAACTGCTGAATTTCATTTAAGGGTAAACGGCGCTCTCTATCTCGATCTGATGCTTCTGTGGCAAACTCTTGAGCAAGTTGCTTGGCAATCTCTATTGCCTCTTCATCAGAACGAATAATATGTGCGTCTTTTGACTGCTCAAATACAGATAAAGGAACCGCTTGAGAGCGCCCATAGGACGAATTTAGACTGGTCATAAGTTTTATTGTCTCTATTTCTTATTTAACATGCCCTTCACCTTAGCACTAAAAAAACAGTGACTTTATAGATATTAAAGCTTTGTTTATGAAATGAATTTTCAAAAGCTTTTCATATTTTTTACTATAAAAATAACATTTTGTTTTTCGAAAATTTTCTTACAGGAGATAAACAATTTCTTATAGGCTTTTTAAGTTTTGTCACCTATGATCAAACCTAGGCAATATTATGTTGTAGTCAATGAGGTATCGAAGATATGGCAAAGAATGCAAGTTCACCTGGCAAACGATTTATGAAACTTGCAGGAATGACCGCGAGCATTGCAACAAAAACCGTTTCTAACTCGATTCGAAACTTGACTGCGGATGAAGAACAGAAACTGGCTGCAAAAACAAAATTATTTCAAGATATCGGACTTCAAATTGCAGACACCTTGGGAGAAATGAAAGGTGCGGTCATGAAGGTCGGGCAAATTGCATCGCAATATAAAGATATCTTCCCGCCCGAAGTCGCCAAAGCGATATCAAAACTACAACGCCAAGCTCCAGCTATGCCTTTTGCAGCGATTCAGCAACAAGTTGAACGTGAGCTTGGCAAACCGCTGAATGTTGCCTTTAAATCTTTTGAACAAGAACCTTTTGCTGCTGCATCGATTGGGCAAGTTCACAAAGCTGTTCTGCCAAGTGGCGAACAAGTTGTGGTTAAAGTTCAATATCCTGGTGTTGATGAAGCCTGTGAAAGTGACTTAAAACAAGTACGTTTAGCCCTTCGCTTAATGGGTGTACTTAAGATTGATAAAAAGCTACAAGATCAGCTTTTTGCAGAGATTCAAGATAGTCTATCAGCAGAACTTAACTATGAAATCGAAGCTCAAAATCTTGAAGTCTTTAAAACTTTTCATAGTAAATTAGACGACAAAATTATTATCCCGACTGTTTATAAAGATTACTCTTCAAGACGTATTTTAACCTTAAGCCTTGAACAAGGTGACAGCATTGAAACTGCTAGTTCTTGGCCTATCGAAATTCGAAACACAATTGGCCGTCGTCTAATCCGCGCTTTAGGTCAAGAAATGTTCTTTTTAAAACGTTTCCACTGTGACCCTCACCCAGGTAACTTTGCCTTCCGCCAAGATGGTAGTGTGATTATTTATGACTATGGCAGTGTTAAAACACTTTCCAATGAAATTGTGTATAGTTTCAAACGACTGGTGAATGCAGCTCGCCATGAAGATATCGATTTAATTGAAACAGAATTACTCGAACTACATTCACTAGCAGAAAAAGGTAAATTCCCGAGCGATCTTTATAAACTCTGGATTGAAGTGTTGTTGCGTCCACTTACCACAACCTATGATTTTGCAGAGAATTCATCCCATCATGATGGCATGTTACTCGTGAAAAAGTCTTTAAAATATTGGGATGTCTTTAAACCTTCACCAGATACATTAATGGTTAATAGAACCATTTCAGGACACTACTGGAACCTCATTCACTTAAAAGTACATGACAACCTGAATGATTTATTTGAAGAGCTGGTTCCACCTTCTAACTAACTTAATTTACTTATCAATGTAGCCTTTTAGGGTTACATTGACTTATTAATTGTTATGTTATAACATTTCCTTAATCAAAAATAATTTAGGACAATCTCTCATGCGTAAAGATATTCATCCTGCTTACCAACAAGTGTTATTTCATGACACCAATGCAGACGTATACTTCTTAATTGGTAGTACTATTCAAACTAAACAAACCAAAGAATATCAAGGACAAGTCTATCCTTATGTGACTCTTGATATTTCAAGTGCTTCACATCCTTTCTATACAGGTGAAGTACGTCAAGCAAGTAATGAAGGGCGTGTTGCAAGCTTTAACAAACGCTTCGCTCGCTTTAATCGTAAGAGTTAATCTTACGTTAAGTTTTAACCAATACACTTAAACCATTGGAAGCCTAAGACTCATCTCCTCCACTTAGGCTTCTTTTTTTATGTGCATTTTTCAATGATTTTCTAAGGTGTGTATAAAGTTAAACTTATCCACAATTTTCACAAGAACGCTTCTGATTTTTCTCAACAACTCATCATTTTTTATAGCTCTCAAGCTTTCAAAACATGTATTCAATGCTATGCTTAAGCCCCATTTGATAGGAAGTTTAAGATTATGGCACAAGAGTTACTTGCCCAATTACAAGCAGGCACAGCAAAATTTTCAGATGTTTTAGCTTATATTGAAGCACGCTACCAACATACTCCAACAGCTTTTCAAAATGGCGCACAGCATAACGCTGCAACTGAAAATCAAGGCAGTGCAAAAGTTTTCTCTTTTGCCAAGTTACAAGGTTTAGACCAAGCACAAACTTTAAGTTTATTTGCAGAGCACTACGCATCTGTATTAGCTACCCCAGAGGGAACTGACCACCAAAATATTCGTCAGTTTATGCAAAATGGTTGGGATGGTGTGAAGTTTGAAGGCCAGGCTTTAACTGAAAAATAATAGATTTAAATAAATAATAGAAACGACTTAATTTTTATTATGAGCACTGCCTTAAATGGAAGTGATATCCAAATGATGGATTGTATAGGCTAAGCTTACTTTTCAAGGATGAAAAGTAACAAAAATCCTTTGTTGCGCTGATGCTACATCCATGTAGCACAGCGAAACGACGGCATCCATGCCGTCTGTCACGATAGTAAATGCCTTATTTTTCTTAATTATTTTATTAACCTCTTACATTTGATACGCGATAACGTCATTCGCAGCCTGCGTGGTGTCAATAAAAGATTGTTTTTGCAAAGCATAAGATAAATGGATTCAGTGAACAGGTTCTGCGAATGACAGATGCCTTTGGTTACTTTGGGCAAAACCAAAGTAACTTAATTAGCTGCTTCCATTAGATAACTCAACGATAAGACTCCGTTGTGAAAATCCTACCCAACATTCAACTTCGATGAGCTCTCACAACTTGAAATCATACTCAATTCTTAAATATAAAAACTCAATGTCCCGCTACCCAATAATAAGTCGCCAACCCCAAACACGTAAAAATTAAAGACCCAATTAAATGAATAGAAATGGCCAACATCGCCATTCCCCACTTACCACTTTGCAATAAGGTGACGATCTCAATTGAGAAAGTTGAGAATGTAGTTAAAGCACCACAAAAACCTGTGATTACGAAAAGTTTATAGTTCGGACTTAAATCACTATGAGCAAAATAAGCCATCGCAAAACCAATAATAAAGCCACCGACCAAATTAACAGTAACAGTACCCAACGGAATTTGCGGATAAATCGGGTTGAGTTTTAAACCTAAAAGCCAACGCAACCACGCCCCGAGCACTGAACCTAAGGCAATTGAAAGTAAAGGATAATACATAGGACCATCCCTTTAGTGAGATGCTAAAAGAGCAAACAAAAATGATGGGAAACGTGACATGGCGCACTCCAAAAATAAGCAGAGTACGCAATAACCTACGTACCCAGCGCTATAAATACATGAGGGTAACGTAGGCATCATTAGCCAATACGGCGGTTTTTCAAGGGAGGAATGCCATCTCCCTGTTTTAAGTATATTAAATCATCTAAAATTTGATTAAAACATACTTTTTAAATCATGGACGTTCATCGTATTGCGGTAAATCGTCATGGATGCATTCCCACTCTGCCTTTGAAGCAGCAAAAATATGCATAGTCGGTTTTTGGTCTAATGGTGTATCTAGAGTCCCAATTCTTAAACGATACAGTTCAGGCTGAGCATCACGCGAGCTAATAAGCGGTGAACCACATTCGCTACAAAACCAACGGTACACACCATTCACAGCAAATTTTTTGACAAGGTCTTCACCTTGCGTAATTTTAAAATCTGCACTGTTGATAGGAGCATTCGTTGCAAATGCTGTTCCATTGGATTTTCGGCAGCGTTGACAATGGCATTGGATAATATCTCCGATATCGCCTTTAATTTCATAGCGAATACCCTGACATAAACAACTTCCCTGATAGACTGGCGATGCTTGAGACATACGATTCCGACTCCTATTATTATTGATCGCTCAAAAATAACACTTTTCACATATCAAACATAGCACCGAATTCGTTGTTATTTCTCTAAGAATGAATGCACACCTTCACCAGCTGCTCGTCCCGTAGCAAAGCATGCTGTCAGCAAATATCCCCCTGTAGGAGCATCCCAATCCAGCATTTCGCCACAGCAAAAAACACCTGAAGTTTGTTTCAGCTCTAAACGTTCTGTTAATGCATCTTGCTTAACACCACCAGCACAGCTAATCGCTTCTTCAATAGGCCTAAAGCCATCTAACTTAATTTGAAGTGCTTTCATTTTTTGCGCCATCGTCTCTGGTTGACTCCATAGTGCTTTATCAACCACTTCTCTAATTAAGTTAATTTTAGCTGTGTCTAAGCCTGCTTTACGCCAGATATTGGTGAGAGATTGTTTTTTGCTAGCCTGTAACTTTTTAACTAACTGTGTAAGCTCTACATCAGGCAATAAATCTAAAAATAGATTTAAGCTTTTTCCTTGTTTTTGTTGTTCTCGTAAGGCGCGTCCGAGTTTATAAATGACCCCACTTTCTAAACCGTAGTGAGTAATCACAATATCACCATGAGTAACTTGGCTGGGTTCAACCCACGCATTGATACGCTTTAAAGGCTCACCAAAACAGCTTTCCATAAAAGCTGACCAAGTATGCAATACCCCTGCATTACTTGCTTGAAAAGGTTCAATACTAGATTGATCCATCCATTGTTGCCAAGCACCATCACTGCCCAATTGAGACCAAGATACAGCCCCACAAGCCAACACAACCGCATCGTATTGTTGGGTAAAGGTTTCTGTATTCTGTTTATTTTGGTTTTCAAAAGTCACTGTTGTACCATGCAAATTAATACAACGATGACGATAAAAGAATTTAACCTGCTGTTCTGCTAAACGTTTTAACCAAGCGCGAAGTAAAGGAGCAGCTTTCATTTCAACAGGAAAAATACGACCGGAACTACCCACATACGAGTCTATTCCCAATCCTTTCATCCAGTTCTGAATCCAGACTGCATCCCATTTTTCAACCCACGGTTTGAGCCATTCTGCATGGTCATAACGTTCAATGAACTGGGGTAATGGTTCAGCATGCGAGATATTTAGCCCTGTTTTACCAGCCATCAGAAACTTACGCGCAGCCGAAGGTTTTTGCTCAAACACATCAATTTCATAAGCATACTGGCTCAGCACCTCCGCGGCCATTAAACCAGCCGGACCCGCACCAATAATGGCAATCCGCTTATTCGACATGTGTTTGCCCTTGTAGCGGTGCAAACTCATCAAAACGAGTTTTATAACCTTCAGGCTTGGTCATAATGAGCTGCTGACAAAGCTCGCCACGCTCTAAATATTTAATTTCAAAATGAGTACGTGCAGAAGTTTGCGCAATTTTTTCTTTTTGATAAGGCAGCTTCCACACATTTAATAACTGTTGTTCAGCTTCTTCAATATATTCAGGAATATTACTTGCCAATGTAATCGTTCCACCTGTTTTCAGGCGTGATAACAGGAACTCAAAAAATGGCATGTTCAACCAGCGTTGTGCTGGATTATGAGGTTCTGGGTTCGGATAGAGGATAAAGAAATGTTCTACTTGAGCAGGATATAGAGCATGTACAACCCAAGGTAAAGCATCTGCATGTACAGGCACCAAGTTGTCTCGTGGTTCCAAACCATGCTGCTTTTGCATGGCCAAGAATTTTTCTCTAGTTCGTTCAATTGCATATAACGTGTGCTGAGGATTTTGCCCACTAAATAGCAAAGCATGTTTACCTTTGCCTGCCCCAATTTCTACACAAATCGGAGTATTTTCAATTGGGGTAAAATCGCGAGGCGCTTGCATACGTTGTGCTTGAAATTGACGAATCTGCATAATCACATCAAACTAAATAAAAATCGGCACAAGTCTAACAAGTCACCTGACTTTTGCCTAATCTATTTCTCTTCACTTTGAGGTTACTGCTTTATGCCACGTACATTTCCCTGCCCACGCTGTGGTGAACCAAGTGTTTGGGAAGGTAATGAATTTCGCCCGTTTTGTTCTGAACGTTGCAAACTTATTGATTTAGGCGCTTGGGCAAACGATGAATATAGACTGCCTACCCAAGATGCTCCTCAGCAAGACAAGGGTAGTCAGCATGAAGATGATTATGAGGATTAACCCGCTTTACCTGCGACAAACGGGTTAAATTGTTTTTCATAGCCAATGGTACTCATTGGTCCATGCCCTGAAATAAACTGGGTTTCATCTGGTAAGCTAAAACACTCACGCTGAATTGATTCAATCAGTTGATCATGATTACCACGTGGAAAATCTGTTCTTCCAATTGAGCCTTTAAACAGGACATCGCCAGTCCAGAGTAAACCATGATTCTTGTTATAGAACATGACGTGACCTGGTGTATGTCCTGGTGCAAAACGTACCTCAAACTCATCTTCACCCAGTTTTAGCACTTCACCACCTTCAAGCCATTGATCGACTTTTACAGGCTGTGGGATTGGAAAACCATAACGGGCCGAAACTTCCTGAATCATATCTAGCCAGAACTGATCTTCTTTATGCGGACCAACAACAGGAACACTCCACTCTTTTGCGAGTTCACCTACAGCCCCTGCGTGATCTAAATGCCCATGAGTAAGCCATAACGCCTTTACTTTTAAACCTAAGGCTTCTACTTCTTTCTTCAAAACAGCAGCATCACCGCCTGCATCAATCAAAACTGCTTCTTTTGTTTCACTGTCCCAAACTAAAGAACAATTTTGAGCAAAAGCAGTAACTGGAACAATTTTGACTTGCAGCATAAGAACCTCTGGCTAAAACGCAATTAACGGTGGGCTAAGGTATGGGTAAGGGCATCAAGATTAGCCTGAACTAAACCTGCAAGCAAATCAATATGTGCCTCATCGCTATTTAAAGCAGGGATGTAAGCATAGCTTCCGCCACCAGCTTGCTGAAATAACTCAGCATTTTGAATAGCGAGCTCTTCAAGCGTTTCTAAACAGTCAGCAGAAAAAGCTGGGCTTAAGACCTGAACAGACTTAACGCCCTGCTTCGCCCAATCTTGTAAAAGTTGATCAGTATAAGGTTTCACCCATTCTTGTTTGCCAAAACGTGATTGGAAACTAATTGCCCATTCATCATCTTTTAAATGTAAAGCTTCAGCGACTAACTTTGCGGTAATACGACAACGGTCTGCATAAGGGTCGCCTTTATCTGCATAAGGCTGTGGAATACCATGAAATGACATCAACAGCTTTTCAGGTTTGCCATGTTGCTCTTGGTAAGCTAGAACACTTTCTGCCAACGCCTGAATAAACATTGGATGTTGATAATAATCTTTAATAATGGTCAGACCCGGCAAATTTCGCTGAGTAGGAATCCACTTAGCAAAAGCATCATATAATGGAGCAGTCGATGTCGCAGAATATTGGGGAAATAAAGGCAATAAAATGACATGCTCTTGTGGATGAGCGGACAATTTTTCTAAAACTGCATCAATACCCGGATTACCATAAGTCATAGCGGGCAACACAGTTAAATCAAACTGTTTATTTTCACGCTCTAAATAAGCCTGCACACGTTGAGTTTGCTCAAATACAATTTCACGCATTGGTGAATCGGTAGACCATACCGAAGCATAGGCATGCGCTACTCTTTTTGGGCGAAAAGGCAAAACAAACAGATTTAAAATAATCCACCAAATGAATTTTGGAATTTCAATTACACGTGGATCAGATAAAAACTGCTTTAAAAAACGGCGCACCGCTGGGACAGTTGCCTCATCCGGTGTGCCTAAATTCGCTAAAATGACAGTAACTTTCGGTTTTTGTTCAAACGACATGTGTAAATGCCTTTCAATTCATCTTATGACACTAATGTAACAGCTTTCATGGTCATATCTAAATTGAATCGCTCTAAGCTTTTAATCGAGTACTCCGATGATTCCATTTATAACTGAGCAAGAGCTTTTGGGCTTTGGTCGTTACTTTCCATAAACTATGTTGTTGATCAATCTTGGTTGGAACAATCCAGCCTTGTGATTGCATTTGCTTTTTAATACGAAACAGGGCTTTATGATTAATTTGTGCACCTGCCACTGCATGTGCTCTAGGCAACTCTTGGCGAGCGTCTTCTAACCCGTCCTGATTTAAATACTCATTGAGGCAAGTCCCAAAGTTCTCTTCTGGCATGGCTGTCTCAAAATGTTTAGCCAAAATACTTAACAGTTGAGACCAAGTCATTTGTCTCTGGCGCTTAAGCTCTTTAAAGTTGCCATCTTGAAAAGCCTGAATTTGATATTCAAAAGCAAAAACATCTTGCGGTGTCACTTCATTTGCTTGAATTGATGACTCTGATAACTGTTGTTCTAATTGTAAAATTTTACTTTTTAATCGGTTAATTTCATCTTCCAAATAATGCGCTTGGCGTGCAGGCACCCAACCTTGTCCCATATATTGTTCAACCATTAAAGGTATATTTAAACGAACAGCAAGTTCTAATTCACGTGGGCTTTTAAAATAAAAAATATGATTCGCTTCACGTAATAACTTTTTTCGGAATGCCAGAAATTTCTCTTTAAGCTGCGGATGGGTCTCTTGTAAATGCATATCACGACTTTCAGGTTGTTCATGCATAAAGACGACAATGGGCTTCGCGCGACTTAACGCATATTCGTACTCTAAAGAAAAATAACTCGCCCCTGAAATTGATTGCTCCCCATACTGACTACCCAGCAGCAAAACAACATAATCCGACTCATCAATTTGCCGACGGGCAAGCGTTGTTGTTAGAGGATTTCTATATTCTAACCCCCAAGCAAAAAATCCCATATTGACTAAAGTTTGGGAAAGAACCATACGCTCAGATTGCATCTCGCGACCTGAGGTTGAAATAAAAATCTGATAGCGTGTATCGAGCATAGCAATACCCTTATCGCCCCATAATCTTGATATGGCCTGAATCAGCCAAGATTATGAACCACCCCAAATAAGAAAAATAAATATAAAAAAACGCTTTCTTCTGAATGCCTACAATAGAGCTCAACTCAGATTGTGCAGCGTCCATGTCAATTCTTGTGGAATCATATTTTGTAAAACAGGTTGTAATGCATCTGCATTATTACCACTTACATAACATTCAATACGTGCAACATTCTGACGCATTTGGTCACATAATAACTCATTTTTTATTAAAATACGGGCTGTTTGTCGGGCAACTGCCAATCCCGAATCAACCAGTGTGAATTGGTTATCAAAAAGATGATGAATGGCTTCATTTAAAAAAGGATAGTGCGTACAACCAAGTACCAAATAGTCCGCGCCTTGCTCAACTGCAGGTTGTAAAACTTCTCTTAATGCATTTAAACAAGCAGGGCTCATTTGCTGCCCTGCTTCTACACAAGGGACAAGCTCTAAACTCGTTAGAGTCATCACTTTAACACCCGCTGGAACAGCAAACTTTTCGACAACATCCTTAATGAGTTGTCCACGAAAAGTAGCTGGTGTCGCCAATACTGCAACCACTTTAGAACGAGTTTGTAATACTGCAGGTTTTAGTGCCGGTACCAAGCCAACAATCGGGAAGTGTTCGCCATAATGTTCTCGTAAATGATCAAGGCTAAATGCGGAAGCCGTATTACAAGCTACGACCGCAATTTTACAACCCTGACGATATAACCAGTCGACGGCACGAGCCGTTAGCTCTCTGATTTCTTCATCAGAGCGAGGACCATACGGAACATAGGCTGTATCTGCATAATACACAATACGTTCGTTTGGCAAATATTTGGCAATTTCTGCTGCAACCGACATACCTCCAATACCTGAATCAAAAATACCAATTGGGGCATCTGCTAATGCTTTAGGCATAGGTTCTAATTCAGTAAATAAAGGCTGTATGGCTGTCATGGCAGTACTAGAGAGTGTCGGAAAATTTCACTCTATAAAGCTTAAACCTCAAGTGCCTAATTGCAAGTGCAAATTACCACTTTTTAACTGCAAAATGGTTTCGCCTTTATCATTTTCGACCAGTGTTCCATAGTTCACGAGATGATAGAAAGCCTGACGTTGAATAAGCGCATTAATACCAAATCGAACATGGACATAAGGACGCAACTCCCCTGCATATTCCCGCATAAAAATCGGGTGTTCTGCATCAACTAAAATCACATCCTGATTGGTCGTCGTCAGTTGTAGAAACTCATCACCTGAAATTTCAATCTGATCTACCTGATTGACTAATAAAGGTTCATCTTCAACTTCGATTTCAATTTGTTCTACAGGGGTTTTCAGGTAGAATTTACCCTCTTCTTTCCATAGGACTTTGGTAAACAAATCCAATAGGGCTTGGCGCTTGATTAATTGACCTTCGTGCCACCATTCTCCATTGGCTTTCACCGTTAAATCCATTTTACCGCAATGCTTTGGATGCCATTGCTCTAAAGGTGGGATTGACCTTTTGTGACTTTGCTGTACACCTTTTAAGTATTGTGCAATGTTCATTAAGTTTTTATCATCAGATAACGGTATTTTTCCCATATCCGATGGGGAATTATTTTGATTTACCATAGTTTATGCCTTGCTGACGAAAAAATATGACGACTCAGCCAATTGGCTAGATCATGGTTTAAAACTATACTAGCCCAAACGATAAAAGGCACAATAGCATATTTGCGCCTATGGATTAAAACACTCACGGCAGCACCGGATGATCTGACATTACGGTTGCCACCTTTAAGTATTGAGGAGTCCTACATGGAACACATCGAACGTGAATCGATGGAGTTTGACGTTGTCATCGTAGGTGCAGGACCTGCAGGTCTATCTGCTGCGATTAAGATCCGTCAATTAGCGATTGAAAATAACTTACCCGATCTTTCAGTTTGTGTAGTTGAAAAAGGCTCTGAAGTAGGTGCGCATATCTTATCTGGTGCTGTACTTGAACCGCGTGCTATTAATGAACTTTTCCCGAACTGGAAAGAAGAAGGTGCGCCTCTTAACGTACCTGTAACTGAAGACAAGACATTCTTCTTGCTTTCAGAAACTACCTCTAAAGAAGCACCTCACTGGATGGTTCCTAAAACCATGCACAATGATGGGAACTATGTTATCTCGCTAGGTAACGTTGTTCGCTGGTTAGGTCAAAAAGCTGAAGAATTAGAAGTTTCTATCTTCCCTGGCTTTGCTGCATCTGAAGTGCTTTACCATGAAGACGGTACTGTAAAAGGTATTCAAACTGGTGACATGGGTATTGGTAAAGATGGTGAGCCTACACATAACTTTACTCCGGGTTATGAACTTCACGCTAAATACACTCTCTTTGCTGAAGGCTGCCGTGGCCACTTAGGTAAACGCCTAATTGCAAAATATAATCTTGATAAAGATGCAGATCCGCAACATTACGGGATCGGGATTAAAGAACTTTGGGAAATTGACCCAGCAAAACATAAACCGGGTCTAGTGATGCACGGTGCTGGTTGGCCATTGTCTGAAACTGGTTCTTCTGGTGGTTGGTGGTTATACCACGCTGAAAACAACCAAGTGACTTTGGGTATGATTGTGGACTTGTCTTATGAAAATCCACACATGTATCCATTCATGGAAATGCAGCGCTGGAAAACTCACCCACTCATCAAACAGTATTTAGAAGGTGGTAAACGTATTTCTTACGGCGCACGTGCTGTAGTGAAAGGCGGTTTCAACTCTTTACCTAAATTGACTTTCCCGGGTGGTTGCTTAATTGGTGATGATGCAGGCTTCTTAAACTTTGCGAAAATCAAAGGCTCACACACTGCCATGAAATCAGGCATGTTATGTGGTGAAGCTGTATTTGAAGCAATTGCTGCCGGAGTTGAAAAAGGTGGTGATCTTGCGGTTGCTCGTGTAACCGAAGGCGAAGATTTATTCGTTAAAGAATTAACTTCTTACACAGACAAATTTAACAACAGCTGGTTAAAAGAAGAGCTTTATAACGCTCGTAACTTTGGCCCTGCAATGCATAAATTTGGTCAATGGATTGGTGGTGCATTTAACTTTATTGACCAAAACGTCTTTAAAGTGCCATTCACTTTACATGACTTGAAACAAGACTTCGCTGTATTGAAAACTGTTGATGCAACGAGCTTCAAGCCAACTTATCCAAAACCAGATGGCAAACTGACATTTGACCGTTTATCTTCTGTGTTTATCTCAAACACTGTACACGAAGAAAACCAGCCAGCTCACTTGAAGCTTACTGATCCTTCAATTCCAGTGAACGTAAACTTACCAAAATGGGATGAGCCTGCGCAGCGCTATTGTCCTGCTGGTGTTTACGAAATCATGGAAAATGATGACGGCTCTAAACGCTTCCAGATTAACGCAGCGAACTGTGTTCACTGTAAGACCTGTGATATTAAAGACCCATCTCAAAATATTACTTGGGTAACGCCTGAGGGCGGCGGTGGTCCGAATTATCCTAATATGTAATCCCTTGCGCCGCTTTAGCTGCGGCTCATATCCTAAGATGTATCAAAAAGCCCCGATTATTCGGGGCTTTTTTTATTGGAATCAGCTTATTCAAAAGGAGGTATTTTTGCTACGTTTAAATTAAGATTCCTTTTGTAGAAAATAAATGTGCCTAATAAAAATAAGCCGAGAAAACCAAAGTTTCGCGCTAAATCGAAGTACCAAACTGATTTACCAAATAATAAATCGAGAATTAGTAAAAACCCCATAAACCTTGTGTGTAAGATCAAACTCATTTTAACTTTAGGTTCAGGAGAAAAATGTGTATTGCTATAACCTAATATAACTGAACCAAGAGTAATCAAAATAAATAGAATTAAGGTAGTAATATTCTCGGATAACCAAGAAACTTCAATACGTAACAAACCTGCAATACAGAAAAACCAAAGACATATAATTAAACTCTGTTTTACAAAATCATCATTCACTTTATAAAGGCATCTAAATATTTAGTTTTTAGAATTATATAACGATTCTTATTTGAAAAATATTATCATTTTAAATTAAAAATTAATTTCTAATAGAGCTTCTAATATGTGTGGGTAGAAGCTCTATTCTATTTTTTGTTGTTCTATCCTTTTTGTACCAGATAACGGTATTCTTTATGGTTCTGCTCATCTAGAACTTCTTCTTTTAATAGGAGTTCATGTCCCAAATGCATACAAAACTTAGGGATATCCCAAGAAGTCGAAGGGTCAGTCGCCAACACTTCAACAACATCTCCTGATTTTGCTTTGCGAATCGCCTGATGCAGCATCATGACAGGTTCCGGACAACGTAAACCACGCGTATTAAGTTGTACAGTAGGTGAAATAGGTTGTTCTGACATAACAAACTCGAACAAATAGAATTTTCACATTTTAGCATAAACCCATCACTGTCTTATGAACTGTAACTGGCGTTTACATAACAATATGTGTTTTGTCTTTTACTTTGTTTTATAGATGCATAAGGGCTTTTTCTTCGGTATGATCAGTGTATTCATTTGATACATTGAGTCTTTAGGAAAGATCATGCAAGAGGAACCGAGTCCGTCGTGGGGTATGCGAGGCTTACGAAAGTGGTTAGGTACAGCGCCAGAAACCCGAGATGAATTATTAAAACTAGTCCAAAATTCACGTCGTTTTTTAGAACCTGATACTGTTGCCATGCTTGAAGGTGTTCTTGACCTTCCTGCTACAAAAATTCGTGAAGTCATGACGCCACGAACAGCAATGATCAGTATGCAAGAAGATGATCAGTTACTTGATATTCTTCACGTATTGGTTGAGTCTGCTCACTCACGTTTTCCAGTTTTCTCAGCTGACCAACCTGATAATGTTGTTGGTATTTTACTGGCAAAAGATTTACTACCATTTTTGACTGAACCAAATACTAAATTAGATATTGGCTCGCTTATGCGTCAGCCATTATTTGTGCCTGAAAGTGCACGTTCAGATCAAGTTCTTCGTATGCTTAAGCACACCCAGACCCATATCGCGATTGTGATTGATGAATATGGATCAACAGCGGGACTGGTTACGCTTGAAGATATTCTTGAAGAGATCGTTGGTGAAATTGAAGACGAACATGATACTGCAGATGAAGATGCACAATACATTGTTCCAGATAACGACCATACAATAGCGAATGCATGGATGGTGCAGGCACTTACACCAATTGAACACTTCAACACTGTTTTAGATGCTGATTTTTCTGACGATGAAGTAGAAACTGTCGGCGGTTTATTGCTTCAAGAAATTGGTCTAGTTAGTGATTTACAAGGTCAGACTGTTGAGCTTGGAAATTGGTTATTTACGATTGTTGAAGCAGATGCCCGCACTATTCATCTGATTCGAGCTGTACGTCAATGAGAGCATACTTTGAAAAGCTGTTAGATTCTTCGCAACAACAAAAACAGCTTCCTTTAATTTTTCCATTGCTCATTGCTTTATTTTCAGGTGCCGTGTTCAGTTTTGCACTGGCACCTTATTATTGGTGGTGGTTGGCAATTTTGTCTCCTGCCCTACTCTATGCGACATTGCATAACCGCTCAGCCAAACAAGCATTTGCAATTGGCTGGAGTTATGGTTTTGGTTTATGGTTTGTAGGGGCTTTCTGGCTCTATACGTCGATCCATGTATATGGCGATACCAATGCTTTTCTAAGTGTATGTATGATTGCTGTTATGGCCTTTGTAATGGGCTTATTTACAGCATTTCAGACATGGGTTTATCGACGCTTCTTTCCTGAAACACCGCTGACTTTCGCCCCTCTCTGGATTATTTTTGAGTGGGCTAAAACTTGGGTATTTACCGGTTTCCCTTGGCTGTTTGTAGGTTATGCTTTTACTGAACGTTTACTCGATGGTTATGCGCCGCTATTTGGTATTTATGCAATTTCCTTTGTAGTAATTGTATTGGCGTGTGCTTTAGTTGAAGTTCTACGTAAGCGTATTTTCTGGGTTATCCCTGCTGCCCTGTTAGTTTTAGGTGCATGGGGAGCATCATATATTCAGTTTGTACAACCTAAAGCGGCTAAACCGCTTAGCGTTTCGCTCATTCAAGGTAACATTCCACAAGATTTAAAATGGCTAACCGAATATCAAGTTAGAACATTAGAAATTTATGCTGGTTTGACTCAATCTGAATGGGGCCGTGACCTCATTGTATGGCCTGAGTCTTCAATTCCACTCTTCCAAACCGACATTGAACCGTTTTTGGATGCAATGGATGCACAAGCTAAAAAGAACCATACCGCTTGGGTAACCGGCATACCTTATTGGGATGTAGCGAAATCGCATCAAGTTGGTAGCCCGCTGTATTACAACAGTATTATGGCCTCTGGCAGCGATTCAAGCGGCCTTTATAAAAAGCAGCGTCTCGTACCTTTTGGTGAATATATTCCGCTGTCAGGTTTGCTTTCTTGGGTTTTACCAGCCATGCAAAATGATATTAGCATGAGCGGTTTTACACGTGGTGAGAGTGATCAGAAACCACTTTTAATTAAAGGGCATGCACTTGCGGCTGCAATTTGTTATGAAGTGGCATATCCGAACCTGACACGCCGTAATGCAGAAGACAGCGACTTTTTGGTAACTGTATCTAACGATGCTTGGTTTACCGGAACAGCTGGCCCATGGCAACATTTACAAATGGTGCAGATGCGTGCGAAAGAAAATGGTCGCTGGTTTATTCGTGCAACTAACACAGGTGTAACAGCGTTTATTGATCAAAATGGCCATATCACCGAACAAGCACCGATTGATAAAGAGTTTGTCTTGAGAGGCGATTTACCAGCCATGCAAGGTCAAACTCTCTATAACCGTCTAGGTGATTATCCAATTTTAGGATTTGCAGTATTACTGCTAGTTTTAGGTTGGATCTATCGTCCACGTAAAGTAGACGTGTCTTACAAATCACGTCGCTAAATTATAATAGCTTTGTACCCAGAGGTACTTCAAACTCTGGGATACAAAGTGCTACATCCCCATCTGCATTATGAAAGCCTGTTACCAAACATTCCGATTGGATAGGTCCTATTTGCTTTTTAGGGAAATTCACTACCGCAACAACTAATTTACCAATCAAATCCTGCGGTTGATAAAGTTTAGTAATCTGTGCACTCGATTTACGTACACCCAATTCTTCACCAAAATCTACATGCAAAATATAGGCAGGTTTTCGCGCCTTTTCAAAAACCTCAGCTTGAATAATTTTACCAACGCGCAGTTCTACTTTTAAAAAGTCATTCCACTCGATTTGTTCCATTTCATATTTCTCATCTTCTTAAATTGCTGATTTGAAGCATATAATATGTACAAATGAAGAAACACCCTGTTTTAAGTCCAGTTAAAAAATAAAACGTAGACGTTGAGTCTACGTTTTATTTAAAAATTTGGGTTTAAATAAGATTAAAAAGCAATCGATAATTGCAAAGATAAATAAGCAACTAAACTCGATAAAAAAACCATCGGCACATAACGATAAGCTTTAAAAAGCAATTGTTCGTATTTAGAAGCCATCTGTTTAGTTTGCCATACACTCGTTTTTAATGCGGTAAAGAAGCTCACCATTAACCAAGCGCTTACAATACTTAAGGCAAAGAAACCAATCATGATTTGGCTACTTCCCTCAGTACTCAACCATAGCTTTAATGAAACTTCAGCAATGGGTAATAATGCTAAAATCAATAGGACAGATTTAAGCATCGCCCAATGAAACTGATTCAGCTCATCAAGTACGAGAAATGCTTTCATTTAATCTCTCCCATTCATTGAATAAAGTGCTTTTTATTTATTATGCAAAGCTTTTATTTAAATATATAGCTTATTTTCTCTTATATTTTAACTTTCTTGTAACTATTAAATATGGGAATAATTCTTATTTTAAATCTCAAATCTAGATATTAACTTTTTTACTTTATTTTCAATGCATTATTATATTTTTATGATTAAGAAAGATTATCAATTCGGATTATTGTTTTATCTTATTAACCGAATCGATAATCTCTCTTACATTTTAATTAAGGCTGATAATAAATATCGGCATCGTTACCTTCACCACCTTCTTTACCATCTGCGCCAAATGAATATAGATCAAAAGGATGGCCGTCTTTTCCAGGTACGACATATTGGATATCATTTTTCCAGCTGTCTTTAGGATAACCACCTTTCACATAACCACCCGGCATCCAGTTTTTTGCTGTAGCAGGTTGATTAATAAGCGCATCTAAACCACCTTCTTGCATAGTTGGGAAATGCCCATTATCGAGCTTGTATTGATCTAAGGCACCCGCAACCCCTTTCAAGGTAATTTGAGTCGTATCAATTTTAGCTTTTTCACTACGGCCCATGACGTTCGGTACGATTAAAGCAGCCAACACGCCTAAGATTACAATCACGACCATAACTTCAATAAGGGTAAAGCCTGAGGCACGTTTCATTCGAGCACGGGTCGAACGTGTCGCAAGTCCGAAGGCACTTGAAGAGCAAACATCTGATACAGAGCTATGCTCGGAATGGCACGTTGGTTCAAACTGATTTGAAACCACAGATTCACTATGTTGTTTCATCGCTATTTCGCTTTGAATATTTTTTACTTTCATCATTATCTCTAATATCAAAGTTATTAAATCATATTGTTCATATTTACGATTGGCAGCATAACCGCAATTACAATAACCAGTACGATGCTTGCCATTAACACCAGCATAAGCGGTTCAAGTAATGCCAATAAGGTTGAGATAAATGTCGTCACCTCGCGGTCTTGCATGGTCGACGCACGTTCAAGCATACGGTCAAGCTCACCTGATGCCTCACCACTTCGAATCATTTGTACCATCATTGGTGGGAAATAACCACTGCGCTCCAGTTGCGTACCGAGGTTACCACCTTCGGTAACACGCTCAGCCGCTTGGGAAATTGAATCACGGATGACCCAGTTATTGGTCACAGCAGCACCAATCTTTAAGGCATCTACCAATGGCACGCCTGAACGAGTCAAAATAGATAAAGTACTGGCAAAGCGCGCAGCATTAATACCACGGGATAGTTTACCGAATAATGGCAATTTGAGTGTTAATCGATCAAAAGCATAATGTCCCGCAGTAGTTTTTAAAAAACGGACAAAAGCTACTACCCCTACAATTGCAAAAAGAATAATAAATACCCATGCATGACGGATAAAATCACTCGCTTTCATTAAAGCAACTGTAATCCATGGTAAGGCATCTTTGCTTTGATCGAAGGTTTTTACAATCTCTGGGACCACATAAGTCATTAATCCCATCACAATACCGAAAGACATCAGCATTAAAATGATTGGGTAAATCATGGCACCTTGAACTTTCTTTTGCATGGCAAAACGGTTCTCGGTGTAGTCTGATAGCTGATCTAAAATGAGATCTAAATGCCCCGAACGCTCACCTGCGGCAACAGTAGCAATATAAAGGTCAGGAAAACGCCCTGACTGTTGCATACCTTGTGCGAGTGAATGCCCTTCCAATACTTTCGAACGAACTGAGAGTAAAAGATTTTGTACATGCGCTTTTTCACTTTGTCTGCTCACGGCGCGGAGAGCTTCTTCTAAAGGAATTGCAGCAGCAACCAAAACCGAAAGCTGTCTGGTCATCAGTGCTAAATCGTAAGCACTAAACTTTTTTTGGAATAATCCGTGGCTTTGATGCTTATCTTTTTGTTCAACCGGGTCAACGCTAATCGGAGTCCATGCTTTATCGCGTAATTGTTGGCGAATCTGACGTGCCGAGTCTCCTTCAAGCACCCCCTTTTGCTGCTTCCCTGAAGCATCAATAGCAGTAAATTGATATGCAGGCATGGTAATGTTCTAATTTTCCAAAAATAATAGTCGCTGCTGTTGCATCTATGCTACGCAATCATTCATATTCATTCTATAGCCTGTGTAGAATACCCAAGTCCTCTTCACGACGCTATGCCGTTTTTTAAAATTGACGAAATGAGCCTCTATGACCATAACGCCAAAGCCTGATTCAGTTGTTTATCGTGTGCGTGTTGCCGTACCTGTGCATCTGTACGACACTTTTGACTATACACTCACCAAAGCACAATATGAACGGGCTCAAGTAGGTTCACGCGTCGCAATTTCATTTGGACGGCAAAACCTGATTGGTATCATTACTGAAAAAGTTGACCCACAAGAATCATTTACAGGTAACTTTCAGCTTAAGGCCATTTCTGAACTTTTAGATGATGAGCCTATTTTAGATGAACAAGTTTTAAATTTATTGACATGGTCAGCACAATATTACCAATTTCCGATTGGTGAGGTGATGCAGACTGCTTTACCTGCGTTATTGCGTCAGGGCAAACCCATGGATGTTTTATTTCATCTATGGAAAATCATTCCATGTGACAATGCCGAAGCTTTATTAAAACGCTCAATCAAACAGCAAGATGCTTATCAAATTTTAAAATTACATCCTGCCGGAACCACTGAAAATATTCTCAATTTAAGTGGTGTAGAAACTGCAACACTTAAAGCACTACAAAAGAAAGGTCTCGTAGACTGTACGCTTGAGCCTCATGACTTTAGTCCATCCCCTGTGCAATTGGCGCAAATGCCACTCACGCTCAATGAAGACCAAAAGAAGGCCACCCAGCACGTCCTTAATGCACAGCATCAATACCAAGCATTTTTACTAGATGGCTTAACTGGAAGTGGTAAAACCGAAGTTTATTTGCACATCATGCATGAGGTGCTAAAGCAAGGTAAGCAAGTACTGGTGTTAGTGCCTGAAATTGGTTTAACCCCTCAAACTATTTCGCGCTTTAAGTCTCGTTTTAACTGCGACATTGCTTTATTACATTCGGGGTTAAATGACTCTAAACGCCTACAAGCATGGCAACAAGCACAGACTGGAAAGGCCTCTATTATTTTAGGAACACGTTCAGCCATTTATACCCCGCTGCCACGTTTGGGCCTGATCATTTTAGATGAAGAACACGACCTGTCTTATAAACAACAAGAAGGTTTCCGTTACCATGCTCGTGATGTCGCACTTTACCGAGGATATTTACAAGGCTGTCCTGTTCTTTTAGGTTCAGCAACTCCAAGCATTGACAGTTATCACTTAGTCGAAACTGGCAAGTTAACTGCACTTCAGCTGAACCAGCGTGCAGGCCATGCGCTTTTACCAAAAATGCATTTGATTGATCTTAAAATTGTCAAAAAACAGCATGGTATTAGTCAGCCTTTAATCGAACAGATTAAAAATACCCTAGCAAGAAAAGAACAGGTTTTAATTTTTTTAAACCGTCGTGGTTATGCACCTGTTCTGGTCTGTGAAAGTTGTGGTTGGCAAGCGAATTGTCCTCATTGTGATGCACATTTTACTTTGCACACTCAGCCCTACTCTTACTTACATTGTCATCACTGTGGCACCGTTCATCGCTTGCCAGACCAATGCCCTGAGTGTCAGCAAAAGAGCCTCAAAACTTTAGGTGCTGGCACAGCCAAGGTTGAAGAGCATTTACAAGAATTATTCCCAGATCATGATGTGATTCGGGTCGATCGTGACAGCACCAGCCGAGTCGGTAGCTGGCAAAAAATTTATGATCGCATTCAACAAAATAAACCTTCGATTTTACTCGGTACGCAAATGTTGGCAAAAGGTCACCATTTTCCGCATGTGACCTTGGTTGCTATTTTAGACATCGATGCAGGTTTATTGAGTGTCGATATTCGAGCGCCAGAGCGTACTGCTCAATTGATTGTACAAGTGGCTGGTCGTGCAGGTCGTGGAGAACATAAGGGTCATGTTTATTTACAGACTTTAAGGCCAGATCACCCTTTATTGACCACACTTATTGAAAAAGATTATCGGGCAGTGGCGAAACAAACATTGGCTGAGCGTAAAGTTGCATTACTGCCGCCTTATCGCTATGCCGTACTTATACGCGCTGAATCGAAAGATCGCGACTATACCTTGCATTTTTTAAATGAAGCTGCCGAGCAACTTCGCCAAATAGCAGGTGATATTGTTGATATCTGGGGACCAATTCCAGCGCCAATGGAACGTAAAGCAGGACGTTACCGCGCACATATGGTGATTTTGTCTGCTGACCGCGCTCGTCTGCATTTTTACTTAAGACAATGGTGGGCTCAGTTGGTCCATGCGCCAAGACAGCATCAACTCAGACTCTCAATTGATGTTGACCCGCAAGAATTTAGTTAGATGATTTGAATATCATGGTGTGAAGAACACTTTTTCCCTTTACACTTAAAAAAGATCAATACATTCGGGGCAATGAATGTCATTCCTACTGCAAGCAACTATTTTTCTTGGAGCATCTCTGATTTTAGTCCCTTTGGGCAAACGCCTAGGGATTGCAACAGTTTTAGGTTATTTATTTACGGGCATACTTCTTGGCCCGAGTGTGTTAAATATTGCCCATGACCCTGAGGCCATTATGGAGTTGGCTGAATTTGGGGTCATTTTACTTATGTTCCTGATTGGTCTAGAACTCCGCCCGCAACGTTTGTGGGAAATGCGTGACTCCATATTCGTGATGGGAAGTTTACAAGTCGTGATTACGGGTATAATTCTCATGCTCACCGTATTGCTGCTATTTCAACAACACCTCGCTGCCAGCTTTGTGATTGGTTTTGCGCTTGCGCTGTCTTCTACGGCCTTTGTATTACAGCTTCTGACTGAGAAACAACAGCTCAATACCACCTATGGTCAGCAATCTTTTTCAATCTTGCTTTTCCAAGACATTGCAGCAATTCCATTACTTGCGGTGATTCCTCTTCTGGCAGGAACCGAATCTACCCATCATGGTATTGCTTATTTTGCAGCCATCATCGCGACGTTTACTGGTTTGTTCCTATTTAGCCGTTATGTCATGCGCCCATTTTTCCGTTTTGTCGCCAAGAGTGGTGCGACTGAACTGATTACGGCTGTAGGGTTATTTATTATTCTTGCCGTTGTGTTACTGATGGACACTTTAGGCATTAGTACAACATTAGGTGCTTTCCTTACCGGGGTCCTTTTAGCCGACTCAGAATTCCGTCATGAGCTTGAAGCGAGTATTGCGCCGTTTAAAGGGCTATTACTTGGCTTATTCTTTATGACCGTAGGCATGACGACACAATTGTCGTTACTGATTGAAATGCCTTGGCTCATTATTGGTGGAGCAATCGGCCTACTCGTCATCAAAACCCTCGTTTTAACTGCCATTGCCCGCTATAAAAAGTACAGTTGGAACAATAGCTTGTTACTCGGAACTTGCTTGGCTCAAGGCGGTGAATTCGCTTTTGTAATTTTGAGCCTAGCAAAAAGTGAAAAGATTTTAACGGATGCCTTATTAGAGCCTGTCACGTTGATTGTGACCTTATCAATGGTCCTTACCCCAGTGATTTACTGGATCATGGCCTGTAAGATCATTCCCCTTTTTCATAAAGAATTGCCACCTGAATATGATGAGATTCCTCAGCAAGATAACCCAATTATCATTGCCGGTTTTGGGCGCTTTGGACAAATTATTGCGCGTATTGCCCGCTTACAGCACTTAGGATTTACTGCCATCGATAACAATCTTCATCAAGTGGACTTTGTTCGACGTTACGGAGGTAAGCTCTATTATGGTGATGTCACCCAGCCTGACTTACTTCGCTCAGCAGGGATTGAAAAAGCGAAAGTATTTATTTTGGCAATTGATGATGTCGAAGATTCTATGAATGTCGCACGTCATCTTAGATTGAACTATCCAAACCTAAAATTACTGGCTCGTGCCCGTGACCGCCACCATGTGCATCTATTAAGAGACTTAGGTGTTGAACATATTTGGCGTGAAACCTATTTATCATCATTAGGTATGGCTTATCGTGCTTTACGCGAACTCGGTATTTCCGATGAACAAGCTTATAACAATATCGAAATCTTTCGGGATTATGATGAGAAATTACTCATACAGCAGCAAAGCATTTATACCGATGAACAAAAGGTTTTTGAAACCCATCGTAATGCTCTGGCAGAGCTTGAACACCTATTTGAAAGCGATGCACAACAAGCCACATCGAAGCACGACGTTAACTTAAAGCGTCATTTACAACCAGATCGTATCGACATTACACGAGATCACGAAGAATAACTTGAGATTTCGCAAAATGGCTATATTAAGGACTTATTCACATTGCCTAAATGATTGCGACAATCGGTACAAGAGTTGCCGTTGTCCTGCTTGCAGCTTCGCTGCATTCCCTAAGCCTGATTAAACCGAAATTGTTATAATCTGCTTAGGGCCCTGGAGAATATTATGTCTGATTTACGCCAACGCTTTTATATAGAGGACTTTCCTGTTCGCGGTGAAGTGGTTCATCTAGAAGAAGCATTAAAAACTATTTTAGCTCAACGCGACTACATGCCTGCGGTTCAAATTCTATTAGGCGAGATGTTGAGCGCTACAGCATTACTTGCGAGTACTTTAAAAATCAAAGGTCGTATCAGCTTGCAAATCCAGGCTAACGGCTCTTTCAAATGGGCTATGGCAGAATGTAACCATTTAGGCGAAGTTCGTGCTTTAGCAGACTACGAAACAGATCCACGTTTTGGTGAAGCAACAGATAGCAGCACTGTTTTAGCTGCTTTGGTTAACCCTGTTTTATTTATTAACATTGAACCTGAGCATGGTGAGCGTTATCAAGGGATTGTACCTCTTGATCAAGCAAATTTAGC
Source organism: Acinetobacter sp. AOR01_HL (assembly GCF_027855455.1). Taxonomy (NCBI): domain Bacteria; kingdom Pseudomonadati; phylum Pseudomonadota; class Gammaproteobacteria; order Moraxellales; family Moraxellaceae; genus Acinetobacter; species Acinetobacter sp. AOR01_HL. Next base: position 100,337 of record NZ_JAKTIM010000018.1, on the reverse strand, counting down.
TGGCTGTTTAATGCAGTACTATGACTTGTCTGCACAAATTCCAACTCGAATTGTACTGGCAAGCACCGCACAGCGCTCAGGTGGTTTGCTCATTCAGTTATTACCTCGTCATGATGAGGAAGAGCAAAAACTGGTTGATGAAGATTTATGGCCACGTTTAACCATGCTAACTGAAACGCTTAAGTCAGAAGAACTAACAGAGCTTTCAGCAAATGAGATCTTGTATCGTCTTTATAACGAAGAAGAAGTACGTTTACCAGAAGTTGAACACTTAAAATTTGGTTGTACTTGTTCTAAAGAACGCTGTGCCAAAGCCCTCATTCAAATTGGTGTTGATGCTGTTCATGAAACATTGGAAGCACAAAACCCGATTCAAATGGATTGCCAGTTCTGTAACACCCGTTATGAGTTCACTGCTGAAGAGGCATTGGGTCTGTTTGGTGAACATTTGAGTTAATTACTTACTTTATAAAAAGGCGGGCAATCCGCCTTTTTATTTATCTATAATTTTTTGATGATAATTTTCAGCATGTTATTTTAAATCAGTTAATATGAGCTTACTTGATAACCCAATAAATAAGATGCTTATATCTCATGAATTATTTTGATTATTTTCTCTTTATTTTTAGTGTCATTATTATGATTGCGACCCCTGGCCCTGTCATGATTTTAGTGGCAAGTGCCGGACTTAAAGGTGGTTATAAAAAAGCACTGGAAACCATTTTTGGTACAAACCTTGCCTCTCTCGTTTTAATTTTTATTTCAGTACTCGTACTTAAAGGCGTATTGGGTATTAATGAAAACTATTTAAATATTATTCGTGTTTTAGGCTGCCTATATATTGGTTATTTGGGCTTTAGTATTCTCAAAGAAGTCATTCAAGCCCCTCATCCTGAAGCAATTCAAACCGTTTCTGCTCAAAATGGCGGTTTTAAAAAAGGCTTTTTAGTGGGTATTTCAAACCCTAAAGATATTATTTTCTTTTCAGCTTTCTTTCCGCAATTTGTTTCTATTTCACCTCATCTAGATTTAAGTTTAACTATTCTTACGCTGACATGGATAGTTTTAGACTTTTTAACGCTATCTTTAGTCTATATATTTTTCCGCCGCCTCTCGAACAGCCATTTATACCCGAAGATCCTCGGTTTATGTGGTCTATTACTGTTAGTTATTGCCGTTTACGGTTTATATCAGACATTCATTTAAACAATGAGAGACATAGCTCTTACCTCTCTATGTCTCTTTTATTTTGCTCGCCCTACTTCGCACGAGAACAACTCTTATACAATCTAGCTCATTGAAAGCTTTAAAAATCGTTTCATAATGAAATAAACAACACCATCGTGATAAAACATTATGGCCAAAAATTATTATGAAGAATTAGGGGTTAAACGAGAAGCCTCAGCTGATGAAATTAAAAAAGCGTATCGGAAATTAGCTCGTAAATATCATCCCGACATCAGCAAAGAAAAAGATGCAGAAGAAAAGATGCAGGCAATTAATGTTGCCTACGACACCCTAAGCAATCCTGAGAAAAAAGCTGAATACGACCAAATGTTAGACCACCCACAAGGTTTTAATGGTTTTGGTCAAGGGGCAGCTCAAGGTGGTTTCGATGGTGCCAGATTTTATCGTCAAGGTTTTACAGGCGGTGAGCAAGCAGACTTTAGTGGCTTTGAAGACTTATTTGGACGCTTTGGTGCAGGCTTTGGCGGTGGACAACAGCAATATCAAAGACAACAACGTAGTTATCGAGGTGAAGACCAGCATGCCAGCATAGAGGTAGATCTTGATATTGCTTACCATGGATCAACACAACACATTACCCTACAAATTCCAACCATTAATGCCTATGGTGAGCCAGAGGTACAACGAAAAACCTTACAGGTAAAAATACCTAAAGGCATGAAAGAAGGTCAGCAAATTCGCCTAAGTGGACAAGGACAAAGTGGTATTAATGGTGGTGCCAACGGCGATCTTTATATCGAGATTCAGTATAAAGATACAGATCGTGTGCATGTCGAAGGCAGTGATGTATATTTGACTGTAGATGTAGCGCCATGGGAAGCCGCATTAGGGCAAGGCATTGAAGTAAAAACACCTGCGGGACCTTTACACGTCAATTTACCTAAAAATGCAAAACAAGGACAACAACTACGTTTAAAAGACAAAGGGATACCAAATAAAACGCCAGGCCATCTTTATTTAATTTTAAATATTGTATTCCCACCGGCGCATTCTGAAAAAGAAAAAGAAGCCTATCAGCAATTGGCAGAAGCCTTTGCTTCATTCGAACCTCGTTCATCTCATTAAGGAGCAAGATCATGACAACCATCCATTATCGAGAAATTGTATGTGACGGCCACACCTTTAGTGCTGAAGTCGTTGATGAACAATGTACATTTGACTTGCAACAGTTTGCTCAAGCCTGTGGTCAAAGCCCAGACTGGATTCTCCAGCTCATTGAATATGATATTTTAGCGATTGATACTCCACCTGAAAAACATCAATTCATGGGTGAAGATGTTATTCGCGCTCGTAAAGCGTATCGTTTGCAACGTGACTTTGATGCAAGCCTTGCAGCTGTTGCGGTGATGTTAGATTTGATTGATGAAGTGCAACAACTTAGAAAACAGTTGAAGCATTTTCATTGAGGAATAGCATTAATACAGCATAAAACCCTAGTTGAAATCTGATAGTGGAGAAAGCCATCTGCAACCTGCGTGGTATCAATCAGATAATGGTTTTGTAATACTGTTATTTAAAAATAGGTATTGAACAGGTTTTGCAGATGGTAATGGTTTTGCCTACTTTTGCCGAAACAAAAGTAGGTCGAACCGAAGGTTAATGACTATATTAAATAACAAGTTAGCGAGGCCCAGTCGTGCAGAAATAAAAATTTATTTCAACCGAGTAATCTTTTCCACTTCCTTCAAAGTCTGCTTAATCGGTTCATATTCCAAAAACCAAAACAAATTCATACGATCTTGGCGATGCTGCTGCGCCAGTAAATCAATCACACTTTTTTCACCACGCCCCACCAAATGCTGTCTATAAAAATAGTAGAGCAATAAAATGGTACTTAGCAGCATAACCCCAAGCATAATCCAAAAACCTACTGGTGATTTAAGCCCGGGAATAAACTCAAAGTTCATTCCATAAATACCCGTTAAAAGCGTAAGAGGCGCAAACACAGCAGTAATAATGGCAAGAATACGCATGTTCTCATTGGTCTGGTTAGCAATTGCCGAGAAATGCAAATCTATTGCCGATTGAATCGCACTACGTAAACGCAAGGTATGTTTTTGAATACGTTCGACATGACTCATTAAATCGTTTAAACGCACTAATAAAAGGTCTTGAGAACTATGCGTCTTCTCTCCAATAACATGATGATAGTTTTCTACAATTTCATCACGAAACTCTTGTAAGGTTTCAATTTGTTCTTCACATAGATTTTCGACTTGCTGAAAGGCCATATTTTCATGAAACAGTTGATGCCACTGTTTAAACCGCCGATTCCCTTGTAATAGCTGTTGTTGCCAATGCTCGACCCTTCTGGTCAAAGGTGAACGAATATCAAGGTAACCATCCACCATACTATTGAGCAGACGTAAACACAGATCTACAGGTGAATTAGGCAGCTTACGGGTTTTATTTTGCTCTTCGAGAGTTTTACATAAAATATTTTCAAGGCGCTGAATATAATTTTCAATCGACTTGTTGCCCTGTTCACGTACGCTAATAAGTACTTTAGGCGTAAAAATAAAACTGATCGGTGTGGTGGCTAAACCAAATACACTCTCATGTGATTCGCCATTTTTAATTTCATCATCCGGCGTTACGAGCTTTCTAAAAATAAGCAGGTCGTATTCTTCAAGCGTATCAAATGCACAAGGATGTTCGATATTCGCAATATCTCGCATATGAAACTCATTAATGGATACATCTGCAAGTTGCTGAATTTTTTGTTGCCATTCTTCATTCTGGCTCACAACATCCGATCTCACACTATCAATCCAGAAAAACTCGAGAATATGTTCAGTGTGCTTTTCACGGCTTAAAAAAACATAGCCGTCATTTTGATGACGATAAAAATAATAAACCTGCATACCATGTCGATCTATTGGTGTATTACTTGCATCATGCCATAAAAAAAGCCCGCATCAAGCGGACTTTTTTAGTGAGTTAAGCAATTATGCTTGCTCAATATCTTTCATAGTCAATTTGATACGACCACGATTATCAACGTCTTGAACCTGTACTTTTACTTCCTGACCTTCTTTAAGAACATCAGTTACGTTCGCAATACGCTCATTAGAGATTTGCGAAATATGAAGAAGACCATCAGTACCCGGCATGATGTTTACAAATGCACCGAATTCTACAATACGAATTACTTTACCGTCGTAGATCTTACCTGGTTCAACTTCAGCAGTAATCGCTTGAATTTTCGCAATTGCAGCTTTAGCAGCAGCTTTAGTTTCACCAAATACGCGAACTGTACCGTTATCTTCAATATCGATAGCAGCTTTAGTTTCTTCAGTGATTTGACGGATTGTTGCACCACCTTTACCAATAACATCACGGATTTTATCCGGATTAATTGTAATCACTTCGAATGTTGGAGCGTGCATTGAAATTTCAGGACGAGCACGTGAAATTACTTTGTTCATTTCATTAAGGATATGCATACGACCAGCAAATGCTTGGTTTAATGCAACTTCCATAATTTCTTCAGTAATACCTTCGATCTTGATGTCCATTTGAAGTGCAGTAATACCGTTTGCAGAACCTGCTACTTTAAAGTCCATGTCACCAAGGTGGTCTTCATCACCTAAAATGTCAGAAAGTACTGCGAAACGCTCGCCTTCCTTCACTAAGCCCATTGCGATACCAGCAACTGGTGCTTTAAGCGGAACACCTGCATCCATAAGTGATAATGACGCACCACACACAGAAGCCATTGAAGATGAACCGTTAGATTCAGTAATGTCAGATACAATACGAATAACGTACGGGAAGCGGTCAGCTGCAGGAAGAACTGCTTGAACACCACGACGCGCTAAACGACCATGACCAATTTCACGACGCTTAGGACCAGATTCACGGCCTGTTTCACCTACTGAGTAAGCAGGGAAGTTGTAGTGCAACATGAAGTTGTCAGTTTTAGTACCAGCAAGAGTATCAACCATTAATGCATCACGAGTATTACCCAAAGTCGTTGTTACTAACGCCTGAGTTTCACCACGTGTAAATAATGCAGAACCGTGTGCACGCTCAAGTACGCCCACTTGTACATCTAACGCACGAACAGTTTTGGTGTCACGGCCATCAATACGTGGTTTACCAGATAAAATGTTGTCACGTACGGTACGGTATTTAAGATCTTCAAATAAGTAGTCTACTTCGTCAGCAATACCGTCTACATCTTCTTCAGGAACGAATTGAGCAACAGCTTCAGCATGAAGTGCATCTAATGCTGCATAACGATCTTGTTTTACTGCAATGGTATAAGCTTCTGAAATTTTTGCTTCAAATGCTTCTTTTAATTTTGCACGTAATTCTTCGTTGTGTGCTGGAGCAACCCAGTCAGATGGTTTCGCACCAGCTGCAGCTGCAAATTCATTGATCGCTTGAATTGCAATTTGCATTTCGTCATGACCAAAAAGAACCGCACCTAACATTTGGTCTTCTGAAAGTTCTTTCGCTTCAGATTCAACCATCAATACAGCAGACTCTGTACCAGCAACCACAAGGTCAAGGTCAGACTGAGCCATTTGCTCAAAATTCGGGTTTAAAACATATTCGCCGTTGATTAAACCAACACGTGCTGCACCGATTGGACCACGGAATGGAGTACCTGCAATTGCCAACGCAGCAGAAGTACCTAACATTGCTGCAATATCAGCTTCCATCGTTTTGTCAGAAGAAACCACAGTTGCAGTTACCTGAATTTCGTTGTAGTAACCTTCTGGGAACAATGGACGAATTGGACGGTCAATAAGACGTGAAATTAAAGTTTCAGCTTCAGAAGCACGACCTTCACGCTTACCATATCCACCAGGGATACGACCTGCTGCATATTGTTTTTCTTGATAGTTAACTGTTAAAGGGAAGAAATCCTGACCAGCTTTTGCTGTTGGAGCAGCAACTACTGCTACCAATACAGTTACACCACCCATTGTGATTAAAACTGTATTTGCTTGACGTGCAACGCGACCCGTTTCTAAAACGACTTGATGCTGACCGAATTGGAATTCTTTACGAACGATGTTAAACATTGACATGTATTGTATTTTCCTAATTTTATTCTAGTGAGACCCCTAAGGTTTGGCATTCAGGCTACAACTATCGGTAGGTAAATGACAAAGCTTAGAAGCCATCACACTAGACCAAAAATTTTAAATAATATTAAACGCAAAGAAGGAGCGCACAAGCGCCCCTTCTATAAATCGCCTAATGGTTTATTAGACGAAACTTTCTTTTCAGAAACAAAGCATAGCAACATGCGATAAACCGAAAACAAAGCAAAATCGAATTAACGACGTAGACCTAAAGCACCGATCAAAGCAGTGTAACGCTCGTGGTCTTTACCATTTAAGTAGTCAAGCAATTTACGACGTTGGTTAACCATACGGATCAAACCGCGACGGCTGTGGTGGTCGTGTTTGTGAGCTTTGAAGTGACCTTGTAAATCATTGATTTGAGCAGTCAATAAAGCTACTTGTACTTCTGGTGAACCAGTGTCGTTTTCAGCGCGAGCAAATTTAGCAATGATCTCTGCGCGGTCTGCATTAGTTAAAGCCATTCGATTTCTCCGAGATGCTTAAAAAATAAAATGATATGAATCAGTTGAGCGCAACTGACTGCCGTGCATCACTACAGCAAGTTGCCTATTTTAAGGTATCTATATATGGATTGCAAAATTGTTTTCTGTTACCTGTCATTTTAGACACTGACATCAGCTTCTTAACCCTGCACACTTGGCCTTGAATAAAAAGAAAGAAACGCGAGGGACGTGTGAAAATATTTTCGACCAATACCTGTCCGGTACCGAATGACCTTGAATCGGTCATTCATCACAAAGATGAAGTACCTGCCGAACTAGGTGGAATGAGTGAACAGCAAGTTCAAAAAATCTGGAAAAGTATTGAGTCACTCTACAAAACCGGAAACTATCCGCTCATTACTTTTTGCTTACGTCGACAGGGGAAAATTTTATTAAATCGAAGCATTGGCTATGCTCAAGGAAACTCGCCGGCTGGTCTGCAAGAGAATGCACTCATCGCAACGCCAGACACTCCCGTTTGTCTATTTTCAGCATCCAAGATGATTACTGCCATGTTAATTCATCTTTTAGATGAAAAGGGCGAAATCAACTTACTTGACCCCGTGAGCTATTATATTCCCGAGTATGGGGTGAACGGAAAGCGCCGCGCGACAATCTTTCATTTGTTATCTCATCGTGGAGGCATTCCTTATGTTGATGGAGATGTCACACCTGAACTGCTTTTTGATCAAGATGAAATTTTAAGGCGCTTATACGCAGCAAGACCTGTTTCTCCAGCGGGAAATCACCTTGCCTATCATGCAGTAACGGCAGGTTATATCTTAGGAGAAATTATTGAGCGGGTTACAGGGCAAGACCTTCGCCAATTCGTGCATGAGACCATCGAGAAACCGATGGACATGCCCTATTTTAACTATGGATTAAAACCAGAATATCGTGCTGAAGTTGCTCTTAATTGTGCAACAGGTTTACATCCGCGTTTAGGAACAGATCATTATCTCAATCATGTACTAGGTGGAGGCTTACAACTCGCTGTAGATGTCACTAATGATAGCCGCTTTATGGATACCATCTGTCCCGCCGGTAATATTTATACCAGTGCAGAGCAAGCTGGACGCTTCTTTGAAATGCTTTTAAGTGGGGGAAGCTACCAAGGCAAACAAATTTTAAGCGAGAAAACAATTTTTAGAGCAACACTCCCTACCACAGGAGTTAACATTGACCGAACTTTATTAATACCGATGCGCTATGCCTTAGGACCAATGCTAGGCAGTAATCCGGTAGGGTTATTTGGTCCAATGACTGGACAAGCTTTTGGTCACCTCGGTTTTTCCAATATTTTGTGTTGGGCCGACCCAGAGCGTGATATCAGCGTTTCTTTGTTAACCACTGGCAAATCTGTGGTTGGTACACACCTTCCTGCTCTAGCCAATCTGCTTTATCAAATTTCGACTCAATGCCCACGAATTCCTAGAGATCAACGCCGTTCACTATTTGGTAGTGATTCGCATGAAACCGATCTGGTATAGCTAAAATTAACCCAGCGACAAAATAAAAAACCCAAGCATTTCTGCTTGGGTTTTTGGCGCTGTAGTTGTTGTTTATCGTGTTTATCGCTGTTCTTATTGTTATGTGTGAGATGCTTTCCACATCCTTCTTCTCGTTTTACTCACTTCCGTTGTTTTAGTTCTATTTCCTTATGGGATGTATTTTGTCATATCCAATTATGAAGAAAAGTAGTATTTTTCTTATCATCATGTAAGCGAAAACGTACAGGTCTGTCTAATATTTATCGTTTATCTTTAAATGCTAAATAACATACGGTTCTGTATAACATTTAACTTAACAATTCACGCGAAAAATGCTTATTTAAGAATCATATTATAAATAAATATATTAAAAATTATTGAGTTAAATAATTGATAATATAAGCAAGAAATAGGGTGAGTCATCTAAAGATTTATTCAGATATTTTGGTGGGGTTAAGACTTAAATATAAAAAAGCCCTGTAGTCTCTCCCAAAACTACAAGGCTTAGCGGCTGTAAGTTTCCTCTTTATTCACCTACATCATTGTAAGTTCGCAGTCTCTCGACTTAAGTTATTATTATTGTGCGATTTTGCCCGACATTCCTTGCCAAGCTCGTTGTGCGTTTATAATCTCAAAAACAGGGTGGGTTCTCTAGCAGCAAATATCTCGAATCCATGTAAGCTTTTTCTTACAAGGGTAAAAATATTAAGTTTGGCTTAACGAACTAACCGATTAACTTTTTCAACTAAACCGCTTTTTCTTGTCGTGCGAACTGTAAAAGATTGAAGTAACGCCTCTGGATCGACCAATAAACTCACTACTTTTTTGGCTCGTGTAATCGCAGTGTAGATCAACTCTTGGCTTAACAAATTCTTGGCAGCCTGATCAAGAACAACAGCTGTATGGGTAAATTCAGAACCTTGTGATTTGTGAATTGTTAAGGCAAATGCACTTTGAATACTTTTAGGTAGCCGATTTGCAGCAACCCACTTATTTAAACTTGGGAAATACACTTCAAACTGTTGCGGCTGGGTTCTATGTTCAAAACATAAACCAATGTCACCATTTGAAATACCGAGCTGGTAATCGTTATAGGTCATCATAACCGGACGGCCAACATACCATCCTCCTAAAGTCACAATACCTAGCTGTTGTTGTAACCAGCGTTCAGCATATTGATTAAGTTGCTGCAAACCAAATGGTCCATGACGTACGGCAGTTAAAATACGGTAGTCATCGAATGACTTAACGATATTTTCAATATGTTCAGTTGAACGATCATCTTGTAAATAAGCTTTTAAGCTTTGCACATAGCCTTGAAAACCCACCATCAATTTTTGGTAGTAAGTTTCTAGCGCTATAGGGGACTCTTCGGGTAAATATTCAAGCTGAACCACATCGGGCATGTCGGTTTCTAAAGGTATTGAACGTAATTCTGAAACCTGAACAATATCGATTTCAAATTGTTGTAAAACTTGCTCATGGTCAATTTGACCAGTTTGCATTTGAATAAATCGGGCAACCTGTCCAATCAAAGCCCCTTCCGCAAAACGACGGCTGGTTTGAAGGTGAACACGGTTTTCAGACAAAGCCTTGATTTGCTGTAAATCTGCAAGTACCGCTCCAACATCTACAGAAGCAAGCTGGTTGGCATCGCCTAATAAAATAATTCGACAAGACTCAGGGACCGCTTCAAATAATAACGTTGCCAGATTTAAGTCCAGCATAGAGGCTTCATCCACCACAATAACGTCATAAGGCAAAGGCTGTTTTTGATTAAACCGTGGAGTTTGACTATGCCCCATACCTAATAATCGATGGATAGTTTGGGTACTTTGGTTTCTTAGCTCATCACTCATTAGCCCCGACTCAAGCAGTTTGGGATCATTAAACGAGTTTTGTAAGGCTTCTTGCATACGCTGTGCAGCTTTACCCGTCGGAGCAGCCATCGCCACACGGATATGCGGAATTGCCTGACTAAGCACAGCAATAATACGAGCAAGCGTATAGGTCTTACCTGTACCCGGCCCACCTGTAATAATACTTAAGCTCTGCCGAGTCACCATTTGCAAAGCAGCTCGCTGATGAGGATCAGTTAATAAGTCTAAATGCTCTTCACATGAAACAGGTTGAATTGGTTGTTGCTTTAATCGGCGAATTTGCTCAGCTAGACGTTGCTCTAGGTTCCAATATCGGTATAATGCCAACCCCTGCCCGTCGTGGACACAAGGGGCAACTTGAGACTTTGCTTGTTCAGCAGATGTCACCAGTTGGCCAAGTGTTTCTATTTGCTCTGGGCTAATCTCAATACAACTGTCACCCTGCAAGCTCGCTTCAATTAGCTGCTGCAAAAAACAAGCTGCCTCTGGAGCTTGTGTCTGAGCAGTAAACGGGGCTTGATTTAGAAAGGTACTCCAAGTCGTTAACCAGCTTAAATCGCTTTGTTCAGGGCTATTTAGATTGTCCACACACTTATCCACCTAGTTTTCCACACGCTTGTCCACATGGTTATAGACAGGCTTATCCACACCCCAAGTATTTGTTAATTCTAAAATTAGATCTTTTATCAGCATTTTTTATGCAATTTTATCCTCAGCAAAGTACCCTAAAATAGCATCGAGTCGTAGAACAAATTCTGTACTTGGCTGCCAATAATAATAACCCTGCTCAGCTTCGCCATTCATACCGCGTAAGTAAAGATAAGTCGCCCCACCTAAGTGTTGTTCAATATCATAATTCTGCATTTTGACTTTTAAATAACGATGTAACGCAACCAAATACAGGCCTGCTTGTAGCCAATAGCTGGCTAAAGACATACTTTGTGCAATACTTTCTACACTGTAATCAGCAAGGTTTTCACCCAAGTAGTTACTCTTATAGTCAGCAATGTGATAACGCTGCCCATCAAAATAAACCAAGTCTATCGAACCATTTAAATAGCGTGCAGAACGAGCCTCTAATAACTCTGGCATTTCCATACCATATTCAGCAAACAGCTGCTGAATACGTTTCATGGCTAGTACACGATCTGACAGTGCCAAATAAAAAGGACACTCTGATAAATAGTGCTCTGGCTGTAACTGATTTAGGCGAAAGCCTTGATATAACGGCGTGCTTAAAATCTCTTGCAACCATTCGGCTACAGCGTGATAAAGCGAATATTCCGCTTCTTGTTCTTCGGGAAAGCTTTCTTGGTATTTGATTAATAAATCTTGCCACAAACTACTGTAGTCATTTTTAAAACGACGACGTATTTCACTTACCCACTCATCTGAACATTGAAAATCAATATGCTCAAAAATTTCATGTAAGAAATTACCTGCGAGCGTCCCTCTCGGAAAATTACTTTTGATCCAGTTAATTGGCTGTGCTGCGGGCGCCTCAACAGAAATAACCTGATCGAGTTCATCTTCGGCTAAAACAGCTTCATAGCTCTGACTCGCGAGTAAATCTGTACCTACTTTATGTCTTAAATGCTGTGCCAGATAACTAAAACTGGTTTTGCCTCTCGAATAAAAGCGCTGATCAGGAAAATGCTGCGCCTGTATCTCAATAATATTGATGTGTTGATTTAAATGTCTTGCAGCAGGTGGTTGTTCCAAAATTATTTCATCGGTACAACAACGGTGCTGGAATGGTTCCGCTCTGTTTTTCCAAAATGCCAAACCTGAAACAGACTTGCCATCCGTATCTTGTAAGAGCGCATAAACACGATGACTTGCCCGGGTTAAAGCAACGTACCATAGACGGTTTTGTTCCGCCAAAGCCCGTTCTTCATGCTGCTTCAGCTCGATTTCGTTTAAATATGTTTTATCGGCAATCGCAACAACACGTTGTGTTAGGGTTTGAGCCGACTCCGGAACCGTTATATCTTGGGTCGAGAAGTTAAGTGTTTTGTTATTTTCCCGAAATGGCTTGTCGGCCCCGAGCAAAAAGACAATTTTAAACTCAAGACCTTTTGACTGGTGAATGGTCATGAGCTGTACGCCAGCTTCACTCGACAACCTACGCTCTAACTCCCATTCACGATCAAGCGGTGATTGTAATTGCTTGAGATACCAGTGATAGAGATTTTGCGCGCCCTGATATTTCTCGCTATGTTGGCTCAAAATTTCGGTCAAATGACGCAAGTTCACCACAACCCGCTCATTATCTTTACTCTGGACAGCAACCAGATTTTTCCAAATGCCAAATTGGTTTAAACATTGCTGCCATGCTACTAAAAAGCCCTGAGCTGACCACAATTCCCGAATAGTATCAAAACCCGTCATAAACTGGCTTAAACCTTCGGCCGTTTGCTCGAGTTGCAACAGCTGTTTAAGGTCCATAGCAAATAAACGGCTAATCAAAGCTCGTTTCACTTTGGCCTCATCGTAAGGATGAAGAATCGCAGTGAGTAAGGCCCCAACATCCTGAGCAATTGTGCAATCAAAAACACTTCGTTTTGATGGCCGATTAACTCGTATTCCTAAACGTTCTAATTCAAATTGAACTTTATCAAGTCCATCATGATTACGCGACAAGACCGCAATATCATCTTCATTTAAGGTTTGAGTCTGAGCATCTTTTTGAAAATAAAGTTGTCCTGCATGTGACTGATTGAGTAAATCACGTATTTTCCACGCGACTTGCTGTGCTTCCGTTTCCTTGTCTTTTAGCATGAGCCAACGTAAAGGATGCGGATTAGGCTGGTTTTGATCGATTAAAACCGGATGAGGTCGAGTCCCTGCCCGAATCGGGTCATATTGAACCTGTTCACCAAAGTCGATTTGCCTTTGAAATAACGCATCAACCACTTCAACCAAGTCAGCGACTGAACGGTGGTTATGAATTAACTTATATTCGCGACCATGCTTTGCCTGAATATCTTTGTAGGCATTCAAGAAGGTGAGCATATCCCCACCACGGAAACCGTAAATTGCCTGCTTACGGTCACCCACCATAATCATGCAACCTTTTTGGTAACGTTCTGGATGACGCCAAATGCTGGCGAGCATATCATCTTGGTCTTGGTTGGTGTCTTGAAACTCATCAACCAAAATTAAGGGGTATCGAGCCTGCACAAATACGGCGAAACGTTGCCCCTGCTCGCCCTTTAAAGCTTCTGACAAAGTGCGAATTTGCTGAGAAAAAGTCGTCTCGCCCTTGTTTTGTAAAACCTGCGGTAAACGTTTTTTAACCTCTACACACAAATAGGCTTTTAAATAAATATGAAGCTGATCGAACTGTTCAGCATAGTTTTTCAGCACACCAAATAACTGCTGAATCTGCTGAATACAAGGATGCTGATAAAATCCATCCGAAATTTCGGCAGGACATTTCTTGAAAACTTTCTGATCGGCAAGCTGGCCTAAAAACTTAAAAACGAGTTCCCGATGTACTGCCAAAGACCCATCAAAAATTAAAATACTGTCGCTTTGCTTTAAAACTTGTAATAACTGTGGCAAACATTCACTAAATAACTTATTAAATGCCCCATTACGAAATATTGTGCCGCTTACATGTTTATAGTGGTCGCCATCAAGCGAGTAATACGGTTCTAGAAGACTGATATCAATTTCTGCTGCCAACTGTTTGAGCTGAGCAAGCTGTTCAAACTGAATGGTAGGCTTTTCGGGAAGCTTAAAGTGAGCCGAACTAAAATTCAGTGAGTCTTCGACCAGTTTGACAAAACTGTCGACACTTTTTAACTCACCTGCCAGATACAATGCATCAATCACGGTTTGAGGCTGAGACTGTATCCATTCACGTAAAACATCATGAATCAGTTGTCGGCTATAGGTTTTGGCATCATCGGTAATTTGGGCACGTTCAATTTTTCCGCTCTCAAAAGCAAACTCACGTAATAGCTTTTGGCTAAAGCTATCGAGTGTTCCGACAAATAGCTCATCTAGCTGATCGATCACGAGCTTTAAACGCTCACAGGCATAGGCAATACGTGTCGCAAAATGCTTGAGAATATGTTGCAGTAATAAGTCAGATTCTTGCTCGGCCTGCAAAAGAATCTCTTTTTCAGTCAAGCTCCGCTTGGCATCTAAATAACGGTGGGTTTCGACCAAACGCGCACGAATCCGGCTTTTTAACTCAGCCGCAGCAGCACGGGTGAATGTTGTTGCAATGACTTGGCCCGGTAAATATTTCTCAAGAAAAATACGAACCATTAAACTCGACAGTGTATAGGTTTTCCCGGTACCCGCCGAAGCCTCAATTAAATGCAGTCCACTAAATTCAATATCAATAATAGGTTGATAAGACACCTGTACTCTTGAGTTCATGCCTTACTCCGAATGTTGAAATTGAAAAACCGGATGATACAGGTCATAGGCAAACTCATCACAAGCATGTTGAAGTAATGCTTGTGCATCTTGTTCTTGCAAAATGAAACGCCAGTCTTGATGTAACTTGCACGCTTCATTTTGTGTCATATCGATAGAGGTAAATGTCCCCGTTTCATTCCAGTATTTTAACAGCTCCGCATAGCTCTTCTCATCCAGTTTTATTTTTTCTGTCGGGTTTGTTGTTTCCCACTGATATGCCTTAGCTTTTTCAAGTGGCTTTAATAATAAAGCTGCTGGTAACACGAGTGGCTGCTGTTGAGCATAACGCCAGATTTTAAACCACGGTTGTAAATACTGCCGAGCTTGCTCCGAACTAATACCTTTACAGATGACAGTTTGGTCACTAAAAACCACAATGCGGCGTCTTTCAGCTCCTGCACTTCCTTCATTTAAATAGGCCAACCAAAGCAGATACTCTAACCAAACTTTTGCACGTCTTTTTGCCCGAGCACTTGATGCTTCCATACTGACCCAATCCTGAGTTTCAGATTTTGGCACCGTAATATTCATATGTAGCTGTTTGGCAATTCGCCACACACGCTGAGTCGTTTGTGTCACAGCTGGCGCATAATGATGAAGGCGCTCAAGCAAACATTCCTGTTCAAAAATGCCCTGTTGCCATGCGCTGTATTGAACTTTGCCTACAGGCAACTGATCAAGTAGAACTTCAGGCTGTGCCTGCTGTTCGTTTTGCTGTAAAAAATGCCGAATGGTATAACGGCCCAAACCATCTAAAAGCAAAGGTTCATTCTGATCTAATACGCCTACATTTCCTAAGTTTTCTACGCCTAAAGTTTTTAAATATAAACGTGCGGGGAAAGTCACATCCTGTATCCACTGATGGCTGTCTAAAACCAACATGTCAGGTATTTCTAAAGGATAAGATATATTTGCCCAAGGCTTGAGAACACCGGAAGCTTGCTGAATTTGCATCGCCACGTTAAACCAGTGATCTTGATAACGAATATAGCGGTTCTCGGCCATAAAACCTTTAGGGTCAAATGGCTGTAAATAATGTAAGTGATAGAGCTGTTTTAATTGAGAGGGAATTTCAATACCTTCAATCACTTCTCGATCGGGTGCATTTGGTTCCGGCTTTACAATAAGTGCAAGATGCTCACGGAACTCTTGAAGAATACTAGAAGGATCTCTCACCTCACCGTCATTGACATCAAAGCCGTTATAAAACAGCCATAAGTTTTCTTGAGCTAAAAGTAAGGCGTCTAAGAAAGCACCTTGGTCATCCTCAAGACGGGAACGGTCACCTAATTGTTGACGTAAGGCATCCATCAAATCAAATGGCACATGGGTGTCTCGATTTGGAAACTGCCCTGCATCAAGGTTCAACATCACAATTAAACGATAAGGCAAAGGACGAATTTGTCCAATCTGGGCAAAGGTAATCTGTCCTGTCGGTTCAGCTTGAGCCGTCTGATTTTCTAAAGTTCGCTGAATCTCATCCAAAATATAAGGCAAAGGCAAGGTGATTTTACGTAAGGTGCCTGTTTCTGTCTCGGCATAGTAACTTGCGAGCGTTAACATACGCTCTTGTTTTTTTACAATTTCCCGCGCAGTCTTTAAAGCAGCCACACCGGCCTGCTCAAACTCGATAATATCTTGCGAGAGTGTTTGCAACCAATATTCCACCGTATGACTCTTTTTCTGCTCATGCATAATGAGCCAGTCACGGCGTTCATTTAAATCTTGATAAATCTGAATGAGCGTACCAATAAGCTCAAAATCGCCTGGTTGAACCTTAGCGTAACTCAGCACCTGATTAAATGTAGCATGTTCAGGAATTGCTATGCCGAGCGCTAACCGCTCTAAAGCAAACTTAAAGCTATATCGATAATCATCATCGCCGTCACATAAACTACGTTTCAGATGCTCTGCATCAAGCCCACGTTTAAACCCTGCATCAGCAAGTAAATTTAAAATTCGCTCTACTTGAGCATATTCAAGTGCATAACGCTGTTGAGTCGCGTGTAAACCAAGCCAGTCAGCAAACTCATCAAAGCTAAATCGCCCTTGCATAAGGTGAATACGCCCAATCACGGCACGCCATGCATTAAGTGCATCGAGTGAGGCAATTCCTGCTATTTTGACAGGCAAATGCACGCCTTGCTCAGTTGCAGTAGCAGGAAAAACACTTCGTATTAAAGGCTCTACTTCTGCCAAATTAGGAACTAAAACCAAAATATCATTTGGACGACGTGGCTGTTCGTGCGGTTTTGCCAACCAGCCAATCAATTGTTCTTTCAATACTTCAAGTTGCCGTAATGTCGAGTGGCAGACATGAATCTGAATTGAGTCATCGTTAGGGGCAAGCTCATACTGCTTTGCTTGGGGTTCCACCAAGTGCAAAATATCTGACTGAACTTTGCCAAGTAAACTTTCAGGAAAATCATCTACAAAGGCATCCACCCACTTACCTTCCTCACCTGTAGATAAGTTTGAGAGTAATGAGAAGTGGTCGCGGGCTTGTTTGCCCAATCTGGTTAACAGTGGATGTCTTGACTCACGCGCCTCAGCATTAAAATTAAGCGTAAATTTATTAAAGAAATCGGCAATTTCCGCATCGGTCGCTTGGGGGTTCTTCGCTATAAAACGCTCTTTTACCCCTAAGTCATAGCGCTGTTTCCAGAGTGGGTCGACACTATCGGCCCAATATTCTTGCGAAGGGTTATAGTGCAAAATCAAAACATCAATGTATTGCCCTAAACGACGTAAAAACTGAAGCTGGCTGGGTGGTAAATCCAGTAAAGTAAAAATGACTATTTGCTCCGGCAAACGAGCCAATGCCTTCTTCTGGCGCTCAGGATGCTCTAACTCTTGCCAAAACAACTCATCAATTTGCTGCATTTGCATAAAATCATCATGAAAATGCTGCTGCCATAACCAGCGCTGCCAACGTTCTAACTCTTGGGTTTGCTGCAAAGTAAATGCCGAAATTTCTTTATCTTTATGGGCAATATACTTTTCGATATCGAGCGATCGGCCTTGTCCCCATGCTGCTAACCAGTTATTTGGACAAGTACACATATTTTCACAACCACGCTGGCACTGTCCCCGATAGACCATGTAGTTACTAAATAAATCGGCAACCTGCTCGGCAACCCAATACAACATTTTTTGTTTTTTTAGTTGCTTCTCAATACCTTGTTCAAGCCGATCTGCGCTGTCATAAATACGTTGAACAATAGAATGCAGTGGATGAGAGCTATCTATGCTCATAACATCAGGCTGAATAAATTCCTGTAAGGCTTGATGTACACGCCATTTAAAAATCAAGCGTGGAATATTGGCTTTACGAACCTGTTCCTTATGCGCCGTGAGGACCTGTTGATAGGCATACCACTGAAACCCGCGCACACGTTGGTGAAACTGGTAATTGGCACTCATTCCTTGCTGTTCTGCAAGTTTTTGTATCAGCCATTGCTCGATAGCAGGACTTGGCACAATGAAATGCTGGGCTTTCAAAACCTGTAATGGATGCGTTGACGGCTGGGACGTAGATGCCAGTACGCCCTGCAACAACACATCAATACGTTGACTTTGAATAACATGGATACCCATTTATTTCATATCCTACTCGCATAATTTATGCACAAAATCATAAACATTCATTACTATACAACTGAATCTGACTATGTCACGTTGGTTTAAACACAGCATAATCTCATTTTAGGTGTCACTTACCTTGTGTTGGCAAGGCACCTTCAAGGAACACATTACAGGTAAAACATTATGAAAATTGATAACATTCCTGACTATATTGATCCTAGCCTAAATCTGGAACAAATTCGCGATGAGTGCCAAGAACTCATTCAGAAAAGAGCTTACGTCTCTGCTGGTGCAGCAATTGTACCCATTCCTTTTTTTGACGTGGTAGTAGATTTGGGAATTTTGTCACAGCTTATTCCCGATATTAATTCCCGCTTTGGTTTAGCGCCTGAACATGTCAGTGTCTATGATCCAAAAACAAAAACAATTCACTGGGATGAATTACGAAAACGCGGCTTTCAATTTTCAGGCTTTGTGGTCGCTCGCACTACCGTTAAAAAAACCTTTAACGGTTTCTTTGGAAAGATTGTTACCAAACAAGTGACAAAATTCGTTCCACTAGGTGGGCAACTTGTCGCAGCAAGTTTAGGCTATTTTATGATGAAAAAAATAGCCCAAACTCATCTAAATGACAGCTACAACCTTGCTAAACGTATTCAACAAAAAAGTCGTGGCACGGTTGTAAACTAAAATCTAACTTACGGCTGAGAGTTTAATCTGCTCTCAGCTGTTTTAAAATAGCTCTTAACACTTCTAAGCGTGCAGTGTATTTATCGTCTGTTGCGACAATATACCAAGGCGCATATTCGGTACTGGTTCGCTCAAACATATCTGCGGCTGCCTTTAAATAATCATCCCACTTATCACGGTTACGCCAATCTTCGGCAGTAATTTTAAAACGTTTGTGCGGTGTCTCTTCTCTGGCTTTAAAACGTTGCTCTTGCTCATCTTTACTAATTGCTAGCCAAATTTTTACCACAATCGTTTGACTATCAAATAAGTCTTTTTCAAAGCGATTGATTTCGTCATATGCCCTTTGCCATTCGATAGGTGAAGCAAATCCTTCAACACGCTCGACCAGCACACGACCATACCAGGTACGGTCAAAAATGGTAATTTTTTCAGCTTCATTAATACGATTCCAAAAACGCCACAAATACGGGTGTCTTGCTTCGAAACGTTCAGGCGCCCCAATACAGTGAATATCATATTCACGCGGGTCTAAGTTTTTAACAATTCGCTTAATGGCCCCGCCTTTACCGGCAGCATCCATCCCTTCAAATGCAATCACCACATTGCGTTTATCAAAGCGCATGGTATCGGCAATTTTTTTACTGAGTTTATCGAGCTCTTTTTTATATTCGGCTTTATCCATTTTTTCCTGAGCAGGTTTTAATAAACTCTCGGGAATTTTTGCCTGTTGCCATTTACCTTTGACTTCAGTTTCATGTTCAGGCAATTGACGCATATGTTGTAAAAGATACTGAGCAAAAAATTGATCGCGCTGTTTTTCATCTTCCCCATCAATAATGTACCAATCGTCGGTAAAGCGACGGCGTAACTTTTGCAAAGTGTCATATTGTTTTTTATTACGCCAGTCTAGGCCATGAAGCTTATGCCAATGCTGTTCAGATGGGTCTATTTTATCTAAACGTTTTTGGAGTGATTTCCACGAAAGATCAAACCAGACCTTAATGACATCGACATAGTTATTTTTTAGGTCCTGTTCAAACGCCCGCATATTTTCAACATAAGCATCAAAGCGCGCATCATCCAAAGGTTCTGACACATGAGTTGCCGTAACCAACAAATCGCTATACCAGTTGCCAAACATCACCACAATTTGGCCTTCAGTCGGAATAAATGCTGAATAAGACTGCCAGAATGCTTCAGAGTCTGTCAGCACACGTGGTGCATCTGCTTTCACCCGTAGATATCTTGGATCTAGCCACTCACGAAGCTGTTTAACCGCTTCCCCTTTTCCAGCTAACTCGATACCACTCATTAAAATGAGTGTGCTTTTGGCATTGGGTTTCCCTCGGCTTTCTTTTAAAGCATATTGTGCTTCAATTAAATCAACTGAAAGCTGTTCTTCGTCTCGTATTTCAAATTTTGGTTGTTGTTCACTCATGGTCCACTGCTCTAATCTTTTTATTTAATTTCGCCATTATTTAACTTATGCGCTTGGGTGATGAATTGCTATACAAATTATGTCATTGCAACATGATTTAACCTGAAAATTGACGCATAAATCATTTTTTTTACATCTACTCGCCATAGTAGAAGGTTACAATGCCTCTTATGATTTTTTGTAAATAGCCCAATATTAGAGCCTTACATGTCTAAACTCGCTGCTTTTGATGAACTTTTACAACAATATAAAACATTTAATTATCACGACAATCCAGTGCTAGCCCAACGTCTGCAAGATGTACAAACATGGCTAAAAGAACGGATGAAAGAGACGCATCACGACTTTTTTAATTTACCAGAACACAAACTGATGGCTCAGTACTTTTTAAACCGTTTATATGGTGGACCAGAGTTCGATGCACTTGCAGCACAAATTGAACGTTTATTGAAATATGCACATAAAGCAGAAAAGGTTTTACCTGAAAACGCAATTAAGACAGGTACAAAGTCGGTAAGTTTGGCTGTACTTGCCACTCAACTTGATGAACAAGTAGCAATGCAGCTTCTTGAAGACTATCCGGCAGATACTGTACTTACCGACGAGATCATGCGCTTAACCTTAATCAAGCTTGATCAGGCCGAAGCCCGTTACCAGCAGCTTGCCCTTCTTGACGATTTAGGAGCAGCACTCGATAAATACATGCGTTCATTTATGATGTTTACTGCTTTTAAAATGTGTAAAGGTATTGCACAAAAATATCACTTCGAATTGATGTATGATTTTATTCAAGATGGTTTTAGCGCAATGAAACCTTTAAAATCGGCTGAGGCCTTTATTAAAACTTTTACGGAAAAAGAACGCCAGATTGTTGAAAAAGTACATTCAGGACATCCGAATCCGTTTAGAGTGTGATAAGGTCGGCACATAGAAAAAACTCAACCTCACGAAGTTGAGATTTTATTCATTATATTTGCATGATGATGCCTGTAAAAATAGACAAAATCTGTCATCATGCAGAACTTATTCCGTTTCACTTGAGTTTGAGTCTAGGAGAGACAATATGTCTAACGAAAACCAAAAGCCAACATCTCCAACTGAGCAGGCACAAAGTTCAGACAAAGTTAGCCCATTCCTAAGCTCACCGTTACCGCAAGGTACCCCTCAAGGGCAACAACAATCTTTACAGCAAACCTTAACAGATACACCTGTTAGCGGTTCTGTACCGAAATACAATTTACCACGTGGTGCAGGCAACACTGGCAACGTTGGTGAAACAACACACTTTGGTTATTCAACAGTTCGAACTGAAGACAAAGCACAAAAAGTTGCTGAAGTTTTCCACTCGGTTGCAAGCAAATATGACCTTATGAATGACTTGATGTCATTTGGTATTCACCGTTTATGGAAACGCTTTGCAATTAACATGTCTGGTGTTCGCCGTGGTCAACATGTGTTAGACATTGCTGGTGGTACAGGCGACTTAGCAAAAGTATTTAGCCGTGAAGTGGGCCCGCAGGGTCATGTTGTACTTTCAGACATTAACGAATCTATGCTCAATGTTGGCCGTGACCGTCTAATTGATGCAGGCTGCACCAATGTCGATTTTGTACTTGCCAATGCTGAAACTTTAGAACCTTTTGCAGATAACAGCTTTGACCTTGTCACCATTAGCTTTGGTTTACGTAACGTGACAGACAAAGATGCTGCGCTTGCTTCTATGTTCCGTGTGCTTAAGCCAGGTGGTCGTTTACTTGTTCTTGAGTTTTCTAAACCAGTATTTGAGCCATTCTCAAAACTTTATGACCTCTACTCATTCACTGCTTTACCGATTATGGGTAAATTGGTTGCCAATGACTCAGAAAGTTATAAGTACTTGGCTGAATCAATTCGCATGCACCCAGACCAACGTACCTTAAAAGGGATGATGGAAAATGCTGGCTTCCAGAACTGTGATTATCACAACCTGACTGGCGGTATTGTTGCTGTTCACCGCGGTTTCAAACTGTAAGGGATAGCGATATGTGGTCGATTCTGGCACTCGGTGCAGTCGAACGTATCATTCATCATCTGATCGATCTGGATGCATTAACCCGCATTCAGCTCAATCAGCTACAGGGCAAAATGTTGCGTGTTATCATCGATAGCCCGCAACTTTCTGTTGATGTATTCTTTGACCAAGAAAAAGTACGTCTTGAACCTACCGTTACAGGGCACAGTGAAAAGCCATCTATTTTTGAGCAGCGCCCTTTTGATCCACAATTTAAAATTTCTGAAGCCACTGCAACTTTGCATGTCAAAGATGTCATTGAACTGATCAAATTATTATTAAGCGATCCAGACCAAATTGGTAATATCCCGCTTCAAGGTGATTATCACCTCTTACAGGATATTCAAAAAATTATGCAGCAAGCTGAACCTGATTTAGCTGCGCATCTATCAAAATGGGTTGGTCCTCAACTCGCTCACGAAATCGGTAAGATTCAACTTGCACCAAAACATTTAAAACGCTCTCTTCAAAGTCATCTATTTTTTGCTGAAGATGCCTTAAAAGAAGACAGCGGTTTATTTGCCCCACGTTGGGAAATGGACGATTTAAATCAGGCTACGCGTAAGCTTAATCAAGACATTGATCGTCTAGAAGCTAAATTGCAGCAGCTCAATGCACAACTACAACCCACTCAAGACTAGGTAAGACTTTATATGATTCCGCACGTTTCACGTTTACTCGAACTTTGGCGTATTGCAGCGCACTATAGACTCGATACGTTGTTCCCTGCGGATGAATTACCTGTTAAAGCTAAGCATGCATTGAACATTATAAAAATGCATCCGGCAGCATGGTCTAGTCGTGAACGTAAAAATCCTTTAAAGCTTAAAGAAGCTTTAGAAGATATGGGGCCGCTTGCAATTAAGCTTGGACAACTCCTGTCAACTCGCCGTGATTTGATTCCACCTGAAATACTCGCCCAACTGGTTTTACTTCAAGATCAGGTCAAACCTTTTGATGGAGAAGTTGCCAAACAACGTATTCAAGATTCTTTAAAGGCAGATGTAAATACACTGTTTGCCCGCTTTGATGATCAACCACTTGCAGCAGCCTCAATTGCACAAGTCCATACAGCGGCGCTACATGATGGACGTGAAGTTGTTGTTAAAGTTACTCGTCCAGACATTCGTAGCCAAATTTTACAAGACTTTGAAATTCTGGCTTGGCTAGGTAACACCTTAGAAAGTCGTCTTGAAGCTGCCCGTGCATTACATTTATCTGAAATTATTCAAGACTACCGCCAAATCATTTTAAATGAGCTGGACTTAAGTATTGAAGCAGATAACACCCGTCGTATGCGCCATTACTTCACTGGTTCAACCATGATGTATGTGCCAGAAGTCTACATGGACACCAAAGATGTGATGGTGGCTGAGCGTATTACCGGTGTCCCTATTTCAGATACGGCAACCTTTGACCGTTTAGGCATGGACCGCGCACAACTTGCAGAAAAAGGATTAACCATTTTCTTTACGCAAGTCTTCCGCGATAACTTTTTCCATGCCGACATGCACCCCGGCAATGTCTTTGTAGAAACCATTAATCCAAGCAATCCACGCTTTATTGCACTGGACTGTGCAATTATGGGTGAGCTATCTAAACACGACCAGATGACGGTTGCCCGCATGTTGCTTGCTGTCATGAACAGCAACTTTATGCAGCTTATTCAAATTGTGCATCAAGCTGGCTGGATTCCACCGGGTACAGATCAAGACGCGTTAGCACGTGAAATGCGCCGCACTGTTGGGCCAATGGTGTCTAAACCAATGGACCAGCTTGATTTTGCGGGTATCTTAATTCAAGTGATGGATATTGCCCGTCGCTTCCATTTAGAAATCCCGCCACAGCTCATGCTACTACTCAAAACTTTGGTGCATGTAGAAGGCTTAGGTACGGACCTTTATCCGCAACTCGACATCTGGAAATTGGCGAAACCAATTTTGACAGAATGGGTCAAATCTAATATGAACCCAGTCAAAAATGTAAAAGAGCTTGGTCAGCAATTGCCAGACCTACTTTTAGGCGCTCAAGATTTCCCAAGTTTAATTATTGATAGCTTAAATGGTTTAAAAAATCAGTCTGCTTGGCAAGATCGTCAGTTACGTGAAATTCAACAGCTTCGTTTACAAATGGAACACCAACAACGTCGTAGCTGGATGTTTGGCAGTACTATGCTAATTTTGCTAACCATTGCGATTATTAGCCCTTGGTTTGTATCTATTATTTTGATTGTGTTGAGCAGCTTATTGGCGCTGTGGCGTGTATTGAAATAACTTCCAAGTCCCTTGCTCATGCAAGGGACTTTTTATGGGTAAAACTTATAATTTAAAAAAATATAGATCGATTATCCGTTCATTGCTAAATTTAGCTTTATGAATGCTTGAAAAGAACAAACAATGAAAACACCTCATTTTGCCATTATTGGTGCAGGCACGGCAGGTTTAGCCACTGCGATTTTGCTCGCCCGTGAAGGCAACCACGTTACTATTTTTGAACAAGTTGATGAGTTATCTCCGGTAGGTGCAGGTTTACTGCTACAACCTGCGGGCTTAGCCGTATTTGAGCACTTAGGTGTGCTCGACAAAGCCCTAACCTTAGGTGCGAAAGTCACAGGCTTAGAAGGACAACTTCCAGACAAGCGTCTTTTAGTTAACAGTCACTATCGCGAAGCATCAACAAATCTTTATGGTCTAGGTATACACCGAGCCACTTTATGTCACGTTCTCACTCAAAAACTTAGCGAATATTCAAGCCAGATTACTTGGTGCATGAATCATTCCGTTGAAAGTTTTGTAGAATATAACGATGAAGTTCGGATATTTGGCAGTCATCAAAATCAAAAGTTTGATGCTTGCTTTGATGGCCTACTCATTGCCAATGGTGCTCGTAGTCAATTACGCCCTAAAGCATGGGTAAAGGTTGACAAAGCTTATCCTTGGGGGGCTGCGTGGAGTATCGTGCCCGAGTGCCAAGTTCTCGATTCTGAAATTTTGCATCAATTTTATGATCGCTCGAAAATTATGATGGGAATTCTTCCTACGGGAGCGATTCCAACCGAACCTCAACAGCGCCTTTCAAGTGTTTTTTGGAGCTTACCTACGCCACAATTACAAAGCTTTTTGCAAGATGAGCAGGCTAAACAAGCTTGGTTAAAGCAAGTTTCAGAACGTTGGCCCAAAGTTGCAGAGTGGCTCAAAGAAATTTTGTATAACAGTCAAACTCAGCCCAAATGGCTATCTGCAAACTATCGTGATGTCGTCATGACTCAATTTGGTCAAGGTCGAATTGGGGTAATTGGAGATGCAGCTCATGCGATGAGCCCACAGTTGGGACAAGGGGCCAATATGGCATTATTAGATGCTTGGGCTTTTTCTCAATCATTGCGACATGCTCAAAAAAACCAGAATATTGATTGGTCCCTGCTCTGGCAGCATTATCACCAGCTTCGCGGTTCATCTACCCAGTTTTATCAATTTCTTAGTCGCTTACTAACACCACTTTATCAATCTGACCATTGGTGGGCGGGAGGTTTAAGAGATTTAGTTTTCCCTTGGATGTATCAAATTCCTTATTTTCGAAAAGAAATGGCAATTACAATTTCAGGCTTAAAAACAGGGCCATTCAAGCAACTTGATTATGATCAGGTAGCTCAATTGCCTAAAGAAAACAGTGCATTTCATTTAGAAAGCCAATCTTTGTCTGACTATTAACCCCACCAAATAATAGTGATTAACACATGAAAATCAGCCATCTTGATCATCTTGTTTTAACTGTCTCAAATATTGAATCCACCTGTAATTTCTATCAAACCGTATTGGGGTTTGAAGTCATCACGTTTAAAGGTGATAGAAAGGCTCTAAAGTTTGGAAATCAAAAGATAAATTTACACCAGCAAGGCAACGAGTTTGAACCGAAGGCATTACAGCCGACTCCCAGATCTGCCGACTTGTGTTTTATTTCAGACACTCCCATTTCAGAAGTGGTTGCACACCTTAATCAATTAAATATTCAAATTGAAGAAGGTCCGATTGAGCGTACTGGTGCAATGCATCCTATTCTTTCAGTTTATATTCGCGATCCAGATCAAAATTTGATTGAGATTTCAAACAACATAAGGTTATAAGTTATTTAAAATTTACAGGGATATTTTGTAATTGTTTTTTAATATCCCAATCTTTGGGTTTCTCTTTTAATTTCCACCAATTAGCACCTACCTCTAACCATTTATTGCGGTACGCTTTTACAGATTCTTTAGTATAATCCTCATATCCAAATTCAACCCCACAACAATCACAAATATTAAAGTTTGGGTCTTCGCCACTTTCCCCCCACGGCTCTTCATCCTGTATAAGACCACATACTCGACAAGCAAAATTTTCTATTTTGTCCAAGACTTATTTTCCTATGTTATAACAATATGCTTAGATAATTTTATAATAGCGATGGCTTCACAAATCAAAATTAATTTAAACAACTCTTAAATTACAATTTACTAATACCCATCTTATAGACAAATCATATAAACGATTTTTTATACGACAAGCATAGCCAACCCTAAACACAAGCGCTACACTAGCTCATTTCCACTGAATGGATTTCCGCTCATGTCAAACTGGTTAGATGAAGTTAAATTTGATTCCAATGGTCTTATCCCTGCCATTGCTCAACATCATCAAACCGGACGTATTTTGATGGTGGCGTGGATGAACCGTGAATCACTTGCACTCACAGCAGAAAAAAATCAGGCTGTGTATTTCTCCCGTTCTCGCCAAAAACTTTGGCACAAAGGTGAAGAATCAGGTCATTTCCAAACAGTTTATGAAATTCGTTTAGACTGCGATGGCGACGTGATTGTATTACAGGTTGAGCAACATGGCGGTATCGCATGTCATACAGGTCGTGAGTCCTGTTTCTACCGTAAACTCACCCCACAGGGCTGGGAAATTGTCGATGCACAGTTAAAAGACCCTACTGCAATTTATGGCGACAAAGCCAAAGCTGAAAGTCACGATCATGCTCATACTACTGAACAAGTGGATGTACTTGCTCACTTAGGGCAATTGATGCAAGAACGTAAGCAAGCAGAAGCAGACACATCATATGTTGCAAGCCTCTACAAAAAAGGCATCAATAAAATTTTAGAAAAAGTCGGCGAAGAAGGCGTAGAAACCATTATTGCTGCGAAAGACTACGCTGCTCAAAATACAGAAAGCAATTTAAATGACTTGATTTATGAAACTGCCGATTTGTGGTTCCATAGTATTGTCATGTTGGGTTATTTCGATCTTAATCCACAACTTATTATTGACGAGTTAGGTCGTCGTCAGGGTTTATCTGGTTTAGTTGAAAAAGCTAACCGCAATAAGGTTTAAAATCACTCAGTGTCGAATATCGAAAAACCTAAAGCCACCTATGAGCAAGCAATTGCTATAGATAACGCACGTCTTGGGCAATCATTTAAAGTGATTGCCTATGCGGGCACAGGTAAAACTACTACGTTGCAAATGATTAGTGATGCCATGCCTGAACGGCGTGGTATGTATTTGGCTTTTAACAAAGCCATTGCTGGTGAAGCTCAAAACAAATTTCATCGCAATGTAGATTGCCGTACTTTTCACTCACTCGCCTTTCGCAGTGTGCCACGTGGCGTAACTGATAAATTACGCTTACCTCGCTTAAGCCCAAGCTTTATTGCAAAAGAATATCGACTAGAACCGATTACCCTACGTCGAATGATGGGTGGACGTTATGAAAAATACGTCTTAATGCCAAGTCGCCTCGCAAGCCTTGTCGCCAATGCGGTGAGCTATTTCTGTTCGACCAGTTCTCAATATCCAGCGCCTCGACATATTCAGGCGCCAAACTGGTTACATCCAGACGATATTACTGCACTTCAAACTCACCTTTACCCTGCTGTAGAACGCCGCTGGCTAGAGTCCATCGACCCAAGTCATCAAGCAGGAATTGGTCATGATATTTACCTCAAACTTTGGGCATTATCTGAGCCTAATATTCCGGCCGATTATGTTTTATTTGATGAAGCACAAGATGCTGACCCTTTAATGCTGGGTATATTACTTCGTCAAAAAAGTACGCAGGTTATTTATGTAGGCGATGCCCACCAGCAAATCTACGCGTGGCGCGGTGCAGTAAATGCCATGCAACAGCTGCCTTTGCCAGAGTCTCGCTTAACGACCTCTTTTCGTTTTGGGGAAGCAATTGCCGATGTCGCCAATGCGTTATTAGGTGGCTTAAATGAGACAGTTCCTTTGCTTGGTAATCCGAACCAGAAATCAAGTGTAGTCAATAAACCGCATACAAAAATGCGTGATGCGATTTTGTGTCGTACCAATGCTCGCGCAATGGAGCTGTTATTGGCAGGCTTAGTTCACGGCGATAAAGTGAGTTTGCAAGCTGACCATCAAAAACTAAACCGTTTTGTAGATGCTGCAAGCCTCTTAAAACAAGGAAAACGAGTTACTGACGTTCCTGAGTTGGCATGGTTTAACTCATGGCATGATGTTCATGAGTACTGCGAAACCAATGAAGGAAGCGATATTAAACCATTGGTTAAGCTGGTAGATGATCACGGCACTGACCCATTAAAAAAAGCACTTGCAAAGATTACTCCCCTTGAGCAAGCTGACTATGTCATCTCGACTGCCCATAAAGCGAAAGGGCTGGAATGGAACCGTGTCCATATTGAAGACGACTATCAATTTAAAATTAATGGATTAGAGCATAAGATTACAGATGAAGAGTTAAGATTACTGTACGTTGCCTGTACTCGTGCTAAAGTAAGTCTAAATATCCATCATCTTTATGATCTGATACAACAATTAAAACTAAGGGCGCCTTTAAGTCTTCGTCAGTCGGTTGGTTGAAGCGCTCATAATTAGGTGAGCCTATGAAACTTGAATCTATCCAATTTAAACATATTGCTCTGTTTCATGACCTAAAAATACAGTTCCAATATGACAAACAACCGATTACTTTAATTTTAGGCGAGCAGGCGACTGGCAAAAGTATGCTACTCAAGCATATTTATCATGCTTTAACGTGGTTTCCTGCGCGCCTTAAAGATGCACGCACACCAGGCATTGTCATGCCAGATCAGGACATTAGCCATTCTCGTTTGCAGTCTAAAATAGAAGTCAGCATCCAGATTCCACCGGAATTTGGACAGCTCCCTGAAACCACTTCAACCCAGCAAACCGACACATCTCTGTGTAGCTGGAAACTGTTCAAGACCTTAAATTCAAGTGGCGTAGGGATTAGTCAAGTTGAAACTCAGCAGCTCGATCAAACCATTACCCTTTATCATCAAGTCACAAGAAAAGACCCACTTCAAGGTCTTCCCTTACTCGCTTATTATCCGTCAGAGCGATTTGTTAACGATATAAATTTACTGAATAAAAATTTACCGGGTATTACTCAGTCTATTTCTGCTTATGACATTAGCTTCATTCCGTTTACCACCTTCGCCCGCTTTTTTGAGTGGTTACGTGAAATTAGCGATATTGAAAATGCACAAGCGGCTCATGTTGTACAGCGAATTATTTCAAAACAATCCAATTCACAAGATCAGGAAGAAATTTTACGTCAGCTACAACTTGAATTGGCAGGACATCCTAAACAGCTTCCTTCACCAAATTTGTACGCATTAAAATCGGCATTAAAGATTATTTTTCCTGAGCTTGAAGACTTTTATTTGCAATATCACCCAAAACTTCAACTTATGGCACATTACAAGGGTGAAGTCTTGGCCTTTCAACAACTTTCTAACACCACTAAAACATGGATTGCACTCGTAGGCGATGTGGTTCGCAGGCTTTGTTTGCTCAATCCGTTGAGCTTAGACCCTTGTCTTGAAGGTGAAGGCGTTTTGTTAATTGACCAGATCGATTCACAACTAGATGCAGCACATTGCTCAGAAATTTTAAATCGTCTTCATCGCGCATTCCCACGCTTACAAATTATTGTGACCGGAAGCCGTGAAGAATTGCTTGAACATGCAGCCGCATATCAATGTTTTAAATTAGAGCATGGAAAAATCAGTCCACTTGATTTAAATACCACTCAGCAGCAACTCGAACATCTTTATACGTTATTACAACAAGATGAAGCGTTAACGCCACATATGGACCCCTTACCGCTTGATACCGAGCTGGCAACAGCTCAAATCGATAGTTTGTACCAACAAATCCAAAATCTAAATGAACAGCAAAAAAATGAATTATTACGTATGATTCATGCAGGAGACACCTCGGAAGAAACCTCCTCTCTTTAAAATTTATTATCCATTTCGCTCAATTTTTATAATAAAACCGAATTCGCTAAATATATGATGAGATCTGGTTTTTTGAGCTGGAAAATCACTAGATGTTGTTACCACATGTAATAACATCAGATTTTTAATGATTTTTTAGTGTACAATAAATTTCATTTTGCGTTTTTATTATTCAAGTTGCGCAATACAACTTGTTTCTCGCTTTATTTTTCTAATTTGGTCGGGTTTTCAGAATATAAGCTTTGGAAATCTCTTTGAATTCCTATCTATTCTGAAATGAAAATTTCACCTTTAGGCTTCGGTCTAAATTATATATGGATACGAGTGTGCTACCGATAATTATCTTATTACCGTTAATATTAGGCACCACCCTTGTTTCATTGCTTCAACGGTTTTCACGTGGAGTAACGGCTTTAGGGGCGATCGGAGTCAGTTTAACCAGTTTTGGTTTATTACTGACTCAGGCTAAAACTGTGCTTGGTGGTGCAAGCATTCAACAAAGTTGGGATTGGTTACCACAATTAGGAATTAATCTGAGCTTTAGACTTGATGCCCTTGGTTTATTATTTTCTCTTCTTATTACCGGTATCGGTACACTCATTTATATTTATGCCTATTATTATTTAGGCCCTAAAAATTCATTAAGTAAATTATATTTATTACTCATGCTGTTTATGGCAGCAATGCTTGGTATTTCCCTCTCTAACAATTTAATTATTTTATTAGTCTTTTGGGAACTTACCAGTATTTCATCCTTCCTATTAGTCGGTTACTGGAGTCATTACGAAGCTGCTCAACGTGGCTCGCGTATGGCACTTACCATTACAGGTATGGGTGGACTCGCCATGCTAGGTGGATTTGTCTTATTAGGACAAATCACAGGAACCTACGAAATTAATGATATTGTCGGAATGAAAGACCTCATTCAAAGTCACTATCTGTTTGTTCCGACGCTTTTGCTTATTTTACTGGGTGCATTTACTAAAAGTGCTCAGTTCCCGTTCCATTTTTGGTTACCCAATGCAATGGCAGCGCCCACTCCCGTGTCGGCCTATTTGCACTCTGCCACCATGGTAAAAGCCGGGATTTTCTTATTAGCTCGTCTTGCACCTATTTTCATTGGTGCTGCGCTTTATCACAACATTGTCACGTTTGTCGGCCTATTTACACTTTGTATGGCCGCATGCTTCGCAATTTTTAAAGAAGATCTAAAAGGGCTACTAGCCTATTCTACAATTAGTCATTTAGGTCTTATCGTTTGCCTGCTTGGTATTGGTTCACCTTTGGCTGTTGCTGCGGCAATTTTCCATATTATTAACCACGCAACCTTTAAAGCTGCCCTGTTTATGATTGCCGGGATCATTGACCATGAAACAGGTACACGTGACCTTAGAAAGTTAAGTGGGATTTGGCAACTATTACCGTTTACCGCAACACTGACTATGATTACAGCGGCATCCATGGCAGGTGTTCCTCTCACCAATGGCTTTATTTCTAAGGAAATGTTCTTTACCGAGCTATTAGCGAGCCTTTCAGGATCAACTGTTATTTTTGCCAGTATTATTGCGACGCTTGCTGGTATTTTTGCAGTCAGTTATTCAATTCGCTTAGTACACGGCGTATTTTTTGATGGCCCCGTAGGTAAACAAGTTCCAAATAAAAATGCCCATGAGCCACCTATCGGCATGCGAGCACCAGCTATATTGCTTGCGACATTATGTATTTTGGTCGGTATTTTCCCTGCCCTACTGGTCGAGCCTCTAGTTAACAGTGTGACACGTGCAAGTCTTATGCAACCTGATTTTGCAGGTACTCATCTTGCAATTTGGCATGGATTTAATGCGCCATTAATCATGAGTATTATTGCTCTAGTTGGCGGTACGCTTTTCTATTTTGCCCTAGCAAAAGATGGCATGATTCGTAAGATCGACCTTGACCCACGTTTAGGGCGCTTACAAGGCCGTATTTTATTTGACTTATTCTTAAAGCATTTATTATTAACAAGCCGAAAAATTAAACAAAAAACCGAAAATGGTTCTTTGCAAAGTTACCTGTTCTTAATCATTGCTTTTAGCATCGTCATGGTTACTCTGCCTTTGTTCAATCAGGGCCTTACCACAGGTACACGTGAGCTGACTCACGCACCATGGATTGCAGTAGTTCTTTGGCTGACCTTATTCTCAGGTTGCTGGATGATGCTTTGGTTCCACCATGAACGTATCAAGGCTGTACTCATTAGTGGTGCAATTGGTCTTGTGGTTACCATGGTATTTGTCACCATGTCGGCACCTGACTTAGCACTCACTCAAATTACAGTAGATGTAGTTACGACTGTTCTGTTGTTGATGAGCTTATCGTTACTCCCACAACTTACGCCATATGAATCTCGTCGCTCAAGACGTTGGAGAGATGCTGCGTTAGCAATTATTGGCGGTTTAGGAATTGGTTGGATTACATGGCTTATTTTAACGCGTGATCATAATTCGATTTCATGGTTCTTTGCTCAGCAATCCTTACCACTTGGCGGCGGTTCAAACATTGTAAATGTTATTTTGGTGGACTTCCGTGGCTTTGATACCTTTGGTGAAATTACAGTACTAGGCATTGCTGCGATTGGTGCGCTATGTCTCATGGATGGCATGCGCGTACATGGCACCACCATGACACAAGGCCTCACCTACCGCTTTAACCCATCTCCGCTTATGTTCCGTATTACGGCCTCTTGGGTATTACCTTTAGCATTGGTCGTAAGTGTCTATATCTTTATGCGTGGGCACAACTACCCGGGTGGTGGCTTTATTGCAGGACTGATTACCTCAATGGCACTGATTATTCAGTACATTGCTTTAGGTCAAGATCAAGCAGAACAAATGTTAAAAGCCCAATCCGGTCGTCTTTACGAAATCTGGATTGGCTCCGGATTAACAATTGCAGGCCTTACTGGCATTGCCGCATGGTTCTGGGCACGTCCATTCTTAACCAGTGCGCACGTCTATGTTGAATTACCAGTTTTAGGTAAGTTGCATCTGGCTTCAGCAGCAAGCTTTGATCTGGGTGTGTATATCACCGTAGTAGGCGCTACCATGCTACTCATTTCTGTATTAGGGGACTCTCGCCACTCGAGTATGTCTGGTCCTGTACCTCATGGGGAGAAATCATCATGATCAGTTTAGAATTCTTACTGGCCTCTGCCATTGGGCTACTTGTTGCGACAGGCATTTATCTAATCTTACGTGCGCGTACCTTCCCTGTTGTGTTGGGCTTAGCAGTGCTGGGCTATGCGGTTAACTTATTTTTGTTTGCGATGGGCCGTTTGCAAGTCAGCTCACCAGCCATCCTAACCGAAACCACCAATATTACAGATCCACTTCCACAAGCACTTGTTTTAACAGCAATCGTGATCGGTTTTGCCACTACCGCTTTTATTGTGCAGCTCGCATTACGTAGCCGTTATGAATCCGGTAGTGACCATGTTGATGCTAAAGAAGATATTTCTCCAACATACGACCCACGTGAGGATGAGCCGTGATGTTTGATTTTTTATCTTTTTGGCAAGCTAATACACCAATTTTCAGTATCCTCATCCCAGCATTTACTGGTTTTATCTTATTGCTTCTAGGTAACCCTGGCGCTGGTGCATTAAAAGAAGATTGGCGACAACCTTGGCGCCGTGGCATTAGTTTGATCTCAGCAATAGCTGGGTTAATCACTGCTGTTAGTTATCTGCTTGTTGCAAACACTGGCCAAATTACAGTTTATCAGTTGAGCGAGTGGTCAGCTCCCTTTGGTATTGTGCTGGTACTCGACCGCCTTTCAGCTTTTATGCTAGTTTTAACTTATGCCTTAGCAGTTCCGGTTTTATGGTATGCCAGTGAAAACTGGGATACGAGAGGTCGCTATTTCCACGCCATATTCCATTTTCTTTTAATGGGGCTATGTGGCGCATTCCTCACAGGCGACTTATTTAACCTGTTCGTTTTCTTTGAAATCTTGCTCATGGCATCCTACGTCCTCTTATTACATGGACAAGGAAAACCGAGATTTCAGCTTGGTGTGCATTACGTCATTATCAACCTTTTAGCCTCTGCCCTGTTCTTAATTGGTCTTGGCATGATCTATGGCAGTGTAGGTAGCCTCAATATGGCTGACGTTTCACGTTTGCTACCGACTTTAGATGCAGATCAACATAAATTAGCAGTTGCAGGTGCCTTACTATTATTTGTCGTGTTTGGTATTAAAGCGGCCATGCTACCAGTTGGTTTTTGGCTACCAAAAACTTATGCCGTGGCAAGTACACCTGTCGCAGCAATTTTTACCATTATGACCAAAGTGGGGATCTATGCCATTTTGCGTGTCAATGGAACTGTATTTAATGATGTACTCAGCCAAGAAATCTTTAAAAGCTGGTTGCTTCCAATTGGTTTAGTGACTTCTTTATATGGCGTGATTGGCGCAATTGGTGCAGATCGCCTCAGACGTTTTGTTGGCTTTATGGTGCTGTCTTCAATTGGTACTTTATTGATTGCAATTGCCATGTCAAACACGCAAGCGTGGTCTGGAGCATTATTCTATTTAGTCCACAGTACATTAATTGGTGCAGCATTTTACCTGTTCTGTGGCTGGATGACTTCACAGCGCGGTGATTTTAAAGACCATTTAAAGATTGCACCAAGAATTAAACAAGAAAAAGCAGCCATGCTGACCTATTTCCTGATTGCCATGATGCTCGCAGGCTTACCACCTTTTAGTGGCTTCTTTGGGAAAGTATTTATTTTGCAGGCTACTGTTGAAACTGCATATCAAGGCTGGGTTATTGGTATTGTTCTTTTGGTGAGCCTATTAAGCATTATTGCATTAACACGTGTCGGCTTTATTTTATTCTGGCGTG
This sequence comes from Acinetobacter sp. AOR01_HL, assembly GCF_027855455.1. NCBI lineage: Bacteria > Pseudomonadati > Pseudomonadota > Gammaproteobacteria > Moraxellales > Moraxellaceae > Acinetobacter > Acinetobacter sp. AOR01_HL. The sequence goes on along the minus strand of NZ_JAKTIM010000018.1, from coordinate 64,754 downwards.
CATCGCCACCAGAAGAAGACCCGATCAATCCTGCTTATATTATTTATCGTGCTTTACCTGAAAAAGCACCGCCACGTAACGATACAGTCATCTATATCTTGCTTGCCGGTTTAGTGGCTTATGTAGCATTTGCTTCACCTGTATTGCACTACACCACAAATACCGCTCAGCAAATTCAAGATCATGCCCTGTATCAGCAATCTATTCTTAAAACTGATCAAAATGGCGAAGTTATTAGTGTTCAGCCATATGACTCAACTTATTTACCAGAAACAAAATATGGTGGTGAGGTTGAAGATCATAATGCCTATCTTATTCCTGACATTATTTCGAAAGATACTTTCAACGGTGAGCATATTTCTGAATATAAACACCGCCAAATTCAGCAGCAAGAAAAATTGCAAACCCCAACCATTGCTGATGAAAGTCAACTGAAACCTATGGAGCCATAACAATGCAGCTATCTAAATTGCTTGACCGCTGGTTTCCGCATCCATTTGTTTCTTTTTTGATTATCATCTTCTGGTTAATGCTCGCGCATAGTCTTGATGCGAGCGACCTGCTTATGGCTGTAATTTTGGGGCTTGTTATTCCTCGTCTAGTTCGTCCTTTTATTACCAGAACCCCGCATATCCATTGGAAACCTGCCATAAAACTGTGTTTTGTTGTCTTGTGGGATATTATTGTTTCCAATTTTCGGGTTGCTAAACTGGTATTAGGGTCACCGAAAAAATTACATCCTAAATGGTACCGTGTTCCATTAGAAACAGAACATGAACAAGTAAACTCTTTACTGGCAATGATTATTACCACAACGCCTGGCACGGTCTCTGCCGGTATTGATCAAGAGCGTGGTGATATTTTGGTCCACTCTCTTAGCACAGAAAATACTGAAAGTGATGTGCAAGACATCAAACAACGCTATGAGGCTCCACTCATGGAAATTTTTGATGTGAAAAGCAAATCGGAGGACAACGTATGACCATCCTACCTTATGCTCTTGGCATTAGCTTGATTGCTATCACAATCTCTATGTTGCTTTGCTTATTTCGAATGGTGATGGGTCCATCTATTGTCGACCGCCTACTAGCGCTTGATACCCTATTTTTAAATGCGACCTGTCTCATTATTGTGTTAGGCATTTATTGGACAACCACCTCTTTATTCGAAGGGGCGTTGTTAGTCGCTATGCTAGGGTTTGTTTCAACGGCTGCTTTAGCCCGTTATTTTACAACTGGTCATGTAATCGATTAGGGGAAGGTCAAAATGCAAATTACAATGGAAATTATTGTTTCGATCTTTCTGGTTTTCGGTGCTTTTTTTATGTTAGTCGGATCTATCGGTATGGTGCGTCTACCCGATTTATTCATGCGACTACATGCACCTACCAAGTCGAGTACATTAGGCTTAGGTAGCTTTTTAATTGCTTCAATGATCTTTTTTGCTTTTCAAGGCCGATTTGGCTTTGCCGAGTTACTTATTACACTGTTGGCTTTTATTACTGCACCTGTATCAGCCAACTTAATTGCTCAAGCCGCGCTACATTTACGTTTACGCTCATTGAGTGGTGAAGTACCTGAAGCCATCGAACGTCCTCTACCTTGGGATCGGTATAAAATTGGGCAACGTTTTTCACAAAACAAACCACCCATGGAACCTCCTCAGGAATAAAACTTGAACACAAAAAAAAGCCACCCCAAGGTGGCTTTTTTATTTTGAGTTTTCATTACTCTTCGTCATCTGACTCACGTTTCGGTAAATCTTGTACCGCTTTTTCGATAAGGCCAAACATATAGTTGCCATATGCATTGGTTTTATCGTAATGGAAACGCAAGCGAGGCGTGATGCGCGTTTTAATACGACGACTCAACTCCTGACGTAAAAAACCAGATGCTTTATTCAAAATATCTAGTGTTTCACGGTGAGCCACTTCGTTTTGGTCATCGCTTAATTCACGACCCATCACGGTCACATAGACATCGGCATAACCTAAGTCCGGACTGACTTTAACGCCTGAGATGGTCACAAGACCACCCAGACGCGGATCTTTCAACTCCTGACGGATAAGTTCAGAAAGCTCGCGCTGTACTGAATCCGCCATTCGCTTTAAGCGTTGTCCACCCGCCATTAAAGACTCCGTTTAACCATTTGAACATCATAAACCTCAATCTTATCAAGAGGTTTGATGTCGTTATAACCTTTCACGGCAAGACCACATTCCATACCGGCACGAACTTCATCAACGACATCTTTATAACGACGTAATGATTCAAGTTCACCTTGGAAAATCACAACATCATCACGTAAGACACGGATTGGTTTGTTACGGTGAATCACGCCTTCCATAACCATACAGCCCGCAGCAGCACCAAACTTACTAGAACGGAACACTTCACGTACTTGAGCAACACCCAAGATAGTTTCACGGTGTTCAGGAGCAAGTTTACCGCTCATGGCATCTTTTACATCATCAATCAATTCATAGATGATGCTGTAGTAACGAATATCGATACCGTCTTGGTCACTCTTCTGACGAGCAGCTGTATCAGCACGAACGTTGAAGCCTAACAATACAGCTTCTGAAGACTCGGCAAGAATTACGTCAGATTCAGTGATCGCACCAACACCAGAACTAATTACGCGAACTTTTACTTCATCAGTAGAGAGTTCATGTAATGCAGCATTCAATGCTTCTAAAGTACCACGAACATCTGTTCTTAAAACAACGTTCACTGTAGGAACGTCTTTTTTGCCCATAGATGCCATGATGTTTTCAAGACGCATTGCGCTTTGACGTTCGATACGTTTTTCACGTTCACGGTCTGCACGAGCATCAGCAACTTCACGTGCCTTCTTCTCGTCATTTACGACAAGAACTTCATCACCCGCCATTGGAGCTTCTGGTAGACCCAAAATTTCCACTGGAATAGATGGTCCTGCTGACTTAATCGGCTTACCGTTTTCATCAGACATCGCACGAACACGGCCATATGATGAACCAGCAAGAACAAGGTCACCAATATTTAATGTACCGTTTTGAACAAGAATCGAAGTTACTGCACCACGGCCTTTATCAACACGTGCTTCAATAACAACACCTTGTGCAGCACCTTCAGCAGATGCTTTTAATTCCATCAATTCAGATTGAATCAGAATTAAATCAAGGAGTTCATCAATACCTTGGCCAGTATGTGCTGAAACCTTAGCAACCGGAACATCACCGCCCCATTCTTCTGGAACGATTTCTTTGGTTGTTAATTCATTTAACACACGGTCTGGATCAGCAGATTCTTTATCCATTTTGTTGATAGCAACAATAATTGGAGTTCCTGCTGCACGTGCATGGTCAATCGCTTCTGCAGTTTGCGGCATTACACCGTCATCTGCTGCAACAACCAATACCACGATATCCGTTGCTTTAGCACCACGTGCACGCATTGAGGTAAATGCTGCGTGTCCCGGTGTATCAAGGAATGTAATAATCCCTTTGTCTGTTTCAACGTGATATGCACCAATGTGCTGGGTAATACCACCTGCTTCACCTGCCGCCACTTTGGAACGACGGATACGGTCAAGCAATGATGTTTTACCATGGTCAACGTGACCCATGATTGTAACAACTGGAGGACGAGTAGTTTGTTCACCACGTGCTTCTTCAGCTGCTTCAAGTAAGTTATCTTCTGCTTGTGTATCAGAAACTAGAACAGGGTTATGACCCATTTCTTCTACAACAAGTGCAGCTGTATCTTGGTCAATTGTCTGGTTCTGGTTAACCAATTCACCCATTTTCATAAGTGTCTTGATAACTTCACGTACTTTAATCGCCATCTTTTGAGCAAGATCGGCAACAACAATGCTTGAACCGATTTCTACATCATAGACTTGCTTTTTAACTGGCTTTTCAAAACCATGCTTGTTCGCTTGGCTTGATTTTAAACCACGTTTGTTATGGTTAACGAAGCTTTGCTCTTCTTGACCACGACGACCGCCTTTCTTACCAGCGCGAGGGTTAGTTGTAGCACCACCACGTTTAATTTCACGGTCTTCTTGATTAAATGAATCTTCATAAGCTTGGCCAACAAGACCTGAAGCAAGAGGAGAATCATCAATCACACGAATAGTTGCAGTAGCATCATCATTTGAATATTTAGATGCCATCTTACGCATTTGTTCAAGCGTACGCTGCTGAGCTTCCTCAGCCGCTTTACGACGTGCAGCTTCTTCAGTTGCTTTCAACTGAGCTGTTTGTGCTTCACGCGCTTTCTTTTGCTCTAATGTTTCTGCTGGTTTTGGTGCAGGTTTTACTGTACCACCACCACGTTTTTTCACTACAACAGCAGCTTTAGGAGCTGACTGTGCAGCGCTATCTTGTTGATGAGCAGCACGCATTGCATCTAAAGTTGCTTTTGCTTTTTGCTCTGTTTGAAGACGCGCTTTTTGCTCTGCAGCTTCACGCGCTTGTTGTTCTGCACGCGCTTTAGCTTCTGCTTCTGCGCGCGCTTTAGCTTCTGCTGCAATTTGTTCTGGGTTTGGTTTAGCAAAAACCTGTTTTTTACGTACTTCTACGTTAATAGTTTTTGCTTTACCCGAAGTACTTGCAACTTTAGCGGTACTGGTTGTTTTACGTTTCAACGCAATTTTTCCTGTGTTACCACTTTCCTGACCATGCACCTTTTTCAAATAATTGACTAAAGTGTCCTGTTGTTCAGTGGTAATAATGTCGTCTGCTGTACGTTGAGGCAAACCTGCTTCACGAGCCTGTTCTAGGAGCTTCTCAACAGGACGTCCTACGCTGAGAGCTAACTCTTTAATCGACTTGTCCGTCATATTTCATCTCCTAGTTAAACCATGATTCGCGAGCTTTCATGATCAATTGACCTGCTTTTTCATGACCAAGACCTTCAATATCAGAAATATCGTCAGTTGCTTGATCTGCCAAATCATCAACAGTAATAATACCGCGAGCGGCTAGCGAGTAAGCGATCTCAGAGGTCATGCCTTCCATATTGAGAAGGTCTGCACTCGGTTCTTGAATATTTTCTTGCTGTTTCAATGCATCAGTTAATGCAGCTTCTTTTGCACGACTTTGCAATAACTCAACTAACTCAGCGTCAAGTTCAATTTCGTCAAAAGTTTCAGCTGGCACATAAGCAATCTCTTCTAAAGAAGTGAAGCCCATCTCTACCAACGCCATTGCCAAGTCTTCTTCAATATCTAAACGTGATACGAACATGTCGAGATATTGCTGAGCTTCATTCTGCTGACGAGCACGATACTCTTCTTCAAGCATCATGTCGAGTTTGTAGCCAGTTAAATCAGAAGCTAAACGAACATTTTGACCTTGCGAACCAATCGCACGTGCCAATTGATCATTGGTAGCAAAAATGATGTCTGCACTTTTTGCATCTTCATCAAGCACAATGCCTGATACATCAGCTGGTTCTAATGCACTTGCGATGTATTGAGCTGGATCATCAGACCAAACTACAACATCAATACGCTCACCATTTAACTCTTGCTGTACCGCCTGGATACGTGTTCCACGCATACCAATACATGCACCAACAGGGTCAATACGGTGGTCGTTCGTTTTTACTGCGATTTTTGCACGAACACCTGGTTGACGCGCCGCAGCTTTAATTTCAATAATTTCTTCAGAAATTTCAGGAATTTCTTTCTTCATCAAAGCAATAAGCATTTCAGGCTTAGCGCGTGATAATAGAAGCTGAGCACCACGGCCTTCACGGTTTACACTATATAAAATAGCATTTACACGTTGTTTTGGACGAAGAATCTCTTTAGGAATCATTTCTTCACGAGCTAAATAAGCTTCAGCATTGTCACCTAAGTCAATGATGAAACCATCTTTAGTTTGCTTTTTCACTTCACCGTAAATTAGCTCGCCAACTTTTGATTCATAAGCATCAGCAACTAATGCACGCTCTGCTTCACGAATTTTTTGTACGATAACCTGTTTCGCAATCTGCGCAGCGATACGACCGAACTCAATCGATTCTACTTCAAGCTCACGAACGTCGCCAATTGACCATTTTGCAGGATCAACATCAGAAATTGCGTCTTGGCATGCTGGCATTTCATGATCTTCATCTGCCACAACAGTCCATTGACGGAAAGTACGGTAATCACCAGTTCTACGATCAATTTCTACACGAAGCTGAGCTTCTTCAGAATTGGTACCCTCGTAAAATTTTTTCTTCGTTGCAGCAACTAGAGCTTGTTCTAAAGCTTCGAAGATCGCTTCACGACTAACACCTTTTTCATTACTAACCGTTTCAACAACGGTAAGAATTTCGCGGCCCATAAGTCACCTACCGATTTCTTATATAATTTAAATAAATTTAATCTTGATAGATCAAGTTTGCTTTATCGATATTGTTGCTGTCGATATCAAGCACATGCTTTCCTTCAACTTCAACCTGAATCTCTTCATTTTCAAGGTCTACAGCAAGGAGTTTTGCTTGAAATTTACGACGATTTTCTACTGCAGCAATCAAACGCAAAGCAACCTGTTGTCCAATGTAGCCTTGCAACTGTTCGAGTTGAAAAAATGGGCGATCCCAACCTGGTGAAGAAACTTCTAATGCATATTCACCTGAAATCGGATCATGGACATCCAGCATTGCGCCGACCTGTTGTGTAACACGAACACAATCTTCTACACCAATACCGCGGCCTTGCTCTACTTCACCATCTTCATTAATCACTGGTTCAGCATTTTCATCAACCGGTCTATCGATATAAATACGCAATAATGAACGCTTACCTTGTGGAAGGAATTCAATTCCCCAAAGGTCGACACCACATGCCTCCACTGCTGGAGCAATCATGTCATACAATGCTTGGGATTTATTTGATAATTTCATTTACTCTCGTCATTCTCGTGCGATTCAATCGGTTGTTTTAACCGACACAGACTTACTATAGTGAAGCATGACTATTTGACCAATTGATGTCGACACTACACGATAGCGATACGATAACCAATAAAAAAGGGCGTTAATCGCCCCTATATAGCACAGAAAACAATAGTCCACTGTGCAAAAAGGCCCACCTTGTCTGTGAGCCTCTTTAAGAAACTTGGTAGCGGGAGCTGGATTTGAACCAACGACCTTCGGGTTATGAGCCCGACGAGCTACCAGACTGCTCCATCCCGCATCAACGTGCAAAAATTATATACAAATATCGAAAAAAGTCAATGTAAACTTATCCAATATTAGCTTGATTAAGTTGCACCTTAATCAAATTGGTAGCGGGAGCTGGATTTGAACCAACGACCTTCGGGTTATGAGCCCGACGAGCTACCAGACTGCTCCATCCCGCATCAAAAACAAAACTGCTTGCACTCAACTTTCTGGTTCAAAGTTGGTGCGGAAGGGGGGACTTGAACCCCCACGCCCGAAAGCACTACCACCTCAAGGTAGCGTGTCTACCAATTCCACCACCACCGCAGCTTGTGGGACGCATTCTAGTCCTTTCAATTCCAAAAGGAAAGTCTTATTTCCAATTATTGGCCAGTTTTTGGTGCATTTGGTGAAGTTTCAGGCGATGTAGTCTGCACTGGCGCAGTCGTTTGTACAGTTTTCAAACTATATGCTTCGGTCGTTTGCTTCTTGGCAAAAACAGCCAGAGTCAAACTGGTCACAAAGAATAAAGCTGTCAAAATTGCAGTCACGCGAGTCAAGAAGTTACCTGAACCAGACGCACCAAATACTGTTGCTGCGCCACCTCCACCAAAAGAGGCACCTGCATCTGCGCCTTTACCATGTTGCACTAAAATTAATGCAATCATTAGTACTGCTAAAATAATATGTACAACAAGTACAAAAGAGTGCATACCCTATCCTCGTTATTTGCTTTGCGCGAAGGCTTGTACAATTTGATAAAAAGATGCTGCATTTAATGAAGCACCACCCACCAACGCACCATTGATATCTGGACATGCAGCTAACTCAACAGCATTTTCAGCTTTTACACTACCGCCATATAAAATAGCAATATTTGAGCCTGCTGGTGTAAGTTGGCATAAGCCTTCACGAATTTTAGCATGCATCGCTTGCGCATCTTGCGGAGAAGCTGTTTTACCTGTACCAATTGCCCAAATAGGTTCATAGGCAATAACCACTTGATTTTGCCATTGTTCTGCAGTAACTACAGGTGCAATATCACAAATTTGCTGTAGAACAACTTGCTCGGCCTGACCTTGCTCACGTTGTTCAAGGCTTTCGCCCACACAATAAATGACAGTCATACCCGCATTTAATGCATTTTGGAGTTTTGCCTTCAAAATTTCAACGTTGTCACCAAAAATATCACGACGTTCAGAGTGTCCTACCAGTACGAAATTAATTTGGCTATCTTTTAATAGTTCTGCACTGACTTCACCAGTATAAGCACCTGTACCAGCAACACGTGATACATCCTGTGCAACCGTATATACCGTTCTTGCAGCATCCTGTAATTGCGCTTGTACCGTTGTAAGAGCAATAGAAACAGGGGCAACGCCCACATGGCAGTTTTCATCTGCAATTTGGTTTTGTTGCAATAATTGTTTAAATTCTTCTATAAGTTGGTTGGCGTTGGCACGCATTGGATTCATTTTCCAGTTACCAACTACCCAAGGCGTAATCGTCGAACCCGACATACTGCTCACCTTTCATCAAAAATGCAGCACATTCTACACGCATTTATACAAATTTCAGATACTTTTCTTTAACGCGATTACTCATATCTTTTCTAGTGTTTGAAATTAAGAAAAAACTTTACTTTATTAAAAGTCCGACATTCTAAAAATTAATAAAGAAAAACTTCGACTGGTTCAAGCTTTAATAGGCTGAGTAGGACCCGAGCAACACTTTCTAAGGTAGTAATTTTACATAACAAAAGTATAATTTTTCATATACCAATTATAAACACATTAACATAGGCAGGCAGATGTCAGCATTACATACATCTCCAAAATTTACGGGGTTTTTTCGACGTTTAGTCGAAGAAAAGCATGTGTCGGCAGCGACCATGCAAACTGCATTAGATGCAGCGAAAAGAGCTAAGCAGGACACAGTCGCATATTTAATTGAAGAGGTTCATCTCTCCCCTTCATTATTGGCTGAAACAATTTCTGCTGAGTTTGCTGAACCATATTTCGATCTGGATGTTTATGACACTTCTCAGATTCCTAAAGATCTGGTCGATCAGAAACTGATTTTAAAACATCGAATTTTGCCGCTCATTCAAAGAGGGCAAATTTTATATGTCGCGACCAGTAATCCAAGCAATATCGAAGCGATTGATGCAATTCGTTTTAATAGTAAATTGCTGGTTGAGCCTGTAATTGTGGAGCACCATAAACTCGAAAAAGTTTTAGGCCAGCATTTTGCAGAAGAAAGCAGCTTTGACTTCAATGATGAAGAGTTTGATCTCGATGTTAATCTTGATGGCCCTACCGCTCAAGACGATGAAGAAGAAGCTCCACAAGGCGATGAAGCCCCGATTGTTAAATATATTAATAAGTTATTAATTGATGCTATTCGTATGGGTGCTTCAGACTTACATTTTGAACCGTACGAAAAATCCTATCGGGTGCGCTATCGTGTCGATGGTGTGTTACGTCAAATTGCCAATCCCCCTCTACAGCTTGCAAACCGCTTGGCATCACGCTTAAAAGTAATGTCTCAAATGGACATTTCTGAAAAACGTGTCCCACAAGATGGTCGTATCAAGCTCAAGCTGTCAAAAACCAAAGCGATTGATTTTCGTGTGAACTCCCTCCCGACTTTGTTTGGTGAAAAGTTAGTTCTACGTATTCTTGACCCATCAAGCGCAATGCTAGGAATTGATGCATTAGGATATGAAGAAGATCAAAAAGCTTTGTTCATGGAGGCATTAGATAAACCTCAAGGCATGCTTTTAATTACCGGACCAACAGGTTCTGGTAAAACCGTATCGTTATATACAGGTTTAAATATTTTAAATACTGAAAGCTCCAATATTTCTACTGCCGAAGACCCGGTAGAAATTAATCTTGAAGGGATTAATCAAGTTAACGTAAATCCCAAGGTAGGGCTTACTTTTGCGGCCGCACTTAAATCATTTTTACGACAAGACCCTGACATTATTATGGTGGGTGAGATTCGTGACTTGGAAACAGCAGAAATTGCAATTAAGGCGGCTCAAACCGGCCACATGGTGATGTCAACACTACATACCAATAGTGCTCCGGAAACATTGACCCGTCTACGTAATATGGGGGTTCCTTCTTTTAATATTGCAACATCAGTAAACCTAGTTATTGCACAGCGTTTAGCACGTCGTCTTTGTTCTCAATGCAAAATACCTGCTGATATTCCTAAACAAAGCTTATTAGAAATGGGCTTTACCGAACAAGATTTAGCACACCCAGATTTTCGGGTTTTTCAGCCCGTAGGTTGCCCTGAATGTCGTGAAGGCTATAAAGGCCGTGTCGGTATTTATGAGGTAATGAAAGTTACACCTGAAATTTCCAAGATTATTATGGAAGATGGCAACGCTTTAGAAATCGCAGCTGCTTCTGAAAAATTGGGGTTTAATAATCTACGTCGTTCAGGTTTAAAAAAGGTGATGCAAGGGGTGACCTCTTTACAAGAAGTTAACCGTGTCACCAGTGAATAAGACACTATTTAAAAAATAAGGATAATCTAATGGCTGTCAAAAAGGCACAAATGATGCCGACTTTTGCTTATGAAGGGGTTGACCGTAAGGGCGTAAAAATCAAAGGAGAACTTCCGGCTAAAAACATGGCTTTAGCCAAAGTAACCTTACGCAAACAAGGGGTGACTGTTCGAAATATACGTGAAAAACGTAAAAATATTCTTGAAGGTTTATTCAAGAAAAAAGTCACCACACTCGATATTACGATTTTTACTCGACAACTGGCGACTATGATGAAAGCTGGTGTACCACTCGTACAAGGCTTTGAAATTGTAGCTGAAGGTTTAGAAAACCCGGCCATGCGTGAGGTTGTACTCGGTATTAAAGGTGAAGTCGAAGGTGGTAGTACTTTTGCCTCAGCTTTAAGAAAATATCCTCAACATTTTGATAACTTGTTTTGTTCACTTGTTGAGTCTGGTGAACAATCAGGCGCACTCGAAACGATGCTGGACCGCGTTGCAATTTACAAAGAAAAAAGTGAATTGCTCAAGCAAAAAATCAAGAAAGCAATGAAATACCCGGCAACAGTTATTGTAGTAGCCATTGTGGTGACCATTATTTTGATGGTTAAAGTAGTTCCCGTTTTCCAAGATTTATTTGCGTCTTTTGGAGCAGATTTACCTGCATTTACGCAAATGGTTGTGAATATGTCGAAATGGATGCAGGAATACTGGTTCATTATGATTATTGCGATTGGCGCAGTCATTGCTGCCTTTCTGGAAGCAAAAAAACGCAGTAAAAAGTTTCGTGACGGCTTAGATAAACTGGCGCTTAAGTTACCTATTTTTGGGGACTTGGTTTATAAAGCAATTATTGCCCGCTATAGCCGCACGCTTGCTACAACATTTGCCGCAGGTGTTCCACTTATTGATGCATTAGAATCGACTGCTGGCGCAACCAATAACGTGATTTATGAAAAAGCTGTGATGAAAATTCGTGAAGATGTCGCAACGGGTCAACAGCTTCAGTTTGCTATGCGAGTGTCTAACCGTTTTCCATCTATGGCTATACAAATGGTGGCAATTGGTGAAGAATCGGGTGCACTAGACAGCATGCTCGATAAAGTTGCCACTTACTATGAAAATGAAGTGGATAATGCCGTTGATGGTTTAACTTCTATGATGGAACCTTTAATTATGGCAATTTTAGGGGTGCTCGTAGGCGGTCTGGTAATTGCTATGTATCTTCCAATTTTCCAAATGGGCTCAGTTGTATAATGCAAGACATCATTGCGTATTTTATTCAAAACTTAACTGCACTTTATATTGCTGTTGCACTCGTGAGCCTATGTATCGGTAGCTTTCTTAATGTAGTGATTTACCGCACGCCAAAAATGATGGAGCAAGATTGGCAGCAAGAATGCCAAATGCTGCTCAATCCTGAGCAACCGATTATTGATCATGAGAAGTTAACTTTAAGTAAGCCTGCTTCATCGTGCCCTGCATGTCAGCAACCGATCCGTTGGTATCAAAATATTCCTGTTATAAGCTGGCTTATGTTAAGAGGAAAGTGTGGCCATTGCCAGCACCCGATTAGTATTCGCTATCCAGCCATCGAACTACTCACCATGCTATGTTCATTAGTAGTAGTCATGGTATTTGGCCCAACCATACAAATGCTTTTTGGACTCGTCCTCACATGGGTACTGATAGCCCTTACTTTTATTGATTTCGATACACAATTATTGCCTGATCGCTTTACCTTACCTTTAGCTGCGCTCGGCTTAGGTATTAATACCTTTAATATTTATACCTCACCCAACTCAGCCATTTGGGGTTATCTCATTGGTTTCCTATGTCTTTGGATTGTCTATTACTTATTTAAAGTGATCACTGGCAAAGAAGGTATGGGCTACGGCGACTTTAAATTGCTTGCAGCATTAGGAGCATGGATGGGGCCATTGATGCTGCCGTTAATTGTGTTATTGTCATCGTTACTTGGCGCAATCATTGGCATCATTTTATTAAAATTAAGAAATGACAATCAGCCTTTTGCTTTTGGGCCATATATTGCCATTGCTGGTTGGGTTGCCTTTTTATGGGGTGATCAGATTATGAAAATTTATTTGGGAGGTTAAGATGGCTTTTATTCTGGGAATCACAGGTGGTATAGGCAGTGGTAAATCAGCTGCAACACAATGGTTTGAATCCCAAGGAATCCAAGTCGTCGATGCCGATATTGTTGCTCGCGAAGTAGTTGAAAAAGGGCAACCTGCCCTTCAAAAAATTCAACAGACCTTTGGAGATTGGGTGCTTCAACCCGATGGCAGTTTGGACCGCCGTGCCTTACGTGAATATATTTTTCAAAATCCGCAAGCGCGTCATACACTCGAGCAAATTACCCATCCCGCAATCCGTCAATCTATTATTCAACAGCTACAAAATCCTAAAAGTCCATATGTGATTTTAGTTTCGCCATTATTGTTTGAAACAAATCAACATGAACTGGTCAATCACACGCTATTAATTGATGCGAGTGAACAAACTCAAATTCAGCGTGCAAGCCAGCGCGATGGACAAAATCAAGAACAAATCCAGAAAATTATTGCTGCACAAATGCCACGCGAACGAAAACGTGAGCTTGCAAATGACATCGTGTTTAATGACGGATTACTCGAACATTTATATCAGCAATTAAAGCCTTTACATCAAAGTTATTTGAAGCGTGCAAACTAATTTCGTGTATTTTGCTGCTTAATCTTTTGTGTCAGGCTATCTTGTCTAAACCAGCGCCAAGGCTGTAAAGCGCCTATTCCCATACCTACTAAGCCCACTACAATTGATGGGCTTAATGATTCACCAAGTAAAGGTACAGCTAAAATAGCAGCAATAAACGGTGCCAAAGTTACAATACTTCCCGTTTTAAATGCGCCAAGACGCTGAATAGCAGCAACATAGGTTAATGTCGCAATAATAACGACAAACACGCCATGAAAAATACTTTGTACAGCTAAGTGCAAAGGATCTACATCCATAAAGTGCTTAGGTAAGAACAACAAATAAATCGGCAAATAAATAATTGCAGACCAGATTGCGACGCTTGCCATAGAATGCCAAGCAGAGAGCTTCCACTGTTTAAGTAGTACAGTAAAAATCCCCCACCAAATCGCACTGATAAACAGAAGTAAATCTCCAATTCCAAAAGCAGAGGTACTACTTTGCAACATTAATGCGCTCATGAGGGCCAAGGCAGTAATCATAATTGCCAGACTCACCCATGTATGTTTATCAAATGGCTGTCTAAATAAAATATAAGCAGCTATAGCAGTACAGATAGGAATACAACCATTTAAAAATATTGCAGCATGTGCAGCTGGTGCATAAAGAAAAGCTGTATAAACCGTAAGGCAGTAAATGACTCCACCAATCAATGCCAAAATAACCGCATGCTTACTCCATAAAAAAGCGAGATCTTTTTTATAAATTAAGATAGGCATCAAAATTAGGAAGGCTATAGCAAAGCGTAGTGCGGCAATATCCCAAGCACTGATGTGCCATTGTGCATTTAAGCGGGCAAAAAGCGTAAACCCGCCCCAAATACACATGGTCACCAATACAAAAAAATAACCTTGCGTACGGGGAGACATATCAAGACTGCATAAAAACTAGGAAGGCAGCTAAATTATACCTCAGAACGCTGACGACAAGCTTCATAAAGTGCCATACCCGTTGCCACACTTACATTTAAACTTTGTAAGTTACCCGACATTGGAATATAGGCTTTTTGGTCACACTGTGCTTGAGTAATTGGACGTAAACCTGTGTCTTCTGCACCCATTACAATCACAACAGCACCCGAGAAATCACACTTCTGAATAGGTAATGCATTTTCATCAAGCATCGTACCAATCACACGGACATGAGTTGTCTCTTTAAGATGCGCTAAAGTACGAGCCAAATTAGTCACTTGAATAAATTTAACTTTTTCAGCCCCACCCGCTGCGACTTTACGAGCAGTTGGAGTTAAGCTTGCTGAGCGATCGCGAGGCACAATCACTGCCTGAACACCCATTGCAGCGGCAGTACGGATACATGCCCCTAAGTTATGTGGATCTGTCACCTGATCTAATGCCAGCAATAAGGCATCTGGAGTTTCAGCCAAGAGCTGGTCTAGATCTTTTTCATTTAAAGTCGGGTGCGGACGTACTGCTGCAACTACGCCTTGGTGAAATGGCAAACCCGCAAGCTTTTCGAGGCTATCACGGCTTGCTTTTTGTACACTAATCCCAAAAGGCTCGGCCAATTGCAGAATCTTCTGCAAACGCTGATCGTCGCGCCCTTTCAATGTAAACAGGGTCAGCACGCGCTCCGGCTCAAGTTCTAACAATGACTCCACTGAGTGAACGCCATAATAATATTCCGGTTTTGCCATGCATGACCTCTAACAACGTTTGAGCAAAAAATAAAAATCCTGTAAAGCCAACTTCACAGGATTTCTTTGGGCATAGTGTACCCGATTTAAACAGTAATTTCTTAGCCTTCTAAGTGGCAAACATAATCAAGCACTTCATCAGTCTCGATTTTGAAAACACTATTGCCTGGTACATAAAAAGATTGACCAGCGCGGAACAATTCACTTTCATTGCTGTCTGCAATTTTAACGCGACATTCACCTGAAATAATTTCCATACGCTCAGGAACATGGGTTTCAAATGTTAAAGGCTGTTCAGTCGGCAAAATAACACCTAATGTTTTTTTCGTTCCATCTTCAAATTGCACGGTATGGCTGATACATGCTCCACCAAAATAAACATTTGATTTTTTGATGACCGTTACATGATCAAATTGGGTTGAACTCATGCACACTCTCCAGATAATGCCGCATTTATATAAATTATGATGAATGTAGTTTAATTGTGCCTAAATAACTAATCAATCAGTTTTCATACGGATAGACTTGTAATTTCCACTGCTGTAACTGAATTTTTTTAGCAAAAGCGTGGGGTAAATTCACTTCAATATTTCGACTCTTCGACACAATTGCATCATATCTGCAAACTTCATCGTGATTTTCATCGAATAAAATCCAGTAAACTTTTTCTGCCGTTGGATGATTAACCGCAGTTGTAACGACTGGTGAACCATTATCCATCCCTACATGAAAATTGTCTTGGTCATTTTGCATTGAAGTTAGATCATAAACCGGAAAATCGGCACTATTTTCATCAAATTGCTGGCTATCATGTACAAGCACACTTTGTTTTAAAGTCGGCCAAATACAATAACGCAGGTAATGTTGATCTATGACTCGATTGTCCGGATACCTTCCAGTGGCAACATAATCCCTGATATGTGCTTCAATATTATGAAAAATACCTGTGCAACCGCCCCACATACCTGCCAAAATTAATTCAGTATGAGAATAGCTATCTCTCATTAAATGGAACCATTGATCACTTTTAAGCCAAGCATCAACAGCGGCTTTTTCACGATAAGACACGATAGAGTCGGCATCACGTACTAAAAACCGTTTAACTATCGGATCATCCATAACTAAAAAGCGCCAAAATAAACCTGATAACTGTTTTTGAGTGGGACTAACATGTACAACTTGTGCGCCATTTGCTTGTAACCGTTGTTGTACAAGTTCGGGAACGCTCTCATCCACATAGAATCGACACGTCCATTCAGGATAGATTTCTTGAGCTAACTTAGTATTTAAAATGGAAGTTTCACAATACCGCGGATTTGCTCCAAATAGAGAAAAAGCAATGATATTTTCTTGTGGATTTGGGCTAAAGGGCACGGGTTTATGAGTGGGTATATTTAAAGTAGGCTCATTCTTTGTGAGTTCTTTTTTGGTTGAAATAGCTAAACGCCCAAATTTTATCTTCTCTTCTTTTTTATTTAAATGATGACAAACTTCGGTCAATCCATCGTATAGATTTGTATTAACGTTAGAACCACTTGCTTTAATGGCTTGCATATAATGTTGATATGCATCTTCATAACGGCGTAACCGTAGCTCAGTATAAGCTAAATCAGACAATGCTCCGGGATGTCCAGGAACCAGACTTACTGCTTTTTTTACATGTTGATATGCTTTGACATAATCACCCTGTGCAGCAGCCTGTTTAAATGCATTAAAATGCTGATTTAAAATTTTATTCATTTCAGCAGGATTAATTTTTTTATGGCGGTTGATCATCCCTATTGGTGCTTTCGGTAAGCTTAATGTTTTTTTCATTGTAAAGATCCGCAATCTTGCTGTTCTATAATTTCAGTTAGAATAATAGATCACTTGTAGCAAATTAAAAACTTCTCTATCTTTAACCCATAATTTGGCGCGTTGGATGCGTTTATGCTCACACATTTAACTTTAATTAATTTTGCATTAGCTGATCATTTAGCTATTGATATAGAACAAGGATTTAATGTTCTAACAGGTGAGACAGGTGCAGGAAAATCATTATTACTGGATGCACTATCTGCCTGCTTAGGGGAACGTACAGATACAAATTATGTCCGCTATGGTTCGGACAAAGCGGATGTAACCGCAGTTTTTACTTATCAGGACAATAGCCCTGAAGCAAAATGGTTAAAAGAACATGAACTAGATGATGATTCAGGGGAAATTCATTTACGTCGGGTTATTTTTGCAACTGGCCGTAGCAAAGCATGGGTAAATGGCCGTCCAAGTAGTCTCTCTGAGCTTAAAGAATTAGGCCGCTTATTGGTTCAGTTGTATAGCCAGCACAGCCAACAACAGCTACTTGAACCACCTTATCCAAAGCATTGGCTAGACCGTTATAGTAATTTTTACGCCGAAGCAAATGATGTTCGTGAAGCATATAGTACATGGCAGCGTAATATCCGCCAGCATCAGGCTGCGCTCGACGCTCAAGCGACCCGTCTACAACGTATTGCGACCTTAGAGTTACAAATTGAAGAGCTTGAGGAAGTCATTCAAACCGATTACAAAGAAATCGAGCAAGAGTTCGATCGCCTTAGTCATCATGAACATATCATGCAAGACTGTAGCTATAGTTTAAATGCGCTTGATGAAGCTGAACAAAACATTACTCAAGAAATGTCGTCGATCATTCGCCGTCTAGAGTCTCATGCGGGGCGTAGTGAGCAGCTTTCCGAAATTTATAATTCGTTATTAAATGCGCAAAGTGAAATTGATGATGCCACATCAAATTTACGTCAATTTATTGACCGTCAGAGTTTCGATCCTGAACGAATGGAAGAACTGAACTCCAAGCTAGAGGTTTTCCATCGACTTGCTCGTAAATACCGTACTCAACCAGAAACACTTAAAGAAGAGTACGAAACTTGGCAAAGTGAGCTTGAACAATTACATCAGTTAGAAGACCCTGAAACTCTGGCTGAACAAGTAGAAAAGTCACATCAAGAATTTTTAGAAAAAGCCCAGCATTTGGATAATATTCGTCGTGAAGCTGCTGCTCCACTTGCAAAACAATTAACTGAACAGGTTAAACCTTTAGCGCTGCCTGAGGCACATTTTGAGTTTAAGTTTGAACCATTAGAACAACCAAATGCAGAAGGTTTAAGTTTTATTCAACTTTTATTTACTGCCAATAAAGGCATACCTCCTCAACCATTGGCACGTGTAGCATCTGGTGGTGAGCTTTCTCGTATTGCACTCGTTATGCAAGTCATGAATGCTGAAAAGACCGAAGCAGAAGTTTTGGTATTTGACGAGATTGATGTCGGAATTAGTGGTGGTACAGCTGAAGTGGTTGGACGTTTATTGGCCGACTTGGCTCAGCATGTCCAACTTCTATGTATTACCCACCAAGCACAGGTGGCTGCACAATCCGATCAACATTTGTTAGTCAAAAAACAACAAACTGATCCGGCAAGTAGTACTATTGTACAACTTGATGAAAATCAAATTATTTCCGAGCTAGCACGCATGTCAGGAGGTGTTGAAATTAATGAAACAACCTTGCAGCATGCTAAACAATTACGTCAACTTAAATTTCAGGCTTCTTCAACTTAATAAAGAAAATGAGAGAAAAAGATTGGCGAAATCCGATTAACTCTTGTATGTTGATAAAAAGAACCTATATAGATAAAAAGGGTCGAGAGACCCTATAGCGACATTTTTTGAGGGAGAACCGCTTAGGTGACCAAACAATATATGACTCACCGTTGTCTGATTGCCCCGCCAGAAATGGCAGATGACTTTTTTGCAAATACAGTAATTTATCTTGCCCGTCATGACGAAGAAGGTGCCCAAGGTATTATTATCAATCGCCCTGCCGGTATCCAAATTAAAGAGCTACTCAATGATTTAGACATTGATGCAGACAATGTAAATCCGCATGAGGTTTTACAAGGTGGTCCTTTACGCCCTGAGGCGGGCTTTGTTCTTCATACAGGCCAACCAACATGGCACTCTTCTATTGCTGTGGGTGAGAATGTCTGTATTACTACCAGTAAAGATATTCTCGATGCGATTGCACATAACGAAGGTGTTGGCCGCTACCAAATCGCCCTTGGTTATGCGAGCTGGGGTAAAAACCAGCTAGAAGATGAAATCGCTCGTGGTGATTGGCTTATCTGTGATGCCGATATGGATCTGATTTTTAACTTGCCGTACGATGATCGTTGGGATGCAGCCTATAAAAAAATTGGTGTAGATCGTACATGGCTGGCTTCTGAAATCGGACACGCTTAATGACTGCAACACAATCAAAATCAATTATGGCTTTTGACTTTGGCACACAGAAAATGGGAATGGCGATTGGTCAGTCTGCAATTGAAAGTGCTAACCCATTACCACTTTTTGTAATGAAAGATGGTATTCCCAACTGGGACCAACTTTTAAAAATTGTGAAAGAGTGGCAGCCTGATTTATTTATTGTTGGTCTTCCATTGAATATGGATGATAGCGAGTCAGAACTTT
This sequence comes from Acinetobacter sp. AOR01_HL, assembly GCF_027855455.1. Taxonomy (NCBI): domain Bacteria; kingdom Pseudomonadati; phylum Pseudomonadota; class Gammaproteobacteria; order Moraxellales; family Moraxellaceae; genus Acinetobacter; species Acinetobacter sp. AOR01_HL. The sequence goes on along the minus strand of NZ_JAKTIM010000018.1, from coordinate 45,173 downwards.
CAACACGGGCACGTAAGTTTGCACGTCGCCTACGCCATCAAACCAATATTGAAACGTGGATGGTCGATGAACGACTCACCACTCGTGAGGCAAGAGAAGAACTTGGTTTTTATCAAGAACAAGGTCGTGCCAAGAAGTTGTCAGCCGATAGTTTTGCCGCAGCTTTGCTAATTCAGAGCTGGTATCGCAATCCTGTTGGTTTAACGCCATAAAATAAAAAAGCATGTTTCAAACATGCTTTTTTATTGAGTTTAAAAACTTAAGCTTTTTATTTTTCAATAATATGTACTGTAGCAGTACGGCCAGACACAAAAGCCAACTCATTTTTTGGTGCTTCGTCTAATACAATTTTTACAGGTACACGCTGCGCTAAACGAACCCAGCTAAATGTCGGGTTTACATTTGCAAGCAGTTTCGAACTACTTGAACGCTCACGGTCTTCAATACCCGATGCAATACCCTGCACATGGCCTTTAATTTTCTGTCTATCACCCATTAATTGCACAGTTGCTTCATCGCCAATATGAATACGGTCTAATTTTGTTTCTTCAAAATATCCCACAACATAAAGCTGCTTACGATCTAGCAATGCTGCAACCGCTTGTCCAACTTGAACATAATTACCCGGACGCAAATCAAAGTTAGATAATGTTCCATCTGCTGGCGCCACAACAGCCGCACGGTGCATATTGAGTTCTGCTAAATGTAAATTACTTGTTGCTGCTTCAACCAGTGCCTGTTGCTGTTTAATAGTGGCTTCAGCTTGTTGAATAGCAGCTTGGAGTTGCTCATGTTCCGCGTGTGATTGATCGCGAGTTGCAAAGACCTGATCTTGTTCCTGCTTAGAAATCGCACCATCCATTAAGTTTGAATAACGGTTTGCGTTTTTCTCGGCTAACTTAATGTTAGTACTCGACTTAATCAAGTTTGCTTTAGCTTGGGCTAGACCTGCTTGTGCTTGAGCATAGGCCGCTTTTGCTTTTGCCAAATCAGATTTTGCTTGCTCTACATCTAAAGCTCGGCGAGAGACATCAATTTTAAAAAGCACCTGACCTTTTTTTACAGTCTGGTTATCTTGAACCAATACTTCCGTTACAAGTCCTGCTACATCTGAAGAGACCTGAATAACGTCACCACGAACTCGACCATCACGTGTCCACGGTGCTGCATTATAGTAGTTCCATAAATGCCCAATGGTATAGACAGCAATCATTAATGCGACAATCAAAATCACTGGACGGATGACTTTTTTCAACTCCAATTGATTCATTTTACTCACCTAACTCAATCTTTAATCTGGCAATCATCTTTAAGCACCTAACCCAACAAAAATTTGGTGTATCACCAAAAGTAGTAAAAGGTAAAAACACAAATTGAAAATACTGGGTAATGCAATCCAGCCTTGTGCAATCCATTTGTTGGTTAAGGGACTTAACCAGCGAAAACATATATATGCAAAAATGGCTTGGACGAGCAAAGCAGGCACGTAAATACCGTAGACATTAAACTCACCCATGCGCTGTGGCTCCTGTAAGCGTACGATCTGCATTCATTTGGTTTGATGAAACATGACACATGCTATAAGCAATATTATTTAGTGAAATAAATAATCTTTGACGCAGAGTCATATCTTCAATATTTGAAGCAAGTTGTTTAAGTTCAAATAAGGTTTGGTGAATGTGCTGTACCAATACATCACTTTCACCTTTTTCATTTTCTTTGGCTCTAAATAGCTCATCTAAATCTTGTTGCAAACGGCCAATGTGATGGGCTAATTCCGAAGATATCGGAACTTGATTTGCTAGCTCTTGTAGTCGGCTTAAATCAATGATCGCACTTGATTCAACCAAAGCCTGTTGAATAGATTTTTTAATCTCTTCTGACTGAACCATTTTAGTATTTAAGACACCAACACGGTCTAACATCCCCCGTAAGTGAACTTTAAATTCAATACCATAAGGAATGTATATGGCTTGGCGCATCGCACGGTAATGTAAAGCCAAAATACGGTTTGCACTGGTATCGGGTGACATGGCACGCACAACATCAATAACGACTAATGACACCAATACGCCCATGACCATACCAAATGAGCTATCTAAATAAGACACTGCATCCATGCTGTAAGCATTGTGCAAGTTCAGCCCCATCATGGTATTAATACCTAGCACCATCCCGACTGGCATGAGTGCCTGATTCGCCATCATGGAAACCGCAAACAAGAACATTGGTAATAAAACGAGTCCAAGTTCCCAAAATGTGGTGACATGAGGGAAAATACCAAACGCGTAAATAAAAACTAAAACCGCCGAAGCCACACTGCCCCATATAAAAATACGTAAGACAGGAACAGGGTTATCTAGGGCTGTTAGGATACAGGCAGTGACTGCACCGATCTGTGCCATCATGAACCCAGCTTTCCAGCCAGAAAGAATCCACACACCAGTCACAATAAATGTAATCAGCACTGCACTAATACCACCTCTGACTGCCACACCATGATCTCGGTGTAAACTTGGATATTTAGTCGTCATTGGGGTAATATTATCTGGAATCTCTTTATTACCTTGCTTGATGCGTTGCCATAAAACTTTTACAGCTAAAACATTACTAATGAAATGACGCACATCCATTTTCATGGCAGCCAATAACACTTGCTGATGTTCAGAAGCCGAATCATTTAAGTTCAAGAAATCATTTTCAAACTCGTCAGGTAACTGCAGAATATTTTCATCAGTCATCTGATCTTTTTGTTCCAGAAAATGAATCACATGCCCTGAAAGCTGCTTTAATTTATCTGAATGACTTTCAATAAAATTGAGTTCTTGCAGTTGTTTAATTCGTTCAGATAAGGCAACCAAGTTCGCGACCACCATCGACATTTGATGGAGCATTTCCTGCAAAGGTTTGGTCATGCCATGCAACTCACCTTTTTCATAGGTCAAGTGAACTGCCAGAGCATGAATATCGGTCGTATCACGAGTAATAGCAGCTAAAAGCTGTGTATTGTTTTGCTGTTGATCTGCATTTAACAAATTAGCAAACAGGTTTTCTGTATCTTTGAGGGTTTTCGTTACACGCTGTTTGATTGCCGAACCAATATGCATGGGCAAAATAGTCGCAGACACAACCGCACTCGAAATCACACCAATTGAAATCTCAAGTACACGAGCCAAAGCAATATCAAAAATATTGTACTGATCAATATAAGTAATCGCGTTATACACAATCATTGCGGTTGAATAACCTGCCAACATAAATGCATAACTGCGAGGAGTACGGTCTAATAAAGACACATAAAGCGCAAAGCCCACCCATAGTGATAACACAACCGTAAAGATCCACGGCGTATTAATCAGATGCGGAGTAATGGTTAAGGCAATAATGGCCCCGCCTACCGTTCCCAATAAACGATAAACACACTTAGACGACACCATACCCGAATAAGGATTGGCGATAATCAGGACGGTACCGATCGACCACATTGGATTAATCAGGTCTAATTCGAACGATACAAATAATGCCAACATACCGGCAATAAATGTCTTTATTGCAAAAATTAGATCAAGCTTACTCGGGCGGAAAGCCAGTATTTGCTTTAATAACATGAACTCATCTCAAATATAGATTTGAACTGATGAGCATGCTCATCAGTGTCCGTTTGCTTTTAAAAAAAAAGACAATACGACTTTGTCATTTGCCTATAAGACAAATGAGTTAATGAGAGCATCCTTCAATACAATGATTTTTCCTACATCTCTGCATGATGTACCGAGATGATTTCAGTTTGACCGCTATTTATACGACCAAGCTTAGGAAAGAAGAGACATCGAGAAAGCCGGTAGAATAAACCAATTTCTCGATTAGATATTTTGTTGCACAATTTTTTCAAATTAAAGTGATTTAGTCAACTAAAATATCTTTATTTGATAATTTGATATGTTTTTAGTTAATCATATATGATGTGTGAATCAAGAGAACTTTTCTGATTCTGAGCGTAAAATATTTAAATCAGGTAGTTATCTTGGAATTGAGACAAAGCTTCAATTTTTCTGTTATAAGAACTCAAGTGTGACCCGTTTACTAAGGATACGAATAAGACATCATGGCAATTTCAAGTTTTGGCAAAATTTTAACCGTACTGGATTTATTTTCCGTTTCACGACCAGTGATTAATGTCGATATTATTTGCGAAGAACTTGGCTTGTCTAAACCGACCAGCTACCGTTATCTGAAAGAACTCGTATCAGCCGACTTATTAAAACGTATTAATGGTACTTCTGGCGATTACACTTTAGGCTCAAAAATAGCAGTTCTTGACTATGTATCTAGAACAACCGACCCATTGGTCCAAATCAGTACGCCATTTATGCGAAATATTGTAGAGCGTACTGAACTTTGCTGTTTACTCACCTATTTAAATGATGACTACTGCATTGATATTCATCATGAGATTTTTAAAGATACTGAATTACTTTCATATGGTCGAGGCTGCCCACGCCCAATTTATGTTGGGGCTTCACCAAAAACGATGGTTTCACATTTAAGCAAACAACGCATGCATGACTACTATGAACGTTTTCAACATGAGCTGTCTGAATCAGGTTTTGCTGTAGACGAACCTAGCTTTATTCAGCGTATGCGTAAAATAAAAAAACAAGGCTTCTATTTCTCGCAAGGTGAGATTGACCCCAATGTTTCAGGGCTTGCTGTACCCGTTCGTTTTTCGAGTAAAGAAGTTCCTTTGGCTTTAACGTTAGTCGCATCAAAGAACCGCTTTGATTTTTTAAATATTGAAAAGTTGATTGAAATTTTGCAAGAAAACGCGGCATTGATTGAGCAGCGCTTTATGGAACTTTCAGAAAAGGGCGAGATCTAAAATAATATTTTTGATAATTTAAAGTTTTCTTACACTTTGAAGCATTGAAAATACCCAAATATTCTCATATTATGATTTTAGCACCTATTGATGATTCTTTTCATCAGCAGCTCATCAATAGTAGGCTCTCCCTCAGAGGAATAAGCTCATGTTGCCATCATGGGCTTTTTTCTTGCCCAATTCTTAGAAAAAACTTATGAAAATTTGAACTGACGAAAAGTCAGGTTAATCCGTGGTTGTAAAATCTTGGTTGAACGATTTAAACGGTGTTGCCAATATTGTTGAGTCTCACCACGCATCACAATAAGTTGACCCGGTTGTAACCACATCTCAACTTTTTCTTTAGTTTGAATATGCCTAAAAGAGAACTTCCGCGTTGCTCCAAAACTTAAGGAGGCAATTGTAGTGGTTCTAGCTAAAGACACATCCGAATCACTATGCCAAGCCATTCCTTGAGTTCCGTCTTCATAAAGATTTGCCAAGCAAGAATTAAATTTTTCTGAAAGGATCTGCTCTACTTGCTGTTTTAGCTGAGCAAGTGCTTTGTCCCACGGTAAAGAATCACGAAAGACACCAGAATATTTATATCGATAATGCTCATCTCCATACCAAGCAACTTTACGAGGTGTTATAAAGTGCTTGCCATATAGCTTCGCTTCATCATGTCGCCACGCCAAATGGTGGTACAAATAATGAAAATATTGTTCAGCTTCTTCGACAGTTAAAATACATCCATAATCCTGAACCTCACCATCATAAGGCAATAAATTTGAACAAGGTTCTGGAGAAAATAAATCTAGTGTCATGCAATCTCCCCTTGCTGCTTAGCCATTTCCCAAGCTAACAATGCCAGTTTACGCCCTTTTTGCCAATGGTACTCACCGACCATTCCTGTTGCGCGAATGACCCGATGACATGGAATTAAATACGCAATCGGATTTTGGCCAATTGCTGTAGCCACTGCTCTGACTGCCTTAGGTTTTCCAATTTGCTCAGCAATATCTTGATAGGTTCGTAACTGTCCTTCGGGAATAGTAAGCAGTGCCTCCCATACTTGTAGCTGAAATGGTGTTCCTGCAAGATTAAGCGGTAATTTCTGCTGTAAATGTTCTGAGAAGTCTTGTCTAAACCACTGTGCAATCTGTTGATGCCAAATCGGAGAGTGATTTTTTAACTGAGCTTTCGGAAAATACTGTTTAACGATTTCTTGTATGTTCTCACTATGATCAACAAAGCGAACAGAACAAATCCCTTTATCACTACTTACTACCAATAAGTCACCAAATGGACTCGTTTCAACTGAATAATTCAGTTCAACGCCATCACCTTGCTGCTTGTATTCACCAGGGGTCATCCCTTCAAGCTGAATAAACAAATCATGTAAACGACCCTACCCGACAGTCCAGTATTTAAAGCCGCATCTAATAAGCTACGTTGCTGCATTAAATAATATTTTGCTTGCTGCAAGCTCATATATTGCACAAACTTCTTAGGGCTAATGCCTACCCATTCTTGGAACTGCCGCTGGATATAACTCGGACTTAAATTCATATATGTAGCGACATCTTCTAAGCTTGGTTGCTGGTCTAGATGTTCATATAAATATTCAATAATTGTGGCAATCGCAGCAAATTGCCGAGAAGAAAGCATTTGCATCTGTCACCTCCTTAGGTACTCAATCTTACTTTAAAGTAGCCAAGACACCATGACGACCCGATTCTTGCACTTTCCAATAAAAAAGCCTTTCGCAAGGAAAGGCTTTTGAAAATCTTTTTAATTTTATGGCTGCTTTAGGTATGGCCATGCAGCTTTTAAATAAATAAACATTGACCATAAAGTCAAAATAACGGCGGTATATAACAAAGCATAGGCCAATACTTCTAAAGGCTGCCAATTCAACAGGAACACGCTAATCGCAATCATTTGAAATGCAGTTTTATATTTACCGACTGTTGATACGGCTACACTGGTCCGCGCGCCAAGCTCTGCCATCCACTCACGTAAAGCAGACACAGTAATTTCCCGTGAAATAATAACAATTGCAGCGAAAGCCATTGCAATTGTCGGTTTCCACTGCACTAAAACAATAAGTGCAGCTGCAACCATAAGTTTATCTGCAACCGGGTCTAGGAAACGGCCAAATGCTGAAGTCTGGTTTAAAGTTCGTGCTAAATAGCCATCAAACCAGTCGGTTACGGCAGCCAACACGAAAATAGCCGTTAAGATAATATGACGTGTCATACTTCCTACGTGCTCACCAATACCTATTGCAGGCGGCCAATATGCAATCACCAAAAATACAGGAATAAGCGCAATACGCGCCAAAGTTAGGATATTTGGGATATTCAGGATTCGCCCTGTGGTCATAAACACCGCCAATTTAGTCTTCACGCATCTTTTAACAGACAAAGACACATACTTCAATATTGTATCTATCTGTAACAGCCACTTTATACGAAATATGTGAATCGAGAAAGTAGATTACTTAGGTAAATACCGTAACAGTTTGCCGCAAGATTGCAATTAAATGATCATTTTGATCCCAAAGATATGCATATTCTGTGGAGTACCCCTCAGCTGCATATTCAGTAGTTACTTTATATTTAAACCAGTCACACAACTGGTGCCGAACTGGATGAACATACGTAATATGCCATGATAAAGAACTTGCAGGTGCAACTTGCTTAAACATAGGCAAAACACCCGGTGGCCAAATATCCATAAGAACAATCAAATCAGATAATGTCATTTGACGATTCGCATGCTGCTCTGGTGAGAACCTTGACCAGCCACCAAAGTCGGGATGTTTACTTCCCGTTACCGGATAATTCCCCTCAGCCCAACAGACTTCAAAATGCTGAAAGCATTCAGGCATATGTTTCGCAAAAGGAATGACAGATAAGTTTTCAGGTGGCACATAAGCAGGGACGACTGGCTCTTGCTTTACCTCAATACTCGATGCACGAGAAGCCCCAAAACTTGCAACCAAAATCGTTTGTACTGCATCATCTTGCCATAAACGTGCTTCAAGCGTAGTGACTGACTTTCCTTCTCTTAAAACTTCAATAGTCAATCGGGCAGCGCCTTGTTGTACAGGGCCTACAAAAGTAACACTACAACTTAATAATCTTTTATTTGAATCTTGAATATAGGAGCATGCTTTTTGCATTAATAACCCAGCAACAAGACCACCAAAAACGGTGCGGCCCTGTAACCATCCTGCAGGTATATCAATCCATTCATTTTGTTTTACATCTTCCCATAGTTGCAGTAATGACATTCATATCCCTAAATCATGCGCATGATTAAGAAATATCTTTCATCATTTTGACCAATATGTGAATGATCATTCAGCTATTAATTTACGAGCGCTTTTGTCACTCATCTTCTCAAGACATGACTACTCATGCAAAATTTTATAAATCGTTCTTGCCATCACTTCACCTAAGCCCGGCACGACTGTCAGTTCTTTTTCAGATGCTTTTAACACACCTTGAATCCCACCAAAATGTGTTAATAAATCTCGACGGCGTTTAGGTCCTAAGCCCGGAATTGCTTCTAAAACTGAAGTACTGCGGCGTTTATCACGTTTAGCGCGGTGTTTAGTAATGGCAAAACGGTGAGCTTCATCACGTACCTGTTGAATCAAATGTAGCGCCTTACTATCTTCAGGTAACTGGATTTTTGTGCCATCGGTAAAATGAAGCGTTTCAAGCCCCGGTTTACGGCCTTCACCTTTTGATACACCTATCATAAAAGCTTCTAACCCAAGCTCTTGCATTACTTCCATGGCCATATGGAGCTGGCCTTTACCACCATCAATTAAAAGCAGATCTGGTAACATTGCCTTTTTATAGCGACGCGTTAAAGCTTGGCGCATTGCTGCATAATCGTCACCCGCAGTAATATCTTGAATGGCAAATTGGCGATAGTCCCGTTTACGTGCTCCACCTTGGTCAAACACTACGCATGATGCAATTGGTGCTTCACCCATAGTATGGCTAATATCAAAACATTCAATCCGATCAATTGGACGGCCAACTACCTGCTCAAGCTGGTGGAAACGCTCATTGAGTTCTAAGTGATTACTCAACTGCCCTTTAATTGCATGTTGAACATTCATTTCGGCAAGTTCTAACCATTCGGCACGTGTTTCTCGTACACTGCTCTTAATCTGGACTTTCTTTTCAAACTGCTGTGCTAAGGCTTCTTCCAACTCTTTACGGTCAGGTAAGGCAGTATTCACAATCAGTTCGCTTGGTACTTCATCGGCAACCTGAAAGTAAAAGTTTGCCATAAAGTCACTTAGCATTTGACCAAGGTCATCGCCTAACATATCAGGAAAATAACTTTTACCTCCTAACATACGACCGTTACGTACATGCATAATCTGCACACATGTCACGCCAGCCTGATAGGCAATTGCCAAAATATCAGCTTCACCTTTCACTTTGAAAACGGCTTGCTGTGCTTGTACTTCGCGAAGTAAAGACAACCGATCCCGATAAAAAACAGCTTTTTCAAATTCAAGATCTGCCGCTGCCTGTTCCATTTTCGCAATCAGTTCCTGGTTTAACTCTTTAGTATCACCTTGTAAGAAACGAATACTGTTATTCACATCTTCTTTGTAATCTTCTGGCGAGACCAAACCTACACAAGGGGCCGAACAACGTTTGATTTGATATTGCAAACATGGACGTTTGCGCTGTGAAAAGTAACTATTTTCACATTGGCGAACATTAAAAAGCTTTTGTAAAACCAGTAAGGTATCTCGGGCACTATAAGCACTTGGATAAGGCCCAAAGAATTTACCAATTTGGTGCTTACCTTTGCCACGTCCACTGGCAATTCGTGGATACGGTTTATCTGCTGATACAAAGATATAGACGTATGACTTGTCGTCTCGCAGCATAATGTTATAAGGCGGACGATGTTGTTTAATTAAGTTTTGTTCTAAAAGCAGCGCTTCGGTTTCTGAACGCGTAACTAGCGTTTCAATATCATAAATTCGAGCGACTAAAGCTTGAGTTTTCGGATGCTCAATGGTTTTAACAAAATAACTCGACACCCGATTTTTTAGATTTTTAGCTTTACCAACATATAACAACTCCCCCTCTTTCCCTAGCATCTTATAAACGCCTGGAAGTTGGGTCAGATTAGCTAAAATTTTTTCAATATGGGGACGAGCGTTTTGATTCACTATTGGCATACATGGCTTAATATTGAATACCTAATGTGATGTTTTCACCTTTACTTTTCAAGTGCTTTACTGTGCCAGAACCTAAATTTGAAAAGGGATAGGAAAGTAGCCCGACAAAGTGTGTCGTACTTCCTTAAGAATCGAGGCGATAGTAGCTATATTTAACGTCTTTTTCTTTATAGACCGCATAGGTTTTTTGACGAAAATCTGAGAACCAGCCATTGCCTGTGTAACCTGCAATATGACCATATGTGTGTCCACTTGTTCGCTCAATAATATAAATATCGCCTTCTTGTGGACGGTTAAAAGCAGGTTTAATTTTCTTATAACCGTTCTTCTCAAGTGTATGCCCCCAGTCTGAAGCTGCTACCGGATGCTTAGACACATCGGCGCCTGCTGCTTGTAAAGCAATACGAATATTCTTGGCACATTTTTCTTTACTGTGCTTTGCAGACATACTTTCAAGCTTACTTGAGAACTTATGTAGATCAATATTTTGATCTTCCGATTTATGTCGTTTAGAAGCCGATCGATGATATTTTTTATTTCCCGAAGAAGCTTTGCTTAACATCGCTTTTGTTTTTAAGTCACCTTGAGAACTTTCTTCTTTTCTCACTTTGATATGGTGAACATATGCATGAGCTGCGTGATGAGCATGAGCCATTGTAAAACCTACTTCCGCTAACCAAGTCTTCGAAAAAACCGCGCCATTGTAGAATCAAAATTATCTGTTGGCTTTTAATAGTTGTAACAAATTGCCAGCACTGTGAAATGAGTCACAGAATTCGTTAAGTACTGTACAGCATAAAAAAACGCCCTTTCGAACTTACTAAAGATTGGTCAATCCCATCTATTTCAACACGATTGACCAAGCACTTATAGAGAGTTTCAGATTAGTTTAAATTATTTAAATAAACTGTTCGCTCTGCAGTTTTTTGAATAAAGCATTGTGTATATTGCATTTCCTGATTTTGCTTACGCATCTCAGCGGTCCAATAATCGGATTGCTTTTGGTAAGTTTCTAAGTCTTTTTCAGGAATTTCATCTACAGTCTTTTGTGCCAGCACCTTACATTCAACATCACGTTTTTTAAACCAATCCGATTGATCTTGTTTAAATTGAGTTTTTTTATCGGCACTCAATTTATCCCAAGTCAGATTTAAGCGTTCCACTTGCTTCGCTTTGTCAGCATCCAATTCTTTTTTACGAACATCCATGGCTTCCTGAGCCAGAGCAGTCTGCTCTTCATTATTTTGCTCAGATATTTGCAGATTTTCTTCAATATTTTCTTCAATCAACTCATTTTCTTTAACATAAGCTGCATATTGCACAGCTTTAGTGGCAACAAAAACCAATCCTTCAATCACACTATTTTGAGTTGGCAAGTCAAACACCAAACCTTCTTTATCTGTTTTTGTAATGTTATAGAAAAAGTCACCTTTCAATTGATCATTTTCAAGGGTCAAAGAGGATTCATTATCCGAAAAATAGTCATTGAGCGTATCCGATTCTTTATCAGAATGACGCAACTCTTCAATATATGCTTTTTCCGCACGTTTTTGTAAACCTTTAGGAAATGAAACAACCAATTGGCTTTCACAGCTGAGTTGTGTATTTTTTTGGCTTTCATCTTCTAACGGTAAAGTGCGAACATTTTTAATTTCAAACTTCAAACCGTGATTAATTTTATTAAGAATATCCGTATCAACCTGATATTGACTTTGCCTTAAACTACGTTCGATTTGTTTCAAATATTCTTTTTTCAAAGAGGTTTGAATCTGATTTAAATTATCAGGGTACGTACAGCTCCAATCCGAAATTGCTTCGACTTTTTCTGTTTTTGATTTTGGCTCTGGCTTAGATTTACCACATCCAGTCAATATCACTGCTGCAGTGAATGTAGTTATTACTAAAGCTTGTTTCATCACCGTATTCATTTATATTCCACGCAAATTTTTAAAATTTATTAAGTACAAGAAAGGCATATATTTACCAATCGCCTTATCATCCCAATAATTAAAATAGAATTCACCTGAAATTTTAAATAAAATACTCCCCACGCTAATAATCATCGTTTTAAATGCATAAAAATAAATCTAAATTATTTAAATAATCACAATAAAAAAAACGCCCTTTCGGGCGCTTTCATTAAAATACGTATGGTCGAACAAAAATCAGGAAGAAAATTCCAAGCATGAGGAACCATTTCAAGAAGTAATACAACTTACGATTACTAGCTTTTAAAGCTTTAGCTTTAATACGAATTTGATAAACATAACCAAAGGCTTTATTTAAGCCCCCTGTTTGGTCACCTGTTTCATTCGGTGAGCTTGCCGCAGTCATTACGTTACGACCAAACCAATGATTGAAACGTTCCATCCATTTTACTTTCATTGGACGTTCAACATCGGCAAAGAAGATGATACGGTTTTGATCAGTCTTATTTTCAGCATAGTGAATATAAGTTTCGTCAAACACGACACTTTGACCATCACGCCAAGAGTATCTTTCACCATCTACGTCAATGAAACAACGGTCATCATTCGGAGTAATCAGACCTAAATGATAACGGAGTGACCCCGCATATGGATCACGGTGTCTGACCAAACGGCTGTCAGAAGCAAGCTCTGTAAACATTGCCGCTTTAATCGTTGGTAATGTTTTGAGTAAAGCCGTTGTTTTTGGGCAAAGCTCAGCAGCAGAAGGATGGCTTGATTCATACCACTTGAGGTAAAAACGTTTCCACCCTGTTTTAAAGAACGAGTTAAAACCTAAGTCGTTATAGGTACTTGATGCTTTAATCCCACCTTGATCATATAAAGCTTTCGCTTCATCTCGAATCATTTCCCAATTTTCATCTAACACTTTTAAATCTTTAAAGTGTTGAGTGTCGATATAGGGTTGATTCGGTACCTTTGAAAAGATGTACATTAAAAAGTTAATCGGTGCGAGCAAGGTTGAATGGTCAAAAAATTGACGATAAAACGAGTGACGCACTTTGCCGCGATGTTGGATATACAATGCAGATATCACAAAAATCGCTAATATGATCCACTTAATCATATTGCTACTCTTTCAAAGTTTAGGGCAACCTTACCTTAATTTTCTAAGGTAATAGCAACCGGAAGTTTATTTAATTGGCGCAAATTTTAACAAAATTGACTTATAAAAAGCGAATGTAAAAAATTAAACAGTGTATTTTGGAAAATTAAGGGGCCTTAATATAAAAAAAGTGCTTAATTTGTTATGGTGATCATTCATTAGAAAATTGTGTCTTTGTAGTCGACTTTTTTAGACATTACCCCAGAACAATTGACCTTTTTGACAAGAAGTGAATAGGATAAAATTCTCATTTTTTATATAAAAAATTAAAGATTTATACTTTTTATAAATAAAAACTTAAATTAAAACAAAAGCCTTTACTCAGCAGCTATCTCTATGATTTTCTTTATGCATTTAATTGGTATGAATTCAATTAAAAATAAGATGACCCTTGCGTCACGGCTTGATACAACTTGTCGGGTTCTTTTTAGATATAGTTATCGTAAGATTAGCGAAGCATAAATGTGTACCGGAGCTGTACACACGCTTCATAACATCAACTTAGAAATCCTCCAAAACTAAGGAGATCAGGCATGATCCACGCTGGCAATGCCATTACCGTCCAAATGCTTGCGGACGGAATTGCAGAATTCCGCTTTGACTTACAAGGTGAGTCGGTCAATAAATTCAACCGTGCAACAATTGAAGATTTCAAAGCTGCTATCGCGGCTGTAAAAGCTAATAACGATATTAAAGGCTTAGTTGTTACCTCGGGCAAATCTACATTCATTGTTGGTGCAGATATTACCGAATTTGGTCAAAACTTTGCACAAGGCGAAAAAGCGATTGTTGACTGGCTTATGCCTGTTCACGAAATCTTCAATAGCTTTGAAGATTTAGACCTTCCAAAAGTTGCTGCTATTAACGGCATGGCTTTGGGTGGTGGTTTTGAAATGTGTTTAGTTTGTGACTATCGCGTGATGTCAGAAGCTGCACAAGTCGGTTTACCAGAAATCAAACTCGGTATTTACCCTGGTTTCGGTGGTAGTGTTCGTTTAAGCCGTCTCATTGGTATTGATAATGCAGTTGAATGGATGGCAATGGCTACTCCAAAGAAACCGGCTGCTGCACTTAAAGATGGCGCTGTAGATGCTGTGGTTGCTGCGGACAAATTACTTGACGCTGCTACTGATCTGGTTAAACAAGCGATTTCTGGTCGTTTAAACTGGAAAGCAAAACGCCAAGAAAAACTTGAAGCTGTAAAATTAAACCCACTTGAACAAATGATGGCGTTCAACACAGCAAAAGGTGCGGTACTTGCTAAAGCAAATCCTGCTCAATACCCTGCTCCAAAATTATTACTTGATTCATTACAAGCTGGTGCAAGCCTTGCACGTGATGAAGCGTTAAAAGCTGAGGCTGAAGGCTTTGCCAAAGCAGCCGTAACTCCTCAAGCTGAAGCATTAATTGGTTTATTCATTAATGACCAAGTTGTTAAAAAAGCATCTAAGCAACATGAAAAGGGTGCTCATCCTGTAAACCAAGCTGCTGTACTTGGCGCGGGTATCATGGGTGGTGGTATTGCTTACCAAGCGGCAAGCAAAGGCACTCCAATCATCATGAAGGATATTGGTAACCCACAGCTTGCATTAGGTATGAAAGAAGCAAACAACTTGTTAACCAAGCAAGTTGAACGCAAGAAAATGAAACCTGCGCAAATGGGTGAAACACTTGCTCGCATCCGTCCTACTTTAAGCTACGAAGAGTTTAAAGAAGTTGACATCGTGATCGAAGCAGTAACTGAAAATCCAAAAGTAAAAGAAATCGTACTTGCTGAAACTGAGAAAAATGTTCGTGAAAACACGATCATTGCTTCTAACACCTCTACCATTTCAATTACACGTTTAGCAAAAGCATTACAACGTCCTGAAAACTTCGTTGGTATGCACTTCTTCAACCCGGTTCACATGATGCCACTTGTTGAAGTTATTCGTGGTGAGAAAACTTCTGAAGAAGCAATTGCAACTACGGTCGTTCTTGCTCAAAAAATGGGTAAAACACCAATCGTTGTAAATGACTGCCCAGGATTCTTGGTTAACCGTGTATTGTTCCCTTACTTCGGTGCATTTGACCTTCTTGTAAAAGACGGCGCAGATTTCCAACAAATCGACAATGTAATGTCTAAGTTCGGTTGGCCAATGGGACCTGCTTATCTGATCGATGTTGTAGGTATCGATACAGGTGTACATGGTGCTGAAGTGATGGCTGAAGGTTTCCCTGACCGTATGAAGCCAGACTACAAAGGCGCGATCGAAGCAATGTACGAAGCGAAGCGTCTTGGTCAAAAGAATGATGTAGGTTTCTACAAATACGAACTCGATAAGAAAGGCAAGAAAGCAAAAACTGTTGATCCAACAGCGTATGAAGTAATTGCTCCATTCGTAACGGGCGAAAAACGCGAATTTGATAACCAAGAAATTATTGACCGTATGATGCTTGCTCTTTGCAATGAAACTGTTCGTTGCTTAGAAGACAACATTGTAGCGACTGCGTCTGAGGCAGACATGGCAATGATTATGGGTATTGGTTTCCCTCCATTCCGTGGTGGTCCATGCCGTTACATCGACCAAACAGGTGTTGCTGAATACGTTGCACTTTGCGACAAATATGCGCACTTAGGTAAGGCTTATGAAGCGCCACAAATGTTGCGCGACATGGCTGCTAACAACAAAAAATTCTACGGTTAAGGAGCGACGTGAATGGCTACTTTAAATCCACGTGACGTTGTGATTGTTGATGGCGTTCGTTCTGCCATGGGCAAATCTAAAAACGGTATGTTCCGTAATGTACGTGCCGACAGTCTATCTGCTGAACTTGTACGTGCGCTCGTTGCCCGTAACCAGTTTGATGTAAATGAAGTTGAAGACCTGATTTGGGGCTGTGTAAACCAGACCCTAGAACAAGGTATGAACATTGGCCGTAACATCGGTTTATTGGCTGGCTTGCCTAAAACTGTGGCTGGTCAAACAGTTAACCGTCTTTGTGGCTCTTCTATGCAAGCGATCCACACTGCGGCTGCACAAATTGCAACAAACCAAGGTGATATCTTCATTATTGGTGGTGTAGAGCACATGGGTCACGTAGGCATGATGCACGGCATCGACCTTAACCCTGAAGCATCTAAACACTACGCTAAAGCATCTAACATGATGGGCTTAACTGCTGAAATGTTAGGTCGCATGAACGGCATTACCCGTGAAGAACAAGATGCGTTCGGTGTTGAATCTCACCGTCGTGCTTGGGCTGCAACTCAAGAAGGCCGTTTCAAAAATGAAATCATTGGTGTTGAAGGCCACGATGCAAATGGCTTTAAAATCCTTTGCGACATCGATGAAGTGATTCGTCCAGATGCAAACCTTGAAGCGTTCAAAGCATTAAAACCTGTATTTGACCCTAAAGGTGGTTCAGTAACAGCAGCAACATCTTCTGCTCTTTCTGATGGCGCTTCTGCAATGTTGCTTATGTCTGCTGAACGTGCACAAGCATTAGGTTTAAAACCACGTGCCGTGATCCGCTCTATGGCGGTTGCTGGTTGTGATGCAGCAATCATGGGTTATGGTCCAGTTCCAGCAACTCAAAAAGCGCTTAAACGTGCTGGCTTATCAATTGCTGATATCCAGACTGTTGAGTTAAATGAAGCATTTGCTGCACAAGGCTTGTCTGTTCTTAAAGGCTTAGGTCTGTATGACAAACAAGACATCGTGAACTTAAATGGTGGTGCAATCGCTCTTGGTCACCCACTAGGTTGTTCAGGTGCTCGTATCACCACTACGTTGTTAAACGTAATGGAACAACAAGATACTCAAATCGGTCTTGCAACGATGTGTATCGGCCTTGGTCAAGGTATCGCAACAGTGATCGAACGTGTTTAATTAACACCAAGATAAAAAAATCCCCGCTCAATGCGGGGATTTTTTTATCGACCTTTTAAACCATCTTGGATTTGTTGCTGTAATCTCAAAATATCATCTAAATTTACTTTCATCGTACCTTCACGATAAGCATCGACATTACTTCGGTTAATGTTCAGCGGCTTTAACATTTCAAAAAGACCATTGGTTGGGTCAGAAGATTGGATTCCTCCCGCTACAGCTAGAATATATTCTCGTAAAAATGGAGAAAGCTGAGACAAGTCTGGCTGTGCCATGACAGGTTGATAGTCTACTGTCGTCATACCTTCAGGGACTAAAGCATTCTGTATATCGTTATGAGTTTTATACTCACGATGTTGTAGAGCCTGACGCACTTTTTTATCTTCTTGAAATGGGACAAAGCCTACTTCTTCACGTAGCTCAGATTCGGCCATAACGCGAATTGTAGGTAAAGTAGCCACTTCTTCTGCTTGAACAGTTGGTAAACCCATAAAAGCAAATACAGCAATGAAGGCTGATTGTTTTAGAAAGTTCATAACTTGCTCCCAAAATCAGTCACCCTACGCGAACTCAAAATGATGACTAAATAAAATGTTCTATAAATAGGCTACAACAAAGTCATTTTTGATTCAGTAATGCTCAGATAAACGGTAAATAACGTTAGATTTTTAAACTTATTAAAAAGAAATTCATAAAAGATTTTAGAAATTAATCTGAATATGGCTAAGTCATATTATATTGCCAGATTTAAATATTACGATTTTTTGTTTATAGTCAGCTTTTTATAAATCTATTGAATTCGACAGAAATAATGAACTTTAAAATATTAAATCAGAATATTCTTATGAGCTGCTTACTAGCCAGTTTCTTTCTCACTGGTTGTGTGAGTAATCGAATTATTGGTGAAAACACGCGAGAGCTATTTACAAAATACGACTCAGGCTATGAATGGATCACTTTAACAGAAGATGATGTAATTGCATTCGGTAAACCATCAGTATCTCTCCCAAATGAACCAGAGGACAGTATTGTTATCGCAGGGAAAAAATATAGTTATGTCATTAGTAAAGGCGGTAACGATTTCATTCAATTAATTAGTCAATTAAATCCACAATATATTCAAATAAGTAATGAGCTAGATTTTAATGCTCCAGCTTCGAATAGTAACCATTTTTACGGACATATTAGATTTTCTTACACCCCACCTAATGGGAAATTGAACGAGAAAGAATCAGCTTTATTCAAACAATATGGTGTAATTCCATGTGACTATGAAAAGACATTAGAACTACATAAATTTGAGTTAAATCTTAGAGGAACTGTTTATCCTCCTGTAAACAATCTTAAAAAAATAACCCCTTTATCCAAGCCATATCACGTTAGAATCCAATATCTTCATGATAAAAGCGGAAAAGTACCCTTATCAACTAAGGAGAAGCTAGCAAGTTTACCACTGCTTCCGTTTACCTTAACTTTCGATATTATTGCTTTACCTGCGAAAGTCATGGGTATCATTTACCAGCCTTAATAGATTAGGAATAAAAATTACAAATTTCAGTAAAGATAAAAAATCCCCGCTCAATGCGGGGATTTTTATCAATTTTCTAACATTTCTTTTAAAGAATCGACTAATTGCGGAAATTCCGTATAACCTTCCCGACCTAAAAAGTGCCCACCATTAGGAACGGTAATATAAGGCGCATCAATATCCTTAGCCAATTGTATCGTTAGTTGTGGTGGAACCAAATCATCATTATCAGACAAATAAACCAGCTTTTTCTTTATGTCACGGAAATAGTTGGTGTCGACTTTACTCTTTGTTATATAAGGACTAAGAGGTGAAGAGTCTGAAATTGGACCAGAGAATCCAGATACTAAAATCATTCCTCCAATATTTTGATAATCATGTCTTTGTAAAAAGTGTAGCAAGGTAATTACCCCTAAACTGTGGGCAACAAAATAAGTATTTTCATTAACTGCAGGAACCTGCTCATCTAATACTTTCTGCCAAGCATCGACGTCCGGATGCTCAGAATCTGGAAATGGTATTAAAGTAACAGTTGTATTTTCATCTTCTATTTGATGTTTTAAGTCCAAAAACCAATGATCGTTAATAGAAGCTGAGTAACCGTGAAGCACAAATATTTGACGCATGTTCTTCTCCTGTAATTCAAGGGTTTTGGCATTTGTAACAAATGACATTAATCCGAATATCACCAATAAAATGAGTTTTCTAATCATTGAACAAGTACCATTTTGAAATATAAAAACATGCTAAACTATGACACCACTGTTAAGGTCAATCCTATTTTATGAACTTAGCTAAAGTTTCCGAGCTCACAAAAGTAAGCCCACGTATGCTGCGGTATTATGAAAATTTAGGGCTTATACAGCCTCATCGAGCCAGCAATAATTATCGAAGTTATACGCAAAAAGATATTGAAAATATTAAGAAAATTAAAATATTAAATGATGCAGGTATGAACCTGAAAGACATTCATGTTTTATTGCCATGTTTTGATTTAGATGAACGGGTATTTACGCTGTGTCCAATGGTTCAAGAAAAACTGCAAACAGAACTTAAGCATGTGTCCGATCAGTTAAACAAACTGCAAACTTCTCAAAGTTTATTACAATCTTTCTTGGCAAAAGGAAAAGCTGAGAGCACCAATATTTAAAAAGTGATGCTCCTCCTGTAGCTATTCTTTTAACTCCCCTTCTAAGGCAGCTACATTCTTTTTCTTAATTTTTTCAATTTTTGCATTAAGTTTTAAAACGTCTTGATACAGTGTATTAAACTTTTTGACCTGAGCATTTTCATGGAAAAGTATCATCTGATCTTTCTTTTGCCATGGATAAGTTTTTAAAAGCTTAAACATTTCTTCTGCTTTATCTAAAATTTGTAGCTCAATCATAAAAATTGCATGGTCCTGATCGGCTTTTTGCTGAGCTCCTAATTTTATTTCGAGGATTTGTCTCATCTCTTTATCAACAGACAGTTCCTGAATTTTTGCCAAGAAGGTTTTATGAATTTTTTCATATTCGGATTGATACTTATCTGAAGCTCTGCGAACATCGGCTAACATTTTTTCGGTTTCAGCATATTTTTGTTTTTTATCATGATCTAAACGGTCAACATTTAAGAACGTATCCCATTTCGCCGCTTTTAATTCTCTTAAATATTCATTACGTGCATTTACATTTTGGACCCAATAACTCAAAAGAAACTCTGAGACTTGTTTGTAGTGTCCTGCCAGCCGTTTATCGTGAATATCAAGTTGTACAGGTTTAGTCCAGTCTTGGGCCTGATCATAAAGCTGATTCATTTTTTCAGTCATTACCACATCAAACATTTGACTGCTATCTTTGGCTTGCTGCTGTTTTATATGTTGATAGGTAAAAAAAACAATACTCGTAATAACAACCAGACTTGCAATTGCAATCAAAACTCGGCGCATAAACACCTCCTATTTCCATTCTTATAGTTTTGCTCTTTATAGTTATAAAATAGAGCTTATAGCTCTTTATATGCCATTTATTTCACAATACGCAACACTCTATTCTCCATTCAATGCTTTAAATCCATGTACATCATCCCTATTATGATGGGTAAATTATATTTATGAGATTCTCCCATGCGTGTTGATGTCTGGTCTGATGTAGTATGCCCTTTCTGCTATATCGGCAAAAAACGCCTTGAACATGTCGCTGCCGAGGCAGGTATCGAGCTTGATATTCACTGGCATAGTTTCGAACTAGATCCTGATGCTCCCGCAAAACATGACACTTCAAATACTGAGCGTTTGGCTAAAAAATATGGCCGTACCTATGAAGAGATGGAAGAAATGGAACGCAACATTGCGGCCATGGCTGCTTCTGAAGGTATTGACTTCCAATGGCAAAAAGCCAACTCAGGCAATAGCTTTAATGCACACCGTATTATCCACCTTGCACAAAGTAAAGGTTTAGGAAACGAAGCAAAAGAAGCCTTTTTCCATGCTTATATGACTGAAGGTTTAGCTATTGGCGAACGCGAAGTTGTAGAAGAAATTGCTTCTCGTATTGGCCTTGATAATGCCGAAGTTGAGTATGTACTCGATACAAATGAGTTGGCTGACTTTGTTCGTCATGATGAAAAAATTGCACATGAGCAGCTCAATGTAACTGGCGTACCTTTCTTTGTATTTGACCAAAGAATCGCACTTGCAGGAGCACAACCTCGTGAAGTGTTTTTACAAGTACTAGAACAAGCACAGCTCAAGGCAAATGCTGAAAATATTGAGCAAGATGACGCAGCTGTTTGTAATGATGAAACATGCGATATTCCACAAAATAAATAGGCTTAACGATAAAGTGTGAACGAGTCGTATGTTTTATCACCATTTTAGCAATAGAGCGTTCTAAAAAAAGAACTATTCAATTGTTTAAAATCGGTTTATGATTGCGGCTTAGAATATTCGCGCTGTAATGTTCTGTTTTTTATGTGTTTAATGATCGGAATTTGAAGTTTCCTTGATCAAAAACTCCCCCTAGTTTGGGGGATTTTTTTTGCTTAAAAATTATCGCTAATAGCTTAAACTTTTTAATTAATTTCAAATATGTAAGAAAAGTTAAATTTACTTAAGTTTTGTGTCGTCCTCTTGATTTTATTAGAAAAATCTACAAAAGTGACAATAACAACAAAACATAAAGATAGATATGAAAACATTTCACATCATTACATATCGGCAGCTTTTTGCCCTTTTGACCTTAGGATTTGGTTCAGTATGTATGGCTCATGCAGAAGTAAATTCTTCCTCAACCCAAGAAGTAAACGGTTTGTCATCTGGAGCACAAGCCGAAGAAAATAAAGATGAAAATCTTTTAGACCAAATTCCAAGATGGATTGATGCAACCCCAACGATTTTCCCCGAGCAGTCCAACGAACCGATTGTTCCACCAACCGAGCAAACCGAAGATCAGACTTGGTTTGACCGTAAACAAAAGAAAATCCGTAATTGGGCCGATCGTACATCTGGAAAAATTGATAACTGGTTTGGTGAAGTTGACCCACAAAAACCCGCGTCAGCCACCATTCGGGTTATGATCGATAACTATTGGAATGAATATGATAATTATGAAATCAAGCCCAGAATTCGCGGTAAGATTAAATTACCTACTCTAGAGAAGCGTTTAAGTGTGGTATTTGGTGATGACTCTTTAGATGACGAATTTAATAATAGCCCAGCCAATATCAATCAAAACCCAAATCAAGATCCAAATAAAAAGTTAGATGGTAAACGAACTCGAGATGACAACAGCTCAATCGCATTACGTTGGTCAAATTTCTCGAAAAAGCTACCTTTTGAAACAGACGCTGACTTAGGTATCCGTTCTGGCGATGATATTTATGTCCGTTTAAAGGCATCAAGAGACTGGCAACTCCGTAATGATTTTAAATTTTATGCAGAACAAATTTATCGTTATGGCATAGATAGTGAAAACTACTTACGTACTAATCTTGAACTCACTCATGCTCGTCCAAATCAGCCGATCTTATCAAACCAGTTCAGCTTAACTTATGCCGATGATCAAGACGATGATTTAACATGGGAAAACCGTCTTTTCCGAGAACATAGCTTCTTTGCAAATAACCGTTTTAACTATGGCATTTATACAGGTGGCTACTACAATGACAACGATTTACGTTTAAACAGTTGGGGACCATTTGTATCATGGCGTCAGCCTGTTTTACGTGAATGGTTCTTTGTACAAGGCGACCTCAATTACTTTAATGACCATCGTGAAGATCGCAACCATTATGTGAGCACATTCTTACGATTAGAAGCCCTTTTCTAAGCTTAAAAATCACCTTGGGTTCCCCATTCAAGGTGATGAATAATAAAATACTTTTAAATAAAAATTTAAGTTTTTCTTCTTACAATAACGAGCTAATTTTTGATTCCTGATCTTCAGAAAAATGAATCAATTCTCTTCTTTTTCATTTGAATACAGATCTACTGCCTTACTTTGCATTTATAGCTTAGGTATGCTGGTTTTAATTCCTCATACACAGCTTTTGCCCACTTCTTTGAAACACTCACGCTCTACAAGGCGAACCCTGTATTCGTCTGTGGTTACTCTCAAAACAAAAAGTCAGTCTGTATCTTTTTTACATTCACCATGCGAAGTAGAACCAAGTCATAGTTCAGATACTGCACTTATTCAGGACCTGATGGCTGTATTTGGAAATGATACGTTGTGGAGTCGCGCAGCCCAACGCAAACATCCTTATAAAACCTTTGGCAAGATCAAGAAGAAAGCTTCAACTCTTCATATTTCAGAAAATAATCCGCTCACAGCAAGTTGGAATACCATTTCAACCTGGATGCCGTTTGAAAATGATCTTGATCTAGGCTCAAACTCGGAAAGTGATGTTTATGTACAATTTCTTGCCAAGAAAAAATGGAATTTACGACATAACATTAGTCTAGATACTGAGCAAATTTTCCGATATGGTTCGACTAGCCGGAATTACACTGAAACGACGCTGAACTTAACGCAGAAAATGCAAGATAACACATTATTTTCCAATACATTTAATGTGAATAAGAGTGGAAAGGAAGATTACAACTGGGGGAATTGGACTTTCCAACAATTTGAATTTGTAAAAGATAATCGTCTGACTTACGGTATTTATAGCGGTGGTGTATATGCCAATAACGATATCCGCCTAAATAGTTGGGGACCTTATATCTCATGGCGTCAACCGATATGGAGAGATTGGATTTTTATGCAAAATGATCTTAATTTCTTTAACCATCTTGATGATGATCCCAAGCATCAGCTCAGTGTCCAAATGAATCTGGAAGCTAATTTTTAGACAAAAACCATCAAATTGTGGATAACTCTTTCTTTATCCACAAAAAAGCCCCTGATAATTCAGAGGCTTTTTCTATTGCAAAATTATTTTAGCAATAAGTTATTAATACGCTTCACATAAGCTGCCGGATCTTCCGGTAATCCACCTTCTGCAATCACCGCCTGATCAAAAATCACATTCGCCAAATCATCAAATTGTTCTGAACCTTCAAGTTTTTTCACTAAAGGATGCTCAGGGTTAATTTCTAAAATTGGCTTGATTTCAGGTACGGCTTGCCCTGCTTGTTTGAGCATACGAATAAGTTGAGGAGACAATTCCCCTTCACTAGTCACTAAACATGCCGGAGAATCTACCAAACGAGTCGTTACACGGACTTCTTTGGTTTTAGCCTTCAATGAGTCACTTAATTTCTCAACAACAGGTTTAAACTGTTCAGCCGCTTGCTCAAGTGCCTTTTTCTCTTCAGCATCTTGCAAGTCACCTAAATCAACTGCACCTTTAGATACATTCTTCAATGGTGTACCGTCAAACTCGTGAACAAAGTTCATTGCCCACTCGTCAACACGCTCTGCCATTAATAATACTTCAATGCCTTTTTTCTTAAACAACTCCAACTGTGGAGAGTTCTTAGCAGCAGCTAAACTTTCAGCAGTCACATAATAGATAGCTTTTTGGCCTTCTTTCATGCGTGCCTTATAGTCCGCAAAAGAAGTTGTTACTTCATCATTTGTTGAAGTTGCATAACGTAATAATTTTAAAATACGTTCGCGGTTACCGAAGTCTTCACCCAAACCTTCTTTAAGAACTGAGCCAAACTCAGTGTAGAACGTTTTGAATTTTTCTTGGTCTTTTTCATCTTCAGATTTAGCTAAGCCATCAAGCAAAGTGAGTACACGGCGTGCGTTACCTTCACGGATTGTCTTAACATCACGGCTTTCTTGCAACAACTCACGGCTGACATTAAGCGGTAAATCAGCGCTGTCCACAACACCTTGTACAAAGCGTAAATAGTTTGGAATTAGATTGTCCGCATCATCCATAATAAATACGCGTTTTACATACAGCTTAATTCCTGCTTTTGCTTCACGTGTAAAAATGTCATGAGGTGCTTTACTTGGAATATAAAGTAACTGGGTATATTCCGTACTACCTTCTACACGGTTATGTGCCCATGCAAGCGGAGCTTCAAAATCGTGAGTTAAGTTTTTATAGAACTCAACATATTGCTCTTCAGTCACTTCACTCTTGTTACGTGTCCATAGGGCACTTGCCGAGTTAATTGCTTCCCACTCATCTGTTTTGACCATTTGGCCGCCTTTAGGCTCCTCACCTTCAGCAGCTTCCTCTTCTTGCCAAACTTCTTTTTGCATTTCAATTGGCAAGCTAATGTGGTCAGAATATTTATTAACGATTTGCTTAACTTTATAAGACTCTAAATAATCAAGCGCGTCATCACGCAAGTGAAGAATAATGTCAGTACCGCGTGAAGCTTTATCAATTTGCTGAACTTCAAACTCACCTGTACCACCACTGATCCAACGCACCCCTTCAGAAGCATCTAGACCTGCGCGGCGTGATTCAACCGTAATTTTATCGGCAACAATAAAACCTGAGTAGAAACCAACACCAAACTGACCAATTAACTGAGCATCCGCTTTCTGGTCACCCGTCAATTTTGACATGAAATCTTTAGTACCTGATTTTGCAATTGTACCCAAGTTATCAATAGCTTCTTGTTGGCTTAAACCAATACCATTATCAGAAATCGTTAAAGTTTTATCTTCTTTATTTAAGCTGATTCGTACATGTAAATTAGGGTCATTTTCATAATATTCAGGATGATTAATTCCTTCGAAACGCAATTTATCACATGCATCTGATGCATTAGAGATAAGTTCACGTAAGAAAATTTCAGGGTTTGAATAGAGAGAATGCGTCACTAAATGTAAAAGCCGTGCTACTTCCGCTTGGAAACTATAATTTTGTGATGCTTGTTCACTCATAAATCACTCCTTAAATTTTGAAGTCTGTTTGTTCTCGAATGCTTTATGAATGGAGTACTTCTAGAATTTTTCAATCCTGAATATTAAAAATTTTTACTCTAATTAAAACGGACCGTGGCTTAACACTCTATCTTGCAATATCGTGTCTAACTGTTTTTGGCGTTGTTGATAAGCTTTGCTGATACAACTTACGCTAGCCGCACAAGCATTTCGCTTTTTCAGCCATTGATATTGAGCATCTTTCTGACTATCACGTCCACCCATAGGTAAAGCATGCAGGACAATTTGATACGTTGTTGCCATTTTTACATCAGCATCATTTAAAGAACGATTTTTACAAATACTGAGTTCAGTCTTTGTCTTTGCAGCATTGCAAGAGAAACTAGCAGCTTGCAAACTATGCGTAAAAGCTAAACCACTAAAAAGTGCTAGCCCCATGGCAAATTTTCTATTCATCATGTTATTCCTTTAAAAATGTATAAAAAATAGTTTAGAAATAAAGAGCGGTAAAATATGTATAAAACTGTCTATTTTATGCGTTTTTTAGTGAGAACCATGAAATAAAAAACCTCACATAAAAAGCTATGTGAGGTGCCTGAATCTAGGTTTATTATTATATTCTTTCTATTTATTATTATGCTTAGAATTTATAGCTATAACCTAAAGTGTAAACAAACGGGTTGATATCTAAATCAAACTTATAATTAGCTACTGAAGGATCAATTGTTACCTCTGGACTAATATCTGCATAACGAACATCTACAAATACTCCCCAATTTTTAGCATCAGCAGGTTGGAAATTAAAACCAACTTGGCCAGCGACACCAAAATCTTCTTTTACTTTTACAGCTACGCCTTGTTCATCCCAAGGAATAAATGCTGTTGCCCCGATACCAATATACGGTGTAAAACGAGTCGAGTTTTTAAAATGATATTTTGCTGTAATTGTTGGTGGTAATTGTTTAATACGCGCTTTTTTTTCGCCATTGAGCAATACATCGTGATTAATAGGTGTTGCTAATAATAATTCTGCCGAAAATGGAGATTGACCAAAAAAGTATTCTACTGATGGAGTAAATGCATATTCATGATCAGCCTTTACTACACCTAAAGGTGTTGTTGTATCTTCCGATGGAGCAATAACACTACCCCCAAATTTTACTTGCCAATTACCAGCAAAAGTAAATGAAGACACCCCCATTAATGCAATAACTAATGCTTTTTTGAACACTTTAATATCTCCAACCTTATTTATATTTATAATAAACATTTATTTTAAATTGATGCAACACCCATTATAAAATTATTTTTATATTTATTTTTAAATAACTGTTTTAAATAAAATTATATATTAACCGACCATTTTAATTGGTTTTTTATTCCAACCTAATTAATCAGAATTATTTTATATAACCAACCTTTTTAATAAGCTTTAAATCCCGAGTATTTTAATATAGTTTATTCTAAATACATGTTTTGTTTATACCACAAAAAAAACTCCTTAATCATTATCTCTAGATAAAAACTAAGGAGGTCTTTATTTAATATTTTATAAAAATTATAAAACCATGGCTGCAATCCAACCAAAAATTAATAGCGGAATATTAAAGTGAATAAATGTTGGTATCACAGTATCCCAAATATGGTCATGTTGCCCATCTACACCTAAACCTGCTGTTGGTCCTAAGGTAGAATCAGAAGCCGGAGATCCAGCATCACCTAAAGCAGCAGCTGTCCCGATAAGTGCAATTGTCGCTAACGGTGAGAAACCGAACTGGACACATAAAGGTACATAAATAACAGCTAATACAGGAACACTTGAGAAAGATGAACCTATACCAATCGTGACAAATAGGCCAATACAAAGCATTAAAAATGCAGCAAGCGCACGGTTATCACCAATGATTTCTACCACACCTTTAACCAACTGGTTAATATCTCCGGTATGAGTCATAACTGAAGCAAAACCAGCAGCAGAGATCATAATAAAACCGACTAGAGCCATCATTCTCATGCCTTGTACAAAGACATC
The DNA here is from genome assembly GCF_027855455.1 of Acinetobacter sp. AOR01_HL. Lineage (NCBI taxonomy): Bacteria > Pseudomonadati > Pseudomonadota > Gammaproteobacteria > Moraxellales > Moraxellaceae > Acinetobacter > Acinetobacter sp. AOR01_HL. The sequence continues at coordinate 17,223 of NZ_JAKTIM010000018.1, read as the reverse complement.
ATCTGCATCTTGCCATTTAAAAATGCCTGCCGTAGAAAGCACTGCAAAGCCCACTAAACCACCCAAGATCATTGAGCCGGAATAAAGCTGCGCAACTAAAGTGAGTCCAATAGCCAGTAAAGCCATAAAAATTGTTTTTTTAGCAATAACAGGGCCTTGCTCTGCCTCATGTTTAAGTTCTTCTGCGTCTGCTTTTAAGTCTGCTGTTTCATCTTGTGCAGTTGCACGAAGAGGTTTATCTAAATCAATTGTAGTTACAGGGCTTATCGAACGGTCAGCATAAATTCGTGGCTTACGGTAACTGATAAATACCGCAACCAAGGTGCCTAGAACCATTCCCAAAACTGGAATTGCCATACCAATAGGCATCATGCCACGTTCTACATGTAAGCCATAAGCAGCACCAATCTTGTTGATATTTCCCATCAAAATCTGTTCAAGGAAAATCGCACCAAAGCCAACAGGTAAGAAAATATATGTCCCAACTAAGCCTAGCGTAAGTACACAGGCTGCGGCGCGGCGGTCTAGTTTTAAATGGTTCATGACTCGTAATAGAGGCGGAACCAATACTGGAATAAAAGCAATATGAACTGGAATAAGGTTTTGAGAGAAAATAGCTGCGATCAGTAAAATACCTAAGAGTAAATATTTCACTTTAGTTTCTCGGCTTTTCCCCGCTTCCATTCCCAATAAACCAATCAGTTTATGGGCAAGTAAATCAGGTAATCCAGATTTTGAAAGTGCCAGAGCAAATGCCCCTAACACTGCATAGGCAAGTGCAACTTCAGCACCATCACCAAGACCAGCGTTAAAGGCTTCAACAGTTTGAGAAAGGCTTAAACCCGCTACGAGGCCGCCCACAATGGCAGAAACCACTAAAGTCAGTACGACAGAAACGCGCGCCAGTGATAATAAGAACATCACTGCAATCGCAATAACGACAGCATTCATGAATAAGTTCAGAGCAAAACAAAAGGCGATATTCTACCAGATTCACCTCTATGAAGCCGAAAATATCGCCGAATTACCAGTTTTGTATATTAAACAGTCACTTATTAGCTCTGCGAGTCAATAAATTGGCGAATATGAGCTGCCACTTTTTCAGCCTGACTCAAAATCGCCCAATGATTTGCTTCAAGCTCAACATATTCGAAGTTTTCAACCCATTTTGGCATCGCTTCTGTAATATATTCTGGGCTGACAAAAGTGTCATACTTTAAAATAATTGCTTTAACTGGACATTGCGCATAACGCTGACGAGGGCTAGTTAAACGTGGAATAAAATTCGCACGATATAAGTTAATACCGTATTTCCCATCTGAGGAAATATTATTATTTAAAGGCAAATTATCTTTTCGCTCTAAATCTTTTAAGATCTTACCCCACTTCTCTGGACTAAACAGCGACCATACAGTTGGAGCAATTAGCGGTAAATGGAATGCTCCGATATACCATGATTTTGTGAGTATTTTTAGGATCTGTGCAGGTGATGTTTTAAACTTATCTCTTAAGAAAAGTGCCGCATGATCCAAACATGGACCGGAAATTGTTGTATAAGAGAGTAACCGGCCTTTAAATTTAGGTTCTGTTGCAGATTCCCAAGACTGAATTGAACCCCAATCATGCGCAGCCATATGGAACTGTCGATTTGGGATTACCTCATCTACGACTTCCTGCAAATCTAAAGATAAACGTTCTAAACGGTAATCCCGTATCCGTTTAGGAATAGATGATAAGCCTGCTCCACGGACATCATAAGTCACAATATAAAAATCATTGATTAAATGCTCAATGACCGATTCCCATACTTCCTGATTATCTGGATAACCATGCACTAACACTAATGGAGTATTTTTCTCATCACCCCAAGCTTTGGCACACAGGGTTTGTTGATCACTTGTCGTTACGGCATAAATCTTTGGCTGCATAATCATTTCCTATTTTGTTTTTCAATCGATCATGTCGTTAATCGGATAAAGCATTGCCATCAATATAAAAAAGATGATACTTATCTAGTATGACCAGTGTTGCAATAAAAAAAATTGACTATTATGGCTATTTTAAAAAAACTTCAGAACATTCCTTCAATTTCCAAATTCTTATTTAACCATTACCCACCTTACCGTGGAGCTGGAATTCATATTGAAGTCATGAATTTAGAGCTCTGTCATGTTCGGGTAAAAATGCCACTTACTTGGAAAAATCAAAATCTGGTAGGCACTCACTTTGGCGGAAGCCTTTATTCAATGGTTGACCCCTTTTATATGTTGATTCTTATGCATCATCTCGGATCAAAATATATTGTTTGGGATAAAGCAGCTGAAATTAATTTTTTATCACCTGGCCGAAGTACCGTTTATGCTGACATTCGCGTTGATTTAGCAGAAATTGAACAAATTCGTGAACTTGCCGAAAACTATGCTCCTGTTCTTAGAACATATCATTTAAATATTTTCGATGAATCAGGTGTGAGAATTGCTGAAGTCCAAAAGACACTTTATATCCGACGTAAAAAAGCAAAGCCTTCTACTAATAAAATAAGCGCCTGAAGGCGCTTATTTTTCATTTCACTTATTTTTATTTCTTTTCTTCAATCGCAGCGCCAGCACCGCCGCCGATTGCGCCACCAATTGCAGCACCTGTATCACCACCTATGATAGCTTTACCAACGACCGAACCAATACCTGCACCAATCGCACTCTTGGTTGTAGTTTGTTTACTGCCGCCTTGAGTATTAGAACCCACACCTGCACCTACCGCAGCACCTAAACCTGCACCGATACCACCACCAACATGGTTACCAAGACCACCACCCAATGCACCACCCGCTGCTGCTGCACCAATACGCTGGTCAGACGGACTCATATTTTGACAGCCGGTGAACATAACTGTAGATAATATGACAGTAGATATTAAACCAATTTTTTTATTCATGACCGTACTCACTCCTTTGGGCTTTAATCAAAGCATAGTCTTCTTTTATGGGGAATTTGATCAGTTTGTGTTATTGCACTGTCGTAATTAATAGATATTTTGTAAAGCCAATTTATGCACAGTGATGAGTTAAATTTTCATCTTTTAAAAGCAGATAAAAAAAAAGCTCTTAATGAAATAAGAGCTTCTTTTTTAATATAGTTAGAGGTAGTTTTAGTACTTACCTTTTTTCTCTTCATAGGCTGCACCAGCACTACCACCGAGGGCTCCACCTGCAGCAGCACCAGCGTCACCACCAATCACTGCACCACCTAAGATTGCCCCAACACCTGCACCAATGGCACTATTACGTACTGTTTTACTGCTAGAGCCTTTAGCATTAGCGGCAACACCAGCACCAAGCGCTGCTCCTAAACCTGCACCAATATTACCGCCTATATGTTTACCTACGGCACCACCTGCACCACCACCGATAGCTGCCGAACCAATACGTTTGCTTTCTGGGCTAGCATTTTGGCAACCTACAAATAGAGTAGTTGACATTAAACCAACACCTGCAATCATCATCATTTTTTTCATTAAAGCTACTCCTACTCAGTTGCGCCTAGAATAGTATGCTTTCATGGAGGGTTTTCCCCCATTAAGTAATAAATTAAGAGTGCTTTAATAGACTTTTTGTAAAAATGGCTTATTTTTTCCACAAAAAAGGCGCCCTAAGGCGCCTTTTTAATGCAAGTTTAAGCTTAGAATTGTTCTGAGTTTAAAGCTTGGCTAAATGCTTGGTCTACTTCGCTGAAGTCATTGTGAAGAGCATGTTCTGCTGCTTCCGCTTCTTGACGACGACGCTCTAAGTGGTATGCAAGACCAGTACCCGCTGGAATCAAGCGACCCACTACAACGTTTTCTTTCAAGCCACGTAAATCATCTTCTTTACCTGTTACAGCCGCTTCAGTTAACACACGAGTTGTTTCCTGGAACGATGCAGCAGAGATGAATGAGTCAGTAGAAAGCGATGCTTTCGTAATACCCATCAATTGACGTTCAAACTTCGCAGGGAACTTGTTCTGAGCCAAGACAGCTTGGTTCTCTTGAACAACACGGATGTAATCCACTTGCTCACCTTTGATGAAGCTTGTATCACCACCATCGATGATATCAACTTTACGCAACATTTGACGTACGATAACTTCAATGTGCTTATCGTTGATTTTTACACCTTGGAGACGGTAAACGTCTTGTACTTCGTTCACGATGTAGTTAGTTAAAGCAACTTCACCTTTCAAGCGTAAGATGTCATGTGGATTTTGTGGACCATCAGAAATGGTTTCACCACGGTTCACATGTTCACCTTCAAACACGTTGATTTGACGCCATTTTGGAATCAACTCTTCGTAAATTTCAGAACCGTCATCTGGAGTAATCACTAAACGGTTCTTACCTTTGGTCTCTTTACCGAAGCTTACGATACCAGACACTTCTGCCAAGATCGCATGTTCTTTCGGCTTACGTGCTTCGAACAAGTCAGCAACACGCGGAAGACCACCGGTAATATCACGAGTACGTGAAGATTCTTGTGGTACACGACCGATAACGTCACCCACACCAATTGTTTCGCCGTCGCGAACAGTCACAATTGTGTTTTGTGGTAAGAAGTAGAACTGTTCACCGCCATCAGTTGTATCTAATACGATTGCTGGACGTAAATCTTTACCAGAAGCAGGACGTGCTGTTACAGGCAAGATTTCAACAGTTGTCATACCAGTTGCATCATCAGTTTTAGATGTTGCAGTTACACCATCAGCAATTTGGCTGAAACGTGCTTTACCAGCAACTTCTGTTACCAATGGATGTGTATGCGGATCCCATGTCGCAACGATACCACCAGCCTCAACAAGCTCACCATCTTTCAACAAGATGCTCGCACCGTAAGGAAGTTTGTAGCGTTCACGCTCACGACCTAACTCATCGGCAATACCAATTTCACCTGAACGTGAAACTGAAACCAAGTGGCCTTTCGCATGTTGTACAGTTTTTACGTTATGGAAACGTACAGTACCTTTGTTACGTACTTGAACACTGTTCGCAGCAGAAGTTCGGCTTGCAGCACCACCCACGTGGAACGTACGCATTGTTAACTGTGTACCAGGTTCACCGATTGACTGTGCAGCCATTACACCTACTGACTCACCTGGGTTTACCAAGTGACCACGAGCAAGGTCACGACCATAACATTTCGCACATACACCGAATGTTGATTCACATGCGATTACAGAACGTACTTTAACTTCATCGACACCAGCCTCTTCAAGCTGAGCCGCGATTTTCTCGTCAATTAACGTACCACGAGGTAATACAACTTCATCATCAGATGCACGACGTACATCTTCAGCAGTTACACGACCTAATACGCGGTCACGTAATGGCTCGATGACATCACCACCTTGAATGAATGGAGTCATCACTAGACCACCACTTGTACCACAATCTGGCTCAGTAATTACTAAGTCTTGTGCTACGTCTACAAGACGACGAGTCAAGTAACCAGAGTTCGCAGTTTTCAATGCAGTATCGGCCAAACCTTTACGCGCACCGTGTGTTGAAATGAAGTACTGGAGTACTGTCAAACCTTCACGGAAGTTCGCTTTAATTGGAGTCTCAATAATCGAGCCATCCGGTTTTGCCATCAAACCACGCATACCTGCAAGCTGACGAATCTGAGCCGCACTACCACGGGCACCAGAGTCAGACATCATATAGATACTGTTGAATGATTTTTGCTTCTCGTCTTCACCTTGTTTGTTTTTCACAAGTGTATAAGACAAGTTATCCATCATTGCTTTAGCAACTTGGTCGTTTGTACGCGCCCAAATATCGACAACTTTGTTATAACGTTCACCAGCAGTTACGAAACCTTGTTCGAACTGTTGTTCGATTTCACGAACTTCTGTTTCCGCTTTGTCAATAATTGTGTGTTTCGTAGGTGGAATTAACATGTCTTCCATACCTACAGATACACCTGAACGAGTCGCTTGACGGAAGCCCAAGTACATTAATTGGTCAGCGAAGATAACTGTATCTTTCAAACCAAGTTTACGGTAGCAAGAGTTGATTAACTTAGAGATGTTCTTTTTAGTCATCTCAAGGTTGATCATGTCGAAGCTTAAACCTTCTGGAACAACTTCCCAAAGTAAGCAACGACCTGGTGTTGTATCAACAATAATAGTTTGCTGTTCACGCTCATCATTTTCATTGATAACCGTTTGATGCACACGTACTTTAACACGAGCATGGATCGCAACTTGACCAGTTGCAAGTGCACGGTTTACTTCGTGAGTATCCGCAAACACCATGCCTTCACCTTTCGCGTTTACTGCATCACGAGTGATGTAGTAAAGACCCAAGACAACGTCCTGAGAAGGAACGATGATTGGCTCACCGTTTGCTGGTGACAAGATGTTGTTTGTTGACATCATCAATGCACGAGCTTCTAACTGTGCTTCAAGTGTCAATGGAACGTGTACCGCCATTTGGTCACCGTCGAAGTCGGCGTTGAACGCAGCACAGACGAGCGGGTGAAGACGGATTGCCTTACCTTCAATAAGAATAGGTTCAAATGCTTGAAGACCTAAACGGTGAAGTGTTGGCGCACGGTTCAACATTACTGGATGTTGACGAATTACAGATGCAAGAACGTCCCAAACTTCCGGAGTCTCACGCTCAACCATTTTCTTCGCAGCTTTAATGGTTGTTGCCTGACCTGAAGCTTGTAATTTCGCGAAAATGAATGGCTTGAATAATTCAAGTGCCATTTTCTTCGGAAGACCACATTGGTGAAGACGTAAAGTAGGACCTACAGTAATTACCGAACGACCAGAGTAGTCAACACGCTTACCTAACAAGTTCTGACGGAAACGACCTTGTTTACCTTTGATCATGTCTGCCAAAGATTTTAATGGACGTTTGTTAGAACCAGTAATTGCACGACCACGACGACCGTTATCAAGCAACGCATCTACAGACTCTTGTAACATACGTTTTTCATTACGTACGATGATGTCCGGCGCTGCAAGGTCAAGAAGACGCTTCAAACGGTTGTTACGGTTAATTACACGACGATATAAGTCGTTCAAGTCAGAAGTCGCGAAACGACCACCTTCAAGTGGAACTAATGGACGTAAATCTGGTGGAAGTACCGGAAGTACGTTCATTACCATCCATTCTGGCTTGTTGTTTGAGTCTTTGAATGCTTCCATCAATTTCAAGCGTTTAGACGCTTTTTTCAACTTCGTTTCAGAAGTTGTTTGAGGAATTTCTTCACGTAAACGTGAAATTTCAGCTTCAAGGTCGATGTCTTTCAACAAGTCTTGAACTGCTTCTGCACCCATTTTTGCAACAAATTCGTCGCCGTGCTCTTCTAGAGCAGTAAAGTATTCTTCATCATTAAGAAGTTGATACTTTTCAAATGGTGTCATACCAGGATCAGTAACAACGTATGATTCGAAATACAATACACGTTCGATATCACGAAGGGTCATATCAAGTAATAAACCGATACGGGATGGTAACGATTTTAAGAACCAGATATGTGCAACTGGAGAAGCAAGCTCAATGTGACCCATACGTTCACGACGAACTTTTGCTGTAGTTACTTCAACGCCACATTTTTCACAAATGACGCCTTTGTATTTCATACGCTTGTATTTACCACACAAGCATTCGTAATCTTTTACTGGACCAAAGATTTTGGCACAGAACAAACCATCACGTTCTGGTTTGAACGTACGATAGTTGATTGTCTCAGGTTTTTTAACTTCACCATGAGACCATGACTTAATCATTTCTGGTGACGCAAGACCAATACGGATACGGTCGAACTCAACTGGTGCATGACCATCTGAGTCCGTTTTCTTACGCATGATATCGAGCAAGTCTTTCAATTTTTTTCTCCGTGTGTCGGGAAGCCTCGCTTACCCGACTGGGTCACAAATATTGTTTTTACCTAAAAAATCGTGAGTCTTACGACTTAGTCACCATTTTTTAGTTCAATGTTGATACCTAAAGAACGGATCTCTTTGGTCAATACGTTGAACGATTCAGGCATACCCGGATCCATATAATGGTTACCATCTACAATATTCTTATAGATGCGAGTACGGCCTTCAACGTCATCCGACTTCACTGTAAGCATTTCTTGGAGTGTATATGCTGCACCGTATGCTTCAAGTGCCCATACTTCCATCTCACCGAAACGCTGACCACCGAATTGTGCTTTACCACCAAGCGGTTGTTGTGTAACAAGTGAGTAAGAACCAGTTGAACGCGCATGCATCTTGTCATCAACCAAGTGGTTCAATTTAAGCATGTACATGTAACCAACAGTTACTGGACGGTCAAACTGTTCACCTGTACGTCCGTCAAACAATACTGTTTGACCAGTACGTGAAATGTCAGCCAATTCAAGTAAGTCTTTAATTTGACTTTCTTCAGCACCATCAAATACAGGAGTAGCTAAAGGCACACCCGCACGCAAGTTACCTGCAAGCGCTAGAATTTCTTCATCAGTCAAGCTATCAAGATCTTCTTGCTCACCACCGACTTTGTTATAAATCTTGTCTAAGAATTCGCGCAGTTCTAAAACTGTACGTTGTTCTTTCAACATTTTTTCGATTTTGTCACCAAGCCCTTTAGCCGCCATACCCAAGTGAGTCTCTAGAATCTGACCCACGTTCATACGAGATGGTACACCCAGCGGGTTCAATACGATATCTACCGGGACACCGTTAGCATCATGTGGCATGTCTTCAACAGGTAAGATGTTAGATACAACACCTTTGTTACCGTGACGACCAGCCATCTTATCACCAGGCTGAATACGACGTTTAACAGCTAAGTAAACTTTAACAACTTTCAATACGCCAGTTGTTAATTCATCACCTGTTGCAAGCTTACGTTTCTTCTCAGCGAATTTCTCATCGATTTCTGCGCTCTTCTCTTTTAAGAACACTTGAATTTGAGTTAAACGCTCAGCGATTGCTTCATCTGCTGGTTGAATTTCAAGTAAGTCAACAAGCTCTAAACCAGATAATAAATCTTCAGAAAGTTTATCACCACGTTTAGTTGAACCACCGCCATTAGACTCTTGGCCTTTAAGCAAACGAATTACACGCTCACGAGCCGCTTCTTCGAAGATCTTGTATTCTTCTTTCAAGTCTTTACGGTAAGAATCAAGCTGTGCTTTTTCAATTGCTAAAGCACGGTCATCTTTCTCTAAGCCATCACGAGTGAAGACTTGAACGTCAATAACTGTACCTTTAGTACCAGATGGAACACGTAAAGATGAGTCTTTAACGTCAGCAGCTTTCTCACCAAAAATTGCACGAAGCAGTTTTTCTTCAGGAGTTAACTGAGTTTCACCTTTAGGCGTTACTTTACCAACTAAGATGTCGCCAGCAGTAACTTCAGCACCGATATAAACGATACCTGATTCATCAAGTTTAGAAAGCGCAGCTTCACCTACGTTAGGAATATCGGCAGTAATTTCTTCTGCACCTAACTTAGTATCACGTGCTACACATGACAATTCTTGAATGTGAATAGATGTTAAACGGTCTTCTTGAAGTACACGCTCAGATAACAAGATCGAGTCTTCGTAGTTGTAACCATTCCATGTCATGAATGCTACACGCATGTTTTGACCAAGCGCAAGTTCACCCATGTCTGTTGACGGACCGTCTGCCAAGATGTCACCACGAGCAACTTTGTCGCCCAAGTTCACGATAACATTTTGGTTAATACAAGTATTTTGGTTTGAACGTGTATATTTGATGAGGTTATAGATATCTACACCTGCCTCACCTGCAACCATTTCATCTTCGTTTACACGAATAACGATACGAGAAGCATCTACATATTCAATTACACCGCCACGGTTTGCGATTACACACACACCAGAGTCACGTGCAACGTTCGCTTCCATACCTGTACCTACAAGCGGTTTATCCGCACGTAAAGTAGGAACTGCCTGACGTTGCATGTTTGAACCCATGAGCGCACGGTTTGCGTCATCGTGTTCAAGGAATGGAATAAGTGATGCAGCAACAGATACTACCTGCTGTGCAGAAACGTCCATATGCGTTACTTTTTCAGGCGGCATACGTACGAATTCACCTTGATGACGAACAGAAACGAATTCTTCTGTTAAGTTGCCATCTTTATCTACTGCAGAGTCGGCCTGTGCAATAACAGTACCTACTTCTTCAATTGCAGATAAATATTCAACATCATCAGTTACACGACCATCTACAACTTTGCGGTATGGTGTTTCCAAGAAACCGAAGTCATTCGCTTTTGCATATACAGAAAGCGAGTTGATCAAACCAATGTTTGGACCTTCAGGAGTTTCAATTGGACAAACACGACCATAGTGAGTTTGGTGTACGTCACGTACTTCGAAGCCTGCACGTTCACGTGTTAAACCACCAGGACCAAGCGCAGATACACGACGTTTATGTGTAATCTCAGATAATGGGTTGTTTTGGTCCATAAACTGAGATAACTGGCTTGAACCAAAGAATTCTTTGATTGCAGCAGCAACTGGTTTTGCATTAATCAAATCTTGTGGAGACAAGTTATCTGTTTCTGCTTGGCTTAAACGCTCTTTAACAGCACGCTCAACACGAACTAAACCTACACGGAATTGGTTCTCTGTCATTTCACCAACAGAACGTACACGACGGTTACCTAAGTGGTCGATATCGTCGACTTCACCTTTACCGTTACGGATTTCAACCAATGTACGTAATACATCGATAATATCTTCGTGCGATAAAATACCTTCAACTTCGCGTGACTTCTGATCAGTACCAACTTCGTAAGGACGACCTAAACGACGGTTGAACTTCATACGACCTACTGGAGATAAGTCATAGCGTTCAGAAGAGAAGAACAAGTTATTGAATAAGTTTTCAGCAGCTTCTTTTGTTGGTGGCTCGCCCGGACGCATTACTTTGTAGATTTCTACTAATGCTTCTTCACGGTCACGCGTCAAGTCTGCACGTAATGTATCAGCTACGAATGAACCACGGTCAATATCGTTAGTGAACAAGATATTAAATTGCTTAACACCGCCTTCTGCCAACTTCACCATTACTTCATGGCTTAACAGAGTATTTGCAGCAATTACTTCACCATCACGTAAAGTAATATCTTCAGCAGTGATACGCTCATATAAGTATTCATCAGGAACTGAAAGCTTAGTTAAACCTGCAGCTTCCATTTGACGTACGTGACGAGCATTAATACGTTTACCTTGCTCAACAATGACTTTACCTTCATTGTCAGTAATATCAAATTGAGCCATTTCACCACGTAAACGCTCAGGTACGAGGTCAATTTGATAGCTACCCATGTCAAGATACACTGGTACTTTTTCATAGAACAAATTCAAGATCTGTTCATTGTTATAACCTAGTGCACGTAACACAACTGTAGCAAGTAATTTACGACGACGGTCGATACGTACGTAAACTAAGTCTTTTGCATCAAATTCGAAGTCTAACCATGAACCACGGTAAGGAATGATACGTGCTGAATACAACACTTTACCACTTGAGTGGGTCTTACCTTTATCATGGTCAAAGAATACGCCTGGCGAACGGTGTAATTGAGATACGATTACACGCTCAGTACCGTTGATAACAAAGGTACCATTTTCAGTCATGAGTGGAATTTCACCCATATAGACTTCTTGTTCGCGTACGTCTTTAATTGATTTAGTTTCGCGATCTTTAATAATCAAACGAATTTTAACGCGCATTGGTGCCGCATAAGTCGAGCCACGAAGAATACATTCGCGTACATCGAACTCAGGTTTACCAAGGCTATACTCAACAAATTCTAAAGCAGCATTGCCAGAATAACTTTCGATAGGAAAAACTGAACGAAATGCGGCTTGGAGACCGATATCTTCGCGGTTTTTTGGTGATTTGCCATCTTGCAAGAATGTTCTGTACGAATCGACCTGAATCGATAATAAGTACGGTGCATCCATTACTTGGGGCAATTTACCAAAATTCTTACGGATCCGTTTCTTTTCGGTATATGAGTATGCCATCTGGAGTCCTCGGAAAGTAAACCAAGCCCGCCTGCAGAACGGGCTCAGAAGGAATTACGCAGGCCGATATGGCCACCACTGTTTACAAATGCTGCAATTTTTAGTGGTATAAAAACGCTTAACAATATTTTTAAAAATGAAAAATATTGGTAAGCATTTGAATTTATTTATTTTATTTAGGCTTTCTCTAAAAACCAAACAAAACTAACAAAAATCGAGCCGATTATTGTAACGCAAAAAGGCTGATGACCCAAGAGCCATCAGCCATTTTATGGAGCCGATTTAAAAACCGACTCCTTTTACAATTACTTAAGTGTAACTGTAGCACCAGCTTCTTCAAGTTTCTTCTTAAGTTCTTCGCCTTCTTCTTTAGAAACGCCTTCTTTAAGAACTTGAGGAGCGCCTTCAACTAAGTCTTTAGCTTCTTTAAGACCAAGACCAGTTGCTTCACGAACAGCTTTAATTACAGCTACTTTGTTAGCACCGAAAGAAGTCAACTCAACGTTGAATTCAGATTGTTCTTCAGCAGCAGCAGCAGCGCCACCAGCTGGAGCAGCAACAGCTACAGCAGCTGCAGATACGTTGAATTTCTCTTCGAAAGCAGAAATTAATTCAACAAGTTCAAGAACAGTTTTTTCAGCAACTGCATTTAAGATTTCTTCGTTAGTTAAAGCCATGAGAATAACTCCAAATGGATATTGAATGGTGTGTAAAATTGATTAAGCAGCTTCTGACTCGTTTTTCTCTTTGAGTGCTGTAATGAGGCGACCCAATTTCGAAATAGGAGCTTGAAGGACAGAGGCAAGCATAGTAAGCGCTTTCTCTTGGTTCGGAAGATTAGCAATAACGCTAACATCAGCACCTTGATAAACTTTGCCGTCAAATGCAGCAGCTTTTAATTCAAATGCTTTGTTAGTTTTAGCAAATTCTTCGAACAAGCGTGCAGCTGCACCCATGTCATCTTCAGAAGTTGAAAAACCTAGAATTGTTGGACCAACAAGGTTGTCGTTCAAGATATCAAACTGAGTACCTTGAAATGCGCGTTTAGCCAAAGTGTTACGTACAATACGTGTAGTTACACCTAGCTTACGAGCTTCAACACGAAGTGTTGTTAATTGCTCTACGCTTAAACCTTGATAGTCAGCAACAACGGCTGCAAACGCTTTAGAAGCAACTTCACTTACTTCTGCAACGATCTGTTTTTTGTCTTCAATAAGAAGAGCCATTGTAAAACCTCCTAAGGTGATTTATGTACCCAATGGGCACACTCCCAGTTCGTAAGTCTTTCGACTTACACGCGGAGGAGGAACAAATCACACCACCGCGTCTACGCAGGCTGGTTTATTAAGAAAATCGCTATTCGAAAATAACGTCTTTTCGCCTGAGGTCTTTGACGCTGATAAATTCTCATTTATCAATTCAAAGTCCGCCTGATAAGTAATAGATAAAGCTTTACTCTACCGAAGCAAAAGCAGAAATAACTTTTCTGTTTTATACTTAATCCTCATCAGGACTTTAAAATTCTTTACTTAACCAAGTTAAAACTTAGTTAGAAACGTTGTTTACATCAACAGTAAGACCAGGACCCATAGTTGAGCTCAAAGTGATCTTCTTGATGTATACACCTTTAGAAGTTGCAGGTTTTAACTTTTTCAAGTCAGCAACTAAAGTTTCAACGTTTTGACGGATTGCAGCAGCATCAAAGCCAACTTGACCAATCGCAGCGTGAATAATACCCGCTTTGTCTACACGGTAACGTGCCTGACCAGATTTAGCGTTTTTAACAGCGCCAGCAACGTCAGGAGTTACAGTACCAACTTTAGGGTTTGGCATTAAACCACGTGGACCAAGAATTGTACCGAGCTTACCAACAACACGCATAGCGTCAGGAGCAGCGATTACAACATCAAAGTCAAGGTTTCCACCTTGGATGCTTTCAGCAAGGTCATCAAAACCTACAACATCAGCACCAGCTTCTTTCGCAGCTTCTGCTTGCGCGCCTTGAGCAAATACAGCTACACGTACAGTTTTACCAGTACCTGCAGGTAATGTAGTCGCACCACGAACAACCTGATCAGATTTACGTGGATCTACGCCAAGGTTTACAGAGATGTCTAAAGATTCTTTGAACTTTGCAGCAGGCAAGCTGTTAAGAACCTGTACTGCTTCTTCCAAAGTGTAAACTTTGTTCGCTTCAACAGCAGCAGCAATGGCTTTTTGACGTTTAGTTAACTTTGCCATGTCTTATAGCTCCACTTCCAAGCCCATAGAACGTGCAGAACCAGCGATGGTACGAACACGCGCGTCTAAGTCAGCACCAGTTAAGTCTGGTTCTTTAGTAGTCGCGATTTCTTCTAATTGAGCACGAGTCAACTTACCAACTTTAGTTTTGTTAGGTACAGATGAACCCTTTTGGATACCAGCAGCTTTCTTAAGAAGAATAGAAGCTGGAGGAGTTTTCATGATGAATGTGAACGACTTGTCGTTGTACACAGTAATCACTACAGGGATTGGAAGACCTGGTTCAACTTTTTGTGTAGCAGCATTGAATTCTTTACAGAATGCCATGATGTTTACACCACGTTGACCTAGTGCAGGACCAATCGGTGGAGATGGATTTGCTTTACCAGCTGGAACTTGCAGCTTGATATAGCCGTCAATCTTCTTAGCCATTTTAAATACCTCTGGGTACAAACGCCGTTAGGCTCCCCAATTTCTACGTAACAATACTGTTACAACAACAATGCCCGATAAAATCGGGCGCTTTTCAACCAATTAAGATTAAATCGTTTTTTCGACTTGGCGAAATTCGAGTTCAACCTGAGTTGGTCGATTAAACACGTTAATCGTCAACGTTAAACGTGACTTATCGTATTGAACCTCTTCCACCACACCTTTAAAGTCTGTGAATGGACCGTCAATAACAAGTAATTCTTCACCTGGCTCAAACATCGTCTTAGGACGTGGGGCTTCACCAGTATTACGTACACGCGCAAGAATCGCATCTGCTTCACGTTGAGTGATTGGCGCAGGTTTTTCAGGTGTACCACCAATAAAACCTAATACTTTTGGACACTCTTTAACAATGTGCCAAGTATCGTCATTCATTTCCATTTCAACTAACACATAGCCAGGAAAGAATTTACGCTCAGATTTACGCTTCTTACCATCCTTCATTTCTACCACTTCTTCGGTAGGAACAAGGACATCACCAAAGCTATCGGCAACAGCGCTACGCTGGATTCGTTCTTTAAGTGAACGCATCACTTGTTTTTCATAACCAGAATAGGCATGAATAATGTACCAACGTTTCATAGCTCTTTTACCCGATAATCAACTTAATTAACCAACCCAAACCATAGTCAAAACACCATAAAACTAATGATGCAACAACTACAACCAATAGAACCTGCCACGATGTTGTGACTGTTTCTTGTTTTGTTGGCCAAGTTACTCGACGCAATTCGACTCGTGCATCTTTCAGCAAACGAACGAAGCCTTTACCTTGATGGGTGGCGTATAATAAACCTAAAGCCACAACGATACAAGCAAAAATTACCCCAACGCGCACCCAAACATCATTTGCAGGGGCCCAATACGCTGGTAAATGCTGATTCACCATGGTAGCCGAGAGCAATAATGCAATTGCTATCACCCATAGAACGATATCTAAAGGCGAACCAGAACGAACAACTTCAGCAGAATTATTTCTTTGAGGAATTGGCGCGTCGCTCAATGCGTCACGCGATTTATCATTCGACATTTTTGTACTCGTCGTAGAACTCGCGACTTATTATATGAACAACTAAGCCAGCATCAAGCTTTTTATTTCAAAATATGGCAGGTCAGGAGGGACTCGAACCCCCAACATTCGGTTTTGGAGACCGACGCTCTACCAATTGAACTACTGACCTATAAAGCAAGTTGAGAGCCAAAGCTCTCAACTTGAGACGTAATTCGTCACTATATTATGCTTATGCAGTTACTTTAGCAACAACACCAGCACCTACAGTACGACCACCTTCACGGATCGCAAAACGTAGACCTGGGTCCATTGCGATTGGGTGGATTAATTCTACTGACATTTCAACGTTGTCACCTGGCATTACCATTTCAACGCCTTCTTTCAACTGGATCGCACCAGTTACGTCAGTTGTACGGAAGTAGAACTGTGGACGGTAACCATTTAAGAATGGAGTGTGACGACCACCTTCTTCTTTAGAAAGTACGTATACTTCTGCGTCGAATTTAGTGTGCGGCTTGATTGTACCTGGTTTAGCAAGTACTTGACCACGTTGTACTTCTTCACGCTTAGTACCACGAAGTAAGATACCACAGTTCTCACCTGCACGGCCTTCGTCAAGAAGTTTACGGAACATTTCTACGCCAGTTACAGTTGTTTTAACTGTATCTTTAATACCAACGATCTCTACTTCTTCACCAACTTTGATGATACCAGCTTCAACACGGCCTGTTACTACTGTACCACGACCAGAAATTGAGAATACGTCTTCGATTGGCATCAAGAATGCTTTGTCGATTGCACGCTCTGGCTCTGGGATGTAAGAGTCAAGTGCTGCTACAAGAGCAAGAACTGATTCTTCACCGTAAGGACCAGCTTCACCGTTAAGCGCTGCAAGAGCTGAACCACGGATTACTGGAGTGTCATCACCTGGGAAGTCATAAGTAGAAAGAAGTTCACGTACTTCCATTTCTACTAATTCAAGTAATTCTTCGTCATCAACAAGGTCGCATTTGTTTAAGAATACGATGATGTAAGGTACACCTACCTGACGAGAAAGAAGGATGTGCTCACGAGTTTGTGGCATTGGACCGTCAGTTGCAGCACATACAAGGATCGCGCCGTCCATCTGAGCAGCACCAGTGATCATGTTTTTAACGTAGTCGGCGTGGCCTGGGCAGTCAACGTGTGCGTAGTGACGAGTTGGAGAATCGTATTCTACGTGTGATGTATTAATTGTAATACCACGTGCTTTTTCTTCAGGTGCTGAGTCGATTTGTGAGTAATCTTTCGCTTCACCGCCGTAAGTTTTTGCACAAATTGTTGCAATCGCAGCAGTTAAAGTTGTTTTACCATGGTCAACGTGACCGATTGTACCCACGTTTACGTGTGGTTTATTACGTTCAAACTTGGCTTTAGCCATGATGATCTTCCT